>JAUVCN010000005.1 GCA_030595715.1 Thermoplasmatales archaeon
GAACCTCCGTGAATTACCCTGATTGTCGAATGTGATGGATGCTGTCGCACCGGAGGCATGGATGAATCTACTGTTCGAGATCGTGAAACTATCACCGTTCCTGATGTCAACTACATTCGTCTGTGTTGGGATCGAGGTGACATTGCAATCATCTATTGTGATACCTGAAGAGGAAGAAGAGTAGAGGAAACGTCCTCTACCTGTTGCATTTGCATCCCTTACCACTATGTTTCGGGCATTGTTGAAATAGAACGCCCATGAAGATGAGGATGTGAAAGTGATGTTCAAGAACAGAACATGGGCCGCCGTATTATCCAAACGGATGTATCTTGACCCCATGTTCCAATCAGAGATCAGGTATGGGTTCGATCCGGTTCCGTTCCCGGACCTGACAAAGGCAGAGGTACCCAGAGCTGAATCACTGGTAACATACAGGTTTGTAACCGCATCCTCTGAGGATCCTGTGAGGTTGATCACCGAAAGGCCACTGATGATCAAAACAGCCAGTATCAGCCAGGTTGGACACCTGACATTGAACATATTACTTTAACGGAAGGTCGAATTATTTAAATTTTTGGAAAGTATTGTTATTATTAATTATTATCAACATCTTAATGTTTTTTTCTGTTCCTGATCAATTCAAGAAGATCCCCGATACAATCAACTTTTTTAACATCATCAACTGTCAGAAGGGGAGTTCCCCCTATGTTCCTTCCCTTTATACGTCCAGTGGCTACCAGGAATGATTCATTACCGGTAACCCGGGTGATCTCTGAAAGAGTTGATCCTAGCATTCTGATCTCCCGTTCGGATGGGTCGATGGAGGTCATCACAAGGTCCTCTCTGGACCTCGCCAGCGCATCGAATGGGCACCTTGCAGTTGGTATCACTTCCATTCCAATGGAGTTCAGATGATCGAGAACATCGTTGGGATGTACATCCAAACCCGATATGTTATCTCGTATCTCTTCAAGGGACCCGCTTCTGGAAAATGGATCAAGTGGGACGATCAGTTCCACACCCATTACTTCCTCTATCTTCAAGGCCATTTCCAGATCCACACCCATCCCCGATTCATACATCTGGATCGCCCTTCTGGATACACCTATCTCATTTGCAAGGGCTCCGAGAGAGATGCCATGGCATTCCCGTAGATCACGGATCCTGTTTCCTTCCACGGTAACGAAATGACCACCCGAGCAGTAGTAGACAAATGGGGGAACCTCTTCCACAAAGTGATCGAACAGGGTGTTCAATGTCATCAAAGGAATTCCATGGGATACGTAGAGGACGCCATCGCGGAAGGTAGATGACCTTGAAGATGGCATCAGCAGGATCGGAGAGGCGGAAAGGACCCTGGCCAGGACCTTCATCTCTCCGGTGGACTGTGATCTCAGTTCCTCTTTGTCCTTGATGAGCTTGATGAGGATCAGATCATCATCTCTTCTTGCAACCAGGTCAAAGGACATCTCGGAAGGTCCCTTTATCTGGGAAAGAATGAAACCTGATCTTTCAAGGATCTCCACTGTTGACCTCATCATGGATTTGAGGTCCATCGAAGGACTCATCAATACCTGTATGGAAGAACATATATTTCAGATTTCAACCTTTAGCTCACTTTCGTCGATAGATCCGATAGGATCCTGTAACTTGCTTTCGTCATTGATATCACTCGTAAGTTGGTCCTTTTTCAAAGGATTTGAATACTATGGAATTACTTTGAAAAAGGGCATCAAATTATGTTGTACATACTCGTAACTTCCTCACGTCGATTCCATATCTTTTCGGAAGTTCGAGGTCCAGCTAAATTAGACCGTCGATAACGCAACTCATTCAGCGGACTTTTTTCAAAGATTATGATTAGATATTGAATCCTTTGAAAAAAGAGTGTTGCAGGGGTCTCGGAAGAGAGGATTGTTCAGCATATTGGAGTGATACACCTAAGAAACAGTTACTCCCCTGCAACGTAGTTCGTATAGCGAGTTGTATGGGGCGATGATCCATACAACAACTAGTAAGTTACTTCAATCGATATAAACCTTATTGGAATAGGAACATATCCGTTCGGAAAGGTATATATCAGGGGTCTATTTAGAGGCAAAAAAATGGAGTTGAGAACGTGAAAAGGAACCTTCTCAGTGTCCTTGACATCAGGGACGAACTTGGAGATATCATTGACCTTGCAATCATCATGAAAGGTGAGAGCAAGGATGGAATGGAGAATATTGCATTCAGAGGAAAGTCGCTGGCAATGATATTCGAGAAACCGAGTCTCAGGACAAGGGTGTCTTTCGAGGTCGGATTCACACAGATGGGAGGAACTGCGATCTATCTCTCTCCCAACGAGATACAGGTGGGAAAAAGGGAAAGCGTTTACGATGTTGCCAAGGTCATGTCCAGATTCGTGGATATGATAATGTACAGGGCATTCGACCACAGGAATGTACACGAGCTTGCAAAGCATGCTGATATCCCTGTCATTAACGGATTGGACGACATGGAACACCCGTGCCAGGCAGTTGCAGATTTCATGACCATGACAGAGGTAAAGGGAAAGCTCAAGGGGAAGACACTCGCATGGATAGGGGATGGTAACAATGTCCTCCATTCGCTAGCACTGGGAGCTGCGATCCTTGGAATGAACCTCCGTGCTGCAGTACCCGATGGGTATGATCCTGATGCTGTGATAATGAAGAAGGCAAAGGACATTGCGGAGGAGAACGGGTGCACATCGGAAGTGTTCCGCACACCGGAGGAAGCGGTTACCGGAGCGGATGTCATCTACTCCGACACGTGGATATCCATGGGTGATGAGGGTGAGAAGGAACAGAGGCTGAGGGACTTCGAGGGATACCAGATCAACTCTGACCTCATGAAAAAGGCCAATGACGGATGCATCTTCATGCATTGCTTACCTGCTCACAGGGGTGAAGAAGTGACCGATGAGGTCATGGACTCATCCGTATCTGTTGTATTCCAGGAAGCAGAGAACAGGATGCATGCACAGAAAGCCATTATGATCAGGATCGCTGGCCTCAGGTGATCTCCCAGGTCCTCATATCATTGGGTTTTGATAGCTCCACGACACCCATCTTTGCAGGTTGAGGTTTGAGGTTCATCATCTTCTGGAACGTGGTCTGGGACTGCCAGGTGGAACCTTCGATGAGCTGTATACCCTTGTAATTGTCCAGACCATACCGATGAACATGACCCGAAACGAAGATATCCGGAATATCCTCTATGACAAGAAGGTCCTGTTCCTCGGGTGCAAGTTGATTCCTCATGCCATATGTAGGAGCATAATGCCTTGACCGGAGCATCTCTTTCAATCCTTCTATTGGTTTCTCATAGGTCACTTCCCTGAACAGGGTCACCATATCATCAATGGACTTACCATGATATCCTGCAATGTGAACCCCTGATACGGAAAATGAGGTTGGATTTGAAAGGAAATGAAGATTTGAATTGGAGAACAGGTCCTGGAATTCCTTTTGCAATGGGGGCTGAGGTTCTGCCAGTCTAACAGCATCATGATTTCCTGGCATAAGGATGATCTCGATATGGTCCGGGAGCATTGCAAGCGATTCGGCCAGGGCCTCATACTGCCTGGTGATATCCTTGTAGACCAGGTCCTTGTCCTGATCTGGGTATATTCCGATACCGTCAACAAGGTCTCCGGCAACCACGAAATATTTCACACGATGACCATCCTTTGCAGGCAATGAAGCATCTGTTTCACCACGCAGCCATCTAACCATCCGGTCCCATTCTTTCTCCAGGTACATCTTGGACCCGATATGTATGTCTGATGTGAATACTGCCAACAATCCCTTGTCTTCCGATATCCTGCGTCTATGAACCCCGGGAATGTCAGCTTTGAAGATCTTATCGATAAAAACGATCGAACCGCCCCTTCCATCACCGGATTTGTATTTCCCGACTATCCCGATAACTTCATCCTCGACGATCTTGATCGACATCAGGTCCGGTTTCTTTTTTGAGATAAGGGTCCTTATCTTTCCCGATTGGTCCTCAAGGTCGATCATTATGTGCCCATTTTTCGTTGTCCGGGACGAGTTCACGATCCCCACGAAACTGACATGATCATCGGCTCCACCAAGGTTACCTATGTTTTCGCACTGGGAAAGGTCCCCATATTGTTGTGTAAGGATCTGTTTAATTTTTTTATACCTGGACTGGAACAACTTCCTGAAATCATCGATCTTTCCCTGGGTACCCATATGGTCCGAAGGGTCCTTGATGATCCTTACATCGCTGTCAAATTGTCTGGCCAGGGGGATGCCATCTTTTCCTGCTCCGGGAAGATCTATGCCTGTGGTTCTTTGTTTCATCATTGTGGTGACCGATCTGGAAATGTTCTCCATCTGTCTTCGAGGTTGGACCCCGATCCCGGGTCTGACCTCTAGTATGATCGTCGAATCCATTGGAGAAGGTTCGGTGGGCGGGTCGATCTTCACGGTCCTTTCTATCTTGACCTGATCGTCCACGTATGGTTTAGAAGTTACGATCTGCCCTTTGGTCAAAAGACCCTCCAGATCATCCGGCTTTATCACCATTGGAATGGTTCTTCCATTCCGTATAGCTTCCTCTAATCTGTCCAGAAGTGATGGTTCCTCCTTCATCACTGCCACAGCTTCAGGGGAAGCCAACCTTGAGATCCTCATGAGCCGCTGGGCTACCTCGACCATCAATTGGGCATAACAGAGGTATTGTTTTTATATTTCCCGGGGGTTCACTAAAAGTAATTACGAGTGATGATGTGATCGTTGATATTTGTCAGTCGATCACCCAACAATGCCCCCCATATAGATCGATTTGCCCGACATTATTAAATACTTGTCCGACAAATTGGGATGAACGTCATACGATCAGAAGGGGTTTAATGGGGAAAGTTGGCAAGGTGACCATCCGGCTCACGGAAGAGCAGGCATCCGCACTTGATTTCCTTGTTGGGAATGGGAATTTCAAGAACAGGTCTGAAGCTATCAGAGCGTCGATCGATCAATTGATAGCCATACCTGAAGAGGATGAAAGAATGGTCAGCCTGAGACTTTCCGATACCATGACCATGACGATCGAGGCCCTTGTTTCCATGGAACATTTCGTGAACAAGGAACTGGGCATCAGGGAATTGATAAGGAATGGCCTGGACCAGATAGATCTGAACAAGCTCAAGTCGAGACAGGAGATACTGACCGAACTTGGAGCAAATAGATCGACAAAGGACCTTCTGGATGCTCAATATCAGAACATGCTCAAAGAATAATAGAGTTAGACCAAACGTGGGATCTAAAATGGGATGCACTCTGTAGGGGCCCCGGCTATTTTTCGGGGGAAAAATGGGGCCCCTATGCTCTTTTTTGAAAAATGAATTGTAAACACTTCCAATCATTTTTCAAAAAAGCCCGTAAAACAGTTTTATTGAATCGACGCTCTGTTTTACTGGGCCTCGAACTTACGTATCTTTGTTGAATAGACGGAAGTAAGTTACGAGTTCATCGCAACTCTAAGGAATTTTTTTAAATAATCAGCATCTTAGAAAAAAGTCCCCACAATGAGTATAGGATTGACGGTTTAATTACGCTGAGCCTCGAACTCACGTCATTTCAAAAATTAACAAGAGTGAGTTACGAGTTCAACAGAAATTCTAAGAACCCATTATGGAATATTATACTTAGATAAAAGTCCGCTGAATGAAATGTTCAACTACAATGCCCCCATAGACCATACATGGAGAACTCCCCCTCTGATCGAAAAAATGCGGTCCTGGTCTGGATCTCCGAAGATGATGATCTTGTTGATGAAACAAAGGAGCTCTGTTCCTCCGCAGGTTACACGATAATAGCAGAGGTTAGACAATCCAAGGACCAACCACATACAAGATACTACATAGGCCCCGGCAAGATCATCGAGTTAAAGGACATTGAGGGGATCGACCATCTGATCACACCAGTTGATCTCACTCCATCCCAGATATTCAATATGGGAAAGATGTCCGGCCTCACTGTAGTTGACAGGATCAGGGTCGTGCTTGAACTGTTCAGGTCCAGGGCGACCAGCCCGGAAGCGAGACTCCAGGTGGAGATGGCCGACCTGAAATATCAGTTGCCCATACTCCGGGAATTCATTCATCAAGGGACCTTATCCGATCGACCGGGATTCCTTGCAGGAGGGGAGTACAGGGTCGATTATTACTACGAGATGGCAAGGAAAAGAATGGCCCATATAAAGGACCAACTGAGGATCCTGAGAAAGAGGAGAGGAATGACCAGGACACTGAGGAAAAGAAGAGGATCACACCTCGTTGCTGTCGCGGGGTATACCAATTCAGGGAAATCGACCCTCTTGAATGCCATATCCGATGCGAGGATGCCCGAAAAATCAGTGGATACAGCCGACAGGATGTTCACAACGATAGCAACGTCGACAAGGAAAATGAAGGGGGACCGTGATTGTATCATTACCGATACGGTCGGCTTCATCAGGGACCTTCCCCCCTGGCTGGTGGAGGGATTCATGTCAACATTGGAAGAGGTCTTTGAATCGGATATCATCCTTCTTCTTGTCGATGCTTCGGAGGATAAGGAGAAGGCAACAAGGAAGACACTGGACTCCCTTGACATCCTCAGAAGGGGGAACTGCTCGGGAAAGATAATACTGGTCATGAACAAGATGGATGCCATCTTGGAGGGATCTGACCACATCATCCCGGAGAGGGACCTTCCTTTCGAATATTTCAACACGATAGATGCCCAGATAGAGATATCTGCCAGGAACGAAGAGGGATTGGAGGACCTGATCAAGAGTATAGAGGCACTTCTCCCTGACCTTTTCAGGGTCAGGATAGAACTCCCCCTTACATCAGGGAGTGAGCGGATCATGAAGATCATCAGGGATCGATCCATCGACCTCAAAATAGACTACTCGGGAACCCTTGCTACCATTGAATGTAGGATGGAAGAGAGATGGGCCATGTCGCTGAAGAAGATGCTGAATGCCGAGGGAGGTTCCCTGGACATGGAAATATGAAGATCCTTATAACAAATATATTTTTAATGATGTAATCGTTCGCTGGAAGAGGGGGAAAAAGTATGAAAGCGGTCATTCCTGCAGCCGGGTTGGGTACAAGACTTCTACCGATCACAAAATCACAACCCAAAGAGATGATGCCGATCCTCAATAAACCTGCCATACAATATGTTGTTGAAGAGGCTTCATATGGAGGATTCGATCAGATCCTGATCATCACGAACAGGAACAAGAAGGTGATGGAGGACCATTTCGATCGGAACCTGGAGCTCAGGGAACTGTTGACAAAGAAGGGAGAGGAAGAGGCCCTCAAGAAATTGATCAAGATCGAGGAACTGGCAGACATATACTACCTCAGACAGAAGGAGCAGAAAGGGCTGGGAGACGCAGTGCTCTGTTCGGAAGCATATGTAGGGAATGAGGCCTTCGCAGTCCTCCTGGGTGATGATATCATAATATCGGACATTCCCGCAGTAAAACAACTCTGGGAAGCACACCTGAAGGTCAAGGCTCCGGTAATAGCTCTTGAGGAGGTCCCCGAGGACCATGTTGAGAGATACGGGATCGTTGAACTTGGCGAAGAAGTGGAAGCGGGGGTTTTCAAGATCACCAAGATCGTGGAAAAACCGAAGAAGGAAGATGCCCCCTCGAGAATGGCGGTCATGGGCCGGTATATTCTGGACCATGATATCTTCACATGGCTAAGGTCCGGAAAAACAGGACATGGCGGGGAGCTCCAATTGACCGATTCCCTTGCAAATTACATCGATACCAAGGGCCTGTATGGAATGCCAGTAAAGGGTCTCAGGGTTGACATAGGCTCAGTTGGCGACTGGTTGAAAGCCAACCTTCAAGTGGCATTGTTGAACCCTGAACTGAAAGAGAAGATCACCAGGTATCTGGATGAATTGAAAGCAGAAGGAAGGCTCTGAAAGATCAAAGATGTTTGCAAGCATTCAGATGGAAGACCTTGTTATCACCAGTTCTCCGTGTTTGACACCTTTGATCGCTTTGATATTGTCGGTCAGGTTCCTGATCTCTACCGAAGGCCCCTTGACGATGAGTATCTCAAGGCACATATCATGGTCCATATGAACATGTGTCGTGAACAGGATCTCTTGATGATGATCATGTTGAAGGTTGATCAGCCGATTGTTGACATCTCCTTCATGGTGATCGTAGATGAATGTCAGTGTTCCGATAACCTCACCGGAACCTTCCTCCACTTCACTTTCAATGATAGCTTTTCTGATCAGGTCCCTAATAGCTTCCGATCTGGATGGATATCCCTGTGATGACACAAGGGAATCGAAACGTTCAAGCAGTTCAGGTTCGAATGATACACCGACTCTCTCAACTGGCATAGTAGCACCCATTCACATTATTCACGGTACCAGATGAAACTCATTTCTTTTCTATTTTAGGTTAGAATTGAGATATTCATAAAGATCGAATACTCTTATCAAAGTGATCTCCCGACCTGAACAGCTCAAGGACCTCTTCTTCCATGAAATGAAGCTTACCCGGAATTATCAAACAATGAGGAGGACCTCCAAGGTCCATTTCCTTCATCTCACCTATCGGTGCATACAGGACCTTACCATCTTCTCTTCCAGCTCTTACAATGGCAACTGCCATTGTAAGAGGTCCGATCTTTCCAATTCCTGCCTTTTCTTCCATCCTCAGGATGATGTCGCATCCCTCGGGGGCTGTCATGTATCTATCATTATGGGCCTGAATGTCAAGAAGTACCAGTGAATGAAGTCCTCTCTCCATGTTATCACATATCATTTCATGCGGAGATGTCGGGAAATAATTCTCCTCAGGAAAACCAAGTGTCGTGGTCCTTCCAAATTTGTAATGCTGTAATCCTGACATACCTCCGGCGGCAGTGAAGATCGAACCTGAATTGATGATATCGACCTGACAACCTATTTTCAATGCATCTATGCGGAGCTCCTGATGGGTCGTTGCCGTCAAGGGGTCTCCTGCAGTCAGGAAGCAGACGTTATCCTTCGACCCCAATGCTTCCATGATGAGTTCCTTTTCCTCGACATCCTCTCGATCCAGAACAGTGACCTCTTTCTCTATGATCTCTTTCAATCTCTGTATGGACCCTTCCCTTAGAATGGATGTGAAGAATTCAGCAAATACCACATCAGCCTCTTTCATCCGGTCTATCCCCATAAGGGGAACCGACCTCTCATCGACTATTCCAAGCCCGATCAGGGACAGCCGCTTCATGACAGGGTTAGTGCCCTCACCTATTTATCTATATGATGTTTATTTCTTGAAGCTTCTCGGGAAGATATGTTTCGGTAACATAGTCCAGACCATACTTTGCAAGGGCCTGCTGTTCTGATTTCTTCTTTATCTTCAATTGAAGCTTGATCTCGGATTTCCAGGTGGACGACGAGAATCTCGGATCCGAAAGTTCCGATTTCAGGGCATTGACATCCTGATCGGTCAATTTATCATTGGGCAGATCATAATTTATAATATCGGAAGGAGTGATGCCCAGGTAAATGGCTTCCGGAGTGGCCAGGTATTCGGATATATGTGCTGTCTTGATAGCACCGTATGCAACCGAAGCATAGATACGATATGACCATGGATCACCATCTGTGAAGAGCACGACAGGCAATTTCGAGTAATGATGGAGTCTTTTAATAAACCGTCTTGTGGACCTTGCTGGCTGACCCTTTAAATGCACAAGGATCGCATTATGGCCCTCATCGAAACCATTCTCGGCCAACCTGTCGAACATACCGCCTGTCTCTATTGCAATGATGAATTTTGCGTTAACATTTTTGAACTTCAGCTTCTCCTTCTCCACATTGTAAGGGATCCCGTATCCTGAATCACCCACATCATCCTTGCAGTTGATCTTCTTCTTCAGGCCCTTCCTGTTCATCTCCTCGATCGTGACATCACCGATGACCCTTGCACCATCTTCTTCCGGTCTGAGCTTGAAATCCTCCCGCATGCATTTGGTGATGATCTCGAGGTCCTCTGCCAATCTGTTGGATTCATCCTGCGAGGGGAACTTGGCCTTTTCCCATCCTTCCGAGATATAATACATCTCCCTCAGTGTTGATGATTTTCCGGAATTGATCATCTCGTCGATGAAATTCACAGTATAAAGGGATCTTAGAATATTGGTTGCGCCGCCCAGGTCCTTGGCGGACCTTGTGACCTGGTCAGATCCATATACCCATACCTTGTGATCCTTGGAGAGGACGATATTGTTCTTGGTCCTGGAAGATACTTCTAAATGCGGGACCTCTTCGTTCCTGAGCTGCCCGTAAATGTATTCGGCGATCTTCTTGAGCCTGAACTGGGCCTCCTGGTTTTCTTTGAATTTCTGTTTCTTCGCCATCTTAACACCCACTATAACGGATCAGCTCCTATGACCTCGCCCGGTAGCCTGGAGTAATAGATCTCCACATCGTCATAATCATCCTTATCCAGTCCAAGGATCGAGAATCCCAGTCTTTGCGACCTTGCAGGTTGAATGGGTCCCACATCCCACTCTATCAGGCCCTTTTTTCGAACATGCGTTTCCGGATAGATGCCCTGGATCAAAGCATCCGGAACCTTGACGTGGATCCTCATTTTCCTCTCCCTGTTGGTGTAGTTCTGATACTTGATGGTGACCTCGGTGATCTTCTGCTTCTGATCCCCCTCACCTGATTCATGATAAACAACACCGCTGTCGAAGACGTGGACGTTCATTATCTTGGTAATGATAGGGTCGAGCAGCGGCTCCGGTTTCCCCACCATAGAAGAGCTCTTCTTTGATATCTCAGGCAGGATCTCCCTTATGATATCATATTTTTCTGATACCTTCTTCAGCTTCTTCTTCTTGTTGATATGCGACCTGACCCTTCTTCCGCAATCCATAAGGGCTCTTCCGATCTCGTCCATTATCTCATCGACATCGGCAATAGCTTCCTTGGATTCCGATGTGAATGGAACATTGGTCGAAGCTATATGGACAAGGATCACTGCCGGACCAACCGGTATTCCCTTTCCCCCTCTCTGTTCCAATCCGTATGGTCTCCAGTTGATCCTCTCGATCGCATGGGTTATTACACATCCTCCCTGTTGATACAACAGAGGAACACGATTTCCAAATCTCAGGATCTTCACAGACTCTCCCGTGGGCAGATCACCCCCATACACGATCCCGGCTTCGACCTGGAAGGGGGTCCCCCTGAAGACCGAAGGATCCCTGGTCACTGTATATGCGAACTTGGAATCGATCTCTTTCCTCAGTCCCTTCCGTATCAGCATATCTCCGATGGGAGAAAGGCAATCCGTTGGAGGTGACATGAACTTCATTTCCTGAATCTTATCAAAGAGGGATTGGATATCTTCCAGCTGCAGTCTGTTCGGTTTCCTCTTTTCATCGATCCCAGCAGTGTCCAACAGTTCCCTGGCCCCCCTTGGGGATACCCTGACGAACTCGTTGATGAGGAATGATGACAATTTCCTTGCTTCAGTGTATTTCAACATGTTCTTCAGTACACCAAGTTCGATACCATGAGGATGTGGTTTACACTCATTTGCCGTCTCTGGCAGTAACTCAATAACTCGTTCGAACGTATGCACCTCATCATCCGGTCCCTTGAAGATTATCTCCACATGAGGGTTGACTATAGCTGTGGCTCTGAGATATTCCATAACGGATTGTTTCTTGTTCTTCTGATATCTCCCTTCCAGCTCCACGGAGATCTCGGTTCCATGTGGGTGATCCCATAGAACAACCTGTGGATTCTCTATCTGTGGCCTATTGGTCTTTGTGTTGATATGAACCTCCATCTGATGACATGGATAGTCCTCTCCTATCTTGGAAGTGATAAGCGCTGCTTTTCCTGTGGTCAACTGTGAATAGAGGACAACAGATGATATTCCGATCCCCTGCTGGCCTCGTGACTGTCTGATAGCGTGGAACCTTGAACCGTAAAGGAGTCTGCCAAATACGTTGGGGATCTGCTTCTTGACGATCCCCGGACCGTTATCCCTCACGGTCATCCTGAATCTGTCCTTGTCTCCCACCTTCTCCAAACCAACGAAGATAGAGGGGAATATGCCTGCTTCCTCGCAGGCATCCAACGAATTATCGACCGCTTCTTTCACAGATACCAGAAGGGCTTTTGAAGGGTTGTCAAATCCAAGTATCTGTCTGTTCTTTGCAAAAAAGTCCGATATGGATATCTCCTTCTGGCTCTGAGCCATCTTTTCAGCATAAGGAACCGCCATTACTTACCCCCGCTCAAGATTTATCAGTAATATCGCCCTGATTTAAACACGAAGGTAGGGGTGGGTGAAAGAAACTCACTTCTTTTTGAAGAACAGATAGAGGAATATTGCCGCAATGAGCAAGGGTGATAATGTCATGATCATCCCCATGGAGCCATACTGGAATACCTCTGATACTGAAGGATCATTTTGAAGATATCCGTATTGGATCACCATTATTACAAAATTTCCCAATGCGTCAGCGAGACCGATACAGGCAAAGACAAGGAAGAGCAGGTTCATCAATCTGCTCATATCCTCCGATACTTCTCTCTGTCTCGTATCGATGAATGTCCTAAGGACCTCGATGGTAGCTGAAAGGATGTTTCTAGAGTGAGAGAGCTCATCCATAAGTATTTTCAACTCCCTCTGTTTGGAGTGGATCTCCCTCAGGGATATGTCACCAAGTGAATACGACATACCTTCAAGGGCCATTTCCTCATCCTCGATCGAAAGGTTTTCCACAACATCAATAATACTCATCTCGATCTCCTGAAGAAAACCTGCTTGTCTCATGATCTTGTGTTCAACCTCTGAAACTAGTGAGAAGCGGACAGAAGCAGTGGTTAAAAGTTGCTTTTCCTCTTCGAAGGTCTTTCTCGCCAGAAAAGCCTTCTCTTTTTTCTTTCTCTTCTTGTCGGACTTCTTGGGAATGTAGTACTTCATGTGTTTGTTGATATCGTTCTGCAACTGGTAAATGTCTTCTTTCAGTTTATGTCCTTTATCACTGACATTGACAATGTCATTGTTCTTGATATCAAGGAACAACGACTGCTGCATGAACAATTCTATCAACTTTGACTTGAATGCAACGAGGTTGATCAAATAGTTCTGTCTGGTCTGGTATATTTTTTTTTCCGGTATGGAAGAAGTGTCATAAGGTGATGATCCGGAAACTGACATCGGAGGATCACCATATGAGGTCGTTGTCTTCACATCAGCGATGTTGATCTCGAGGACCATATCTCTTGGGAAAATACTTTCCCCCCCAAGATCTGTTCTGCCAAGAACATAGAGTGACCCTTCAACTTTTCCATGCTTCAGGGAATTAACATTGACCTCACCCCTCCCCGAGATCACCCTGTTCAGATACGAAATGTTCGTTTGAAGGATCTCCGATTGTTCAGATCTCTTATCCTTGTAAAGGAAGGTCATATCGGAATAGGTCTTGAGCCAGGCATTGTCCCTTGATCCGTTTATCATGATGGTATATCGATAAGGTTTGCATCCCTGATCTGTAAAAGGTTGAACCTTGTCCATGATCCTCTTCGAGAGCTTCAGGATCTCATCATATCTCATCTTCAAGAACTCGGGTGATACCTCAGTGAAATCCTCCTTTGAGGATGAGGCATCCATCATCAGTTCGATGACTGCCCATTCGGATTTGATGGAAATATCCACCTTTGCATCCTTGATAAGAGGGGTCTCCTTTCTCATTTTGGTCAGAAATTTCTTTTCCATATTGGGAGAGATCCTGACCAGGATCAATGAGTATATCTTCGAATCATATAGGAGAACCGACCTCAAATACCATCACCAAACTGCCCTTTTTATTCTAATTGAGCAAGTATTGAAGGGAAGATACTTAAAAGAATCTAATTGATTTGAAAGATCGTAGAATAATGGTATCAAATAGCACAGCAGTGGTCGTATTCGACTGTCTCCCAACCTTTCTTTCGGATATGGCCATATGTTTTTTTCAATGGAAGGACGATACCATCCAATCCGATGTCAAGAAGAGAGGTCTCGACCTCGACCATACCTTTGGGTCGCATGCATCCAAGATATATCTTTCCGGATATCCTTTCCCTCATGTACCTTCCGATCGAGAGGGCATTCTCCAATGAGAGGGGGTCTATCAACTCCATCGGGGTCCCGGGTGTTGGGATCAAAATGATCAGTACCGTGGATCTTGGCTTAAAGGTCGAACAGATATCTATCGCTCTCATTTCGCCCTTGATCTCACCGAAATGGATTCCCCCCAATATGTGAGGGGTCACCTTAAGATCAGCATCCACCAGCGCCTCATATGAAGAGATATAATCAACAACTTTCCTATCGAGATGGAGCACCTCTTTGATAGTGGAGTCATCACCGATAACATCAAAAGACACCACATCCACATCGGTTCTATGGATCGCTTCAGCTTCCTGTCGACCTACAAGCCCCACATGAACATTGATCGTCAATCCCGTTTCTCTCTTCAGCTCGGAGATCTGCTTTAGAATATCATCTGAAAAGGGCACCCGTCCATCCGGATCACAACCACCTGAGACAAGAATGCCACTGCCACCCCGATCCCAGAGGTCCATTCCGAACTTTACAAGCTCTCCCTTCACTGAAACATCGACCATTCCCTTGAGATACCTGCCATCACAATGCTCACAATGTCTGGAACAGGACGGCCCGGTGATCGATGCTGAAGGGAATGACACCCCAGGACGAAAGATCTCGATTCTCCGTGTCAACATACCGCCCATGATCAATGTCTACTTATTGTTTTTGGGACCAGATTTGATATTATACTAATAATACTAAGAGCATGAGAGATTATTTATGTAACATTAGGAGTTCGAAGCTGGGGTTCGGTATGTTGAAAGAAATAGAGCACCGATCAGAAAGATATTGGATCATATCCACTGCATTTATCACACTTCTCCTATTCATAACTTCAATGACCATCTTGTTCCAAACGGGAAATATTATGGTTACGGCCCAGGATGATGCCGATCCCATCGATATTCATAGCAATTCGGATCTTTCGGGTCACCCGGAATTAGATTCGGGTTCCGGAACCTCAGCCAACCCCTATATCTTCGCAAATCTGGATATTGACTGCAGGTCACTTGGTGTCAAGGGGATATCCCTTCAGAACACAACCAGATATGTCATTTTCAGAAATATTACCATCCATGCTGACAATTCTGCTCCTGGCATCTATATCAGATCCCTCTATAGTGGTGGCAATTACCATTCCATATTTGTAACCCTGGACAACGTGACAGTGATCGGAGGGGGAACACATCTAGAAATGTATGTGCCCATCAGGGTGAACGTGAACAACTGCAATTTCTCTAATCCATCCGGGAGTGGAAACATCATTCACTCGTACTACGGTTATTATATTGCATTCGATAATAATACCATCAACGCACCCGACATGGACATATTCTTCGAATACACGAGCTATACATATGTGAGAAGGAACAACTACACCATCAGGGATCTCGAACAGAGCAGGTTCCGATATTCGGACATTTCCAATAATACATTCAACCTCAGGACAATGAAATTATTTTCTGGATATTTCTCATACATACAGGGAAATCACATATCAGGAAAGTCGACCGGATACGATATTTGCTGGCTCTATGACTGCAACAGGATCTGGATCGCAAATAACAGTTTCATCGGGGGCAAAGATGGGATAGTTGTCCAACACCCTAACTCGTACTCACCTGTGAGAAACAACTACGAATGGTGGTCTTCCCTTACTTTCGAGTATAACCATTTCAACAACACCGCTGAAAGAGGCATCTATTTTTACTGGAGAACTGGCCACCCTTACATATCACATATGCAGGTCCATCACAATGAGTTCATAGGATGTGTCGGCTATGCTATTGAACTTGCATCCGGTGGTTCTAGCACATCCAAGGTCTTCAGGAATGTATTCGAGTACAATCATGGATCATCCCATTCATATTCAACAATTCTGGCTCAATGTCGGGATGGATGGTCACAGTTCAGATGGTATGATAATTCAGTTGGAAACTTCTGGAGGGATTGGGATAATACAGATCAGAACAATGATGGTTTCGCGGATACTGGCAACTATCCACTATATTCCAACAACGGACAGGTCGACCCATTTCCTGTTTCAAATCCATTCTTTGATTTTGAAGAACCGACCTTCCAGGTCCTGAAACCTACAAATTGGCAGTTGACGAACAGATATGTCAACTTCACATGGTCTGCATCTGACACTCAAACCGGCATCTCCATGATCCAGATCAAGAAAGGTATCTCACCCTGGATCAATGTTACCAATCGGGACCATCATGGTCTATATCTGTCCCAGGGTCAGCATTTGATCGAATTAAGGGCAGTGGACGGAGCAGGTTTGAAGAATTCAACCAGTCTCAACATAAGGATCCAAAACCCGACGGACCCCGTTGAGATCATATCCCCTTTGAATGATCATTATTATGATGTCAATGAGATCCAGATCCAATGGGATCTGATCAATGATTTCGTTCCTCTTTCACTTGATACTTCATTGGATGAAGGAGAATGGACCACCAAGGACCCGTTCGGTGATCACATCATTGTCCTTGGAGAGGGTATGCACGAATACTCAATGAGGTTCGCAGATCACTATGGAAATGAGATAGATAAGAGTGTCTCCTTTACTATCGACACCATCGATCCCGATCTGGACATTCTCTATCCCAAACCCGGATCCGTTATCTCAAATGGACTTGTCAGGTTCAGGTGGGAACATCAGGATGCGTCAGAGATCTCAAGGACAACCCTGATCATCGATGGCGAAGACCCTTTCGATATCGAAGGAACCACTCACTCATCTTTCCTGGAAAACGGAGGGCATTCGATCGAAGTTGAAGTGGAGGACATGGCGGGGAATATTGCAACGAATTCAATGTTCTTTACGATCTCCAAGAACACATCGCTTCACATCACCTCACCACTTCTCGATCGACCGACAAGCATAAAGGATCATGATGTCAAATGGGAGTATCTTACAGAATTGGATATATTCAAGATCCAATTGATACTGGATGATCAGGACCCTATGGACCTTCCGATCGATGTAACCTCACATCTGGTTCGACTATCGGGCGATGGCTTACATGAAATCACTATCAAGGCCCAGGACCCTGCTGGAAATATCTTTTCAGATTCAATAGCCATCCATCTCGACAATACGAGACCATCCGTTGGATTCTTGAGTCCAAAGAACGGGGATAGGGTCAATCGAACAGAGATCACTATCAGATGGAGTGCTTCTGAATTGGGTGGTATCTTCGGATATGATCTTTTGATCGATGATGAGGTCATAGCAAAGGGAACATCGGAGATGGAGATGAGCGTATCCCTTTCCGAAGGCGAACACACCATTTCGATCATTGCGATAGACCTCGCGGGCAATGTCGATGAAGAAGAGATCACCATCACCATTGATACGACCCCCCCAATGTTGGAACTCCTGTATCCTGCCGATGATGTTGTCACAGATCCTTACATCTCGTTGAGATGGATCGGGACGGATGCCCTGGGCATTCTGAGATATAATTTCTCATTGGATGGGAAAAACACCATTGAACTTGGTAATATTGACAATCGAGAGATCCAGATCACGGAGGGAGATCACATTTTGATCCTCAGGGCCATTGATCTGGCGGGAAATGTCAGAATATTGGTCAAGGAATTCACCGCAGACATCAATGGGCCATTGGTGGATCTGGACAAAACCATATCGAACCACATCGATCATTGGTCAGGTCTGATCAGCTGGAACATCACAGAAATGGTAGGGCTCAGGTCCATTGACCTGACCTTGGATGGAGTGAACTTCTCACTTTCGACGGATTCAAGGTATTATATCGCCGATCTGGAAGACGGACCTCACAGCATTTCCATCCTGGTCACAGATATTGGTGGGTGGACCGATTCGGATCACATGACATTCATTTTGGACACAAAGGCTCCGGGTTTTGAAAGGTCAACCGACCCTGTTGAAGTGATAAGCACCACTGCCAAGATCTTCTGGGAGATCACAGAGACCGAGAGCGGGATAACCATGACCGTGCGTGTGAACGGGAAAGTGGTTACAACGAATACAGATCCTCTTGACGGTGAAATGATCATGACAGAACTCTCTTCCGGGTCCTACAGTGTGAATATTACATTCACGGACCTTGCGGGGAATGAGAAGATACTTCACTATGATCTCTTGATCGAACCACAGAAGGATGGCGGCGGTTCGGATGGCCGTTCTTTCCTTCCATTGATCCTTGGAATATTATTGGTTATTGCTATGATCGCACTCGTTATTTTCTTGGTATTTCGTAATAAAGGAGAGAAAAAGGAAGAAAAGAGAATAACGGAGTCAGCCAAGCGACCGGACAAGATCTCTATTGGACCGCTACCATCAAGACCGGCAGCTCCTTTTACTCAATTGAACAGAAAAGGGATCCATCAACCGAAAACGGCGGTAAAACATACTCAGACCGTGGGTCCATCCACAGCCGATGGTGGATACATCCGACCTGAAAGGAAGAAAAGAGCACCCAGCAGGCTCATCAAAGATATTCCAACCACATCTGGACCTGACAAGGAAATGCCATCACAAAAAAGATCAAAACCTGAAGATGACATCGAAGAATGGGGAAATGTTGACGACTGGTCAGATATGGAGGAAATGGAGGAATTTGAGGAGATGGAGGAGGTCTGATGCCTCTTACATCAGATCAGGAGATCGAATTCTCAAGATATGATATGTATCCGTTCAATTGGATCGTGGATGGGAAATTGCTGGCATCTGTTTATCCAAGTGAGACATATCTGAAATATCTCGGGAAAAATGAAGGTGTGACACTGGCCGTTAACCTGACCGGATCACCCTGGGATGAGGGATGGGTGGCCAATACAGGGATCGAATGCATACATTCACCTGTCGTTGACTTCACAGCTCCGAGGCCCGAAGACGTAAGAAAGATCATTGAAAGAATAGATGAGAACGAGGGTGCAACGATGATACACTGTGCGGCAGGTATTGGCAGGACAGGAACAGTCATGGGGATCTATCTTGTAGACAAGGGTATGGACCCTCTTGAAGCTATAAGAACCGTAAGAAAGAAAAGGCCTGGCTCCATCCAGACACGCTCACAGGAAATGATGGTTCTAAACTGGAATAGAAAATGAAGGTGTTCAAATGGGAATTGATGTGATCGTACTGGCAGGAGGTTTTGCAAAGAGAATGTGGCCCCTTACGAAAAATACCCCAAAACACCTGCTGGATATTGCCGGAAGGCCAATGTTGAGCTATACACTCGATACCCTTGTTGAGATGGATGGGATAGATACGATCTATGTATCCACCAATGAGGCATTCGGAGAACAATTCTCGGTATTCGTTCTCGAATATCCACCTGATAAGGTGAAATTGATAATTGAGCCTTCACCAACCGAGGACAGGAAACTAGGGTCGATAGGTGGACTCGGTTATCTGATCGAAAAGGAGAAAATGTGCAAGGATACGATGATCATCGGAGGGGACAATCTTTTCGAGTTCCACCCATCGGAAGCTGTTGACATCTTTGAAAAAAGGGGAATGGATATTGTCGCAGTTTATGACGTTGGAACCCATGACAGAGCAAAGCTCTACGGGATAGTCGATTCAGGAGAGGACAGCATCATCACAAGGTTCCTGGAGAAACCCGAAGATCCGCCATCAACCCTTGCCGCAACTGCATTCTATATCTTCAAAGCGGAGACATTGGGACTTGTCCTGAAGTATCTTGAAGATGGCGGAAAACCGGATGCACTTGGATTCTTCATTACCTATCTTGTTCGGAACAGACCGGTGGTCGCATGGAAGTTCGATGGGAAATGGTTCGATATAGGTTCGCTTGAGGTTTACCACGAAGCGAATGACTACTTCGAAGCTTGATGGATCGATTTATTGTGATGGTTCCCATTATTTGAAGAACTCATTTCGAGAGATGGAAGATGGAATACTTTCCTATTTAGATTCGTTTTTCACATCCTTGATCATCTCATTGGTGACCTGCTTGATCGTTTGTCTGATCTCGGCACCGAAACGTTTCTGCTGGATCCTCGGTCAATCCGGCAAAAGTAGTGTGGCGAGGCGTTATGTGTAGTTGGCGAATAAACATGAAAACACCTGGCCACGAAGAAGAATAGAGTACTCAAGACATATATGAAAAGCAAGAAAAAAGAACTGCTTGATCAAAAATCTCAGTTCTCATTCGCACAGTGATATTTCTTACAAATCTCAGATTTGGAGATTATTTTATAGAGTATGACTCTAACTCTTCCATGGTCATAAGTTGACTACCTTCATATTCTACACTCTTTATGTTCATATTAAACTCTGGACAGTAATAATGAAGTGCATAAGTATCTTGTCCAACAGTATCAACCCTAATTTCATAACATTCAAACGTACCAGCGGGAACAGTTATTTCCTTTTTTCCGAGAACTTCATAGTTCTTTGTATAAGTCCCATCACTACTATCTTCATCAACTAATTCCCCATTCAAGTATATTTTCATATCATCGTCACTTTTTTCTTCAATGGAAAAACTCAATCCTTCTTTAATTTCATATGGAATATTACCGGTAGTTGTATATGAGGTTCTACCCTCCATTCTCATATTAATCCAATCATCATCATTATCATATTTTACTTTAATATTCAATTCAAATTCAACATTGACTAACTCAAAATCACTTTTTCGAATAAACCCCGTTCCGGTTCCATCCCCCTTATCATAATAAACCTCATTTACATCATCAGAGTATTCATCGAATTCGAATTCGATATCAACGACAGCCACTTCATCGCCATCATATAAATAACTCTCACTAGTCACAACCATGGTCATCGATCCAGATCCAAAATCATTATCGGTTATCTTATATATCCACACGTTCCCCATTTTTATAATATCATTATCACTTTCTTTATCATCTGATGAACCTATACATCCTGTCATAATCACAGTTATTATCATAATTGACGATATAAAAGTCAATAATTGAAGTTTCTTCACACACATCTCTCCCATAGCATTTAGATTACTTATAAATACGAGAGAACGGAACATTTTATGTTGGTGCCTCAGTTGAATAATGTCGATTTTGAACGTGAACCTCATGACCTTACCACCTTTTATTAAAAACTCGCATATCCGTTTCATCTCAAAACAACGCGTATAATCTATGTAAGTCCACATGTCCATCTTGTGATCCAAACTGTTTTTAAAGTTGGATGCGAAGTTTTGGCGGGTTTGCATGATGCCCGCTCCGCATCCTTAAATATAGTTTTGATGAGAAATGATTATCCAAAAAAAAACCAAGATCTGAACAACACATTATGTTCCGCACTCTAATCCAATAAATAAAATATAGTCATGATGTACAATATTCAACATGACTATATTTTCTAATAGAGAATTACACATAATAGATTAATGATGTCCCCCTTGAGTTCGATTTAATTTTTAATTCCCATTTCAAATCTACCTCACTAAAACCATATACATCTGTAGTATGTAAAACCATATTCCAATCAATAACAGTGTAGGAATCTTCTCCTTTCATTATAGTTGTATTTGCTATTTTCGCCAAAGTTGTATTAATATCATCGATTCTATGGGTGAAATTATTAACATTTGAAATAGAAAAAGTAGTATCTCGATAATATTCGATGCTTCCATCTTTTCCAAATTCAATCATAATCTCTCCCTTTGCCCCTGTTACCTTATAGCCATTCACATATTGACGATAAACGACTCTCTGATAATCATAGCCAATTAGTTGTTCCTCTCCTGTTGTTGTATTTCCTTTATAAATATAACAAGTGGAAATTTCCTCAATTTCAACATCTGAATTTTTACCTCTAATATTTTTAATAAAGCTCTTAGCCTTAGATTCCAATGTACTATTTGACATCAGATTTTTCGTTGAGATGATTTCAAAGCTTGTGTTGTAATATTTTATAGTATTTCCTCTTCCAATAACAAGTCTCTCATTTGAGCCGTTATTTCCATATATATTTTTTACAGCAGTTGAAGTGTAAATATCCAATTGAGGGTTGGACAAATATTTCTTGGCTAAGTTTAATTCTTCAGTTGAATTATAGACATTTTCCATTTGTGACACAGTAAAGTAATAAGGTTGTTTGGAAGTGTTACTAGAGAGTTTTGATGTATTTACAAAAACAGAATTAACATTACCTTTAAATAAGGTTATTTCAGTGGTTAAATTCATCTGATTGTCAGTAGTTTCAATCTTTGGTTGTTCAAATAATACCAATACACCAATTGAAATTAAAGATATTATTAGAATCGTTGTACCCAATCCAATTATTATTTTTTTCATTTAGTTCCCTCCTTATTTCAACCTCACATAATAAGTGCTATCATTCGAGCTTTCATCGGATGACCAACTATTAGAATTAGTTTCTACATCCCATAGTTGATCACTATTTGCTTGCCAGCTCGTATCCCAAATTGAGGCCCAAGGTTGTGCTGAGAACGCTCTTTCGAATGCAAGAGCGAATGTTGTTCCAGATGTTAACTCATCAATAAAATCCTGATATGTTGAGAAGTCGTCCCAACTCACGTCTGTAAACCCAAGTATTGCATGGTTTTTATATAAACCGCTTTTTGCCCATTCGGCTCTTTGTTGTCCGCCAATATCTGCGTTTCCTAAGATTTCACAAGCATATAGGAAGACAATTTCTGTCTCAGACCCCCAGTTCCCAATATCATCATCATCAACATTTTGGTTTCTAGTCAATGATAAATAAGTATCCCATAAACCCTGTACTCCATGACCTGAATGAATGACAAAATCATTAGATCTAACGTCATCATTGTTTGTTCCATCAAAATCTGATCTATCAACAGCATCATCAATTTCATCTCTAAAAAGGAAAAGTCGACTGTCATAGTTTTCTGTGAGTTCATAGTTCATCAAATAATAATATGCGTCGGGAAGATCTGATGCGGAATCATAATCTGACTGATAATAAAAAAGTAATTCGATGTTATAACCACCACCACCAGCAATTTTCAAATTCGTGAATTCAATTCTAGCTCCATTTGATGAATGTAACCAACTCCCCGTCAATATTAATTCAATTTGAATATATTTTGCATTGAATTCTGATGGGTTCCCTATTGAAAGTGTTCCAGAAGATTGTGGAGCTACGTATTTATTAGGAGCAGTAACAGTATTGTAATCGATAAATTGGTTCGTATCAGTTCCAAGCAATGACCTACTTGCATCATAATAATGAACTTTAAAATACCCCCTATATACCATACTTCCGGCGGTGTTCCAATATTCACGATTGTAGTCAATCTGAAAATTCCCCACATAGTTCTTCAATGTAGAATGTTCATTATTGAAATATAAAAATGGTGTTCTTGCCTTTACTGTCCCATAATCATTGCCATTTGCAGCTCCATTCCGAAGCTCGAGTTTGACTAATCCACCTGTAGGGCAATATTTTCCCAATGTGACTGCAGAATCACCTTTTGAATATTCAGTCCCAGCGAACAAATTGTATTTCAGGTCAATATTAGTATAAAGAATTTTCACACCATCAACTGAATAAAGCCATGAACCTTCTGTTACGAAAATAATTTTTATATATGATATACCGTCATTTGTAATTGAATAAGTGGTGCTTCCCGCGGAATGGAGATCCCCATCGTCATCTGGTGCGGTAGTATAGGAATTGAAAGTATCATATCTTACAACATAATTGACACTAGATTGACTCACAACATTATTTGAGCTGTCATATCCAATAATTCTAAAATATGATCTACAAATCATCGAGGTACTAGTGCTCCAATAATCGCACCTATAATCTGCACTTAAAGTAATGGTGTATGAGAATGGAGACTGTGTCTTAGGTATGAAAATCTTATGAGATGTGGCTTTCATCGATCCATAATCCTGACCACTAACCATAACTCCATTTCCAATAACTTTTTCAATGATACCAATGTTTGAGGATTCATCGCCAACAACCCCATTTGCATCTTTATCACAATCATAAACCACAGCTGTTCCTCGATCAGATTCATCGAAATTAAACGATGTTCCGTATCTTGATTCCCAAATTGGTTCATGATAATATTTATTCTCATATTCGATATGAGCTGCATCCTCTGTTTCTGCATTTCCAGAAATCGTAACAATGAAAATGGAGAAAACCATCGTCGTCACGACTAATAAATATTTCCAATGGCTCATTTATTTCACCTACTATATTATCTTTGTGCATTTATATATTCCATTAATTGACTATATAAACAAACTTATATTTTGCACCTCTGCGAATGGGGGTGTATTTATATTTTTCTGCTTCCTTTTTTAAAAATGTGTTATCACAACACATCTGCGACAATGAGTTCGAGATGATATCCAACTCCATCTTATCATAACTCGGTCAATCCGGCAAAAGTAGTGTGGCGAGGCGTTATGTGTAGTTGGCGAATAAACATGAAAACACCTGGCCACGAAGAAGAATAGAGTACTCAAGACATATAAGAAAAGCAAGAAAAAAGAACTGCTTGATCAAAAATCTCAGTTCTCATTCGCACAGTGATATTTCTTACAAATCTCAGATTTGGAGATCTTTCTATTGACCCCCAATTCCGGCAAAGGGCCATTAAATCTCATATGGCACATAATAGGAGAATAAATGACATAATATTGACATTATTAGATATATTGAATAAGATCCATTTCCACATGAGTATTATCTTGCAATAGTATTTTACTTCCAAATCAATATGACATTGCGGAGATACCCTCATCATTTCCCTTCCTGGCATATTATTATGATGTCCTTTCACACATTTGGGGTCAATGGTTCAGATCCTCAATAAAAATGGAGATGGATCACTTTAATATATTGAGGGATCCTTTTTTTGCTATTTTCAGAATGTCCCCTGCTCCAAGGATCTTGACCTCATCATCTTCAATATCCAATTTCTCCTTGGAAATAAAGATCTTGTTGCAATACAGATCACTGACCTTATCTTTGAAGACCTCTAGGTCCTTTCCATTGCTTTTTCCCCATTTGACCTCTCCAACGAGGAAAGGCTTGTTCCTCTTTGTTATAAAAATGTCGATCTCCCTATCAGGTTCCTTAACCAATTCCACCCTTCCTTCCACGATCTCGGCAATGAATTCACATAAAAATTCCTCAACTGCCAATTGATTGAGTTTGTCAATGGTTGGTTTTATCTCTCCGTGTTGGATCTCACGATCCTCAAGATTGTAACTTGACTCAAGATAATAATAGAGTTTCATCACGTGTGATGTCAATCTGTAAACGGACTTTCTGCTCTTGTATTTTTTATATTTTTTCAGCAGACCCATCTTTTTAAGATTGCTCAGATATGGCAATATACTTGGAGAATAGGGTTGAGTTATTATCCCACGGTCATAAAGGATCTTGGCGATCCGATTGTAATCATCCATTCCGGAACCTACCAGAGATATGATAGACTCATAGGTCCTTGTCAATTCCCTTTCCTCCTCAGAGAACACCTCTCCAACGAGTCCTGGTACCACATATTTGAGGGTTGGGATGATCAGAGAGAGATCCTTACATTTTTCAAGTAGAGGAATTGTCCACGGATCCATCATATAGGGAGATAAAGATATTGTCTCAACAGGGTCCATATGCTCTGATAAACCATTGATGATATCGATAGGTCCTATCAGGGGTATCCTTACAGGATAGAGAAGTCCAAGCAAAGGGGATCTGTTAGAGAGGACCTTATCAACAATTTTCAGACTTGACCCGGATAGGATCAAATTTCCATAAGGATGTGAGAGTGCGATCTCATCCCACAGGTTCATTGAAAGCCTCTGGAATTCGTCGATAACGATCGTCTCTCCGTCCATGAGCATTTTTTTCAGGTCCTTGATGAAGCTGGAAAGATCATTATATTCCCGAGATGTTTCACCCTCCATCAGGATGGAACCGCCCCTCTTGACAAGGAAGAATCGATCATGGTCCAGAAAATTATTCAGCAAGAAAGTCTTACCAACCTTCCTCCTGCCAAAAACAAGTAACCAACCACCAAGGTTGGAGAGTTGGGCGACCTCGGATCTATGAACCAGCATTATTGAACCTCCGTTCAATAATCACGGTTCAATGAATATATAAATCTTTCCTTAGATGATCTTGCCAGTCGATGTGATCCTTATGATCGTCCCATCGATATGATATGTCAACTGGACATTCTTCTGCTGGACAGAGAACTTCTTCACCTGGATGGTGTGATAGATGCCCTCTATGATCCTGACCGTGTCAAGTTCCATCAGTCCATCGAACTTGTCGATGATCGACTGCATATCCCTCTCCGGAAGTATATCTGCCATCAAGAACACTACAGCAATATTCTTCCTCATCGCGACCTCCCTGACCATGATCACAAAGTCACCAGCATCCTTGTAACCGAACTTCTCAACGAAGAAGGTAAATGGATTGATAAGGACCCTGTTCACTTTATTCTCATCAAGACCTCTCATGTGTTCGATTATTCTTGCGGGAGCCGCCTGGATGAAAAACTTGGAGTATTCCGGACAGGCATTGACGAATTGAAGGTTCTTCATTAGGTCGGAACTGACCTCTTCTTCCATCAGGTCGAGGATCTCATCCGAGGAAGCTTCCACATCATAAAATGCAACCTGTTCGCCTTTTTCCAGTCCCTCGAGAATATAGCGAAACCCGAACAGGTCCTTCCTTGAAGAAGGATCGCCAACGAAAAGGTTGATGGTCCCTTTCTTCAACCCGCCATAATGTAAAGCTTCATCAAGTCGGGGGATCCCGCTTGAGACGACCTCTTTCTTTCGTCTAACCTTTGACATGCACCATACAATCGGGTATGGTTATTTAGGGATTCTTACGAAGTTCGACAAAAACTGAAAATAGAAGATATGGAATGGTAACCTGAGTGCGATGGTATCAAATGATGTCGTGTTAAGAGGAGGTTTGATCCTCTCTGTAATGATCCTATCAGCAATTTTTGCAGGATATCTTTCAGGGTTCACTGAAAAAGCGGAGGATATTACCTTCGAGAAACTTGCATCCAATGTATCAATGGTGTTCAACGAGATCGGTCAAATGGAGGTGGGATCGTCATTGATCATTTCCTTTGGGGATCCACCCGATGATATTGAACCATATATCAAGTTCAGGGATACCATTGGAGGGCAGAACCCTTCTTTGAAGGTCCTACCCGGATCCATCTATCTGGAATTGGATGGGAAACGGAAGTTGATCATTGAAAAAGATAATATAATCCCCACTCACACACCATTGAACGATCAACCGATATCGTCAACAGCACTCCGAACGATCTCAAGGTCTTCTGGTGGATATTCTACCACGCTTCCTGCCTGTATAAAAATAGAGATAGGAAGGTCCGTTCCGGATATTGGATTGTTCATATATCCAATAGTAAACGAGGATAAGGATGCCGACATCCTGAGAGACATTCAACAGTTCGTGGAGGATAATTCGCTTCCGGTCGATGTAGAGAACAAGACCATGGAAGTTGCGATCGATAATGGATTGGTCCTTCATGAGGCAGGGTTCATAATGGGACCTGGGGATGGGACAGTATTGAAATGGGGAAAATGCCCATCAATATTCGTTCTTCCCTACAGTATCGAATTCGAGATCCCCGGGGATGAACAGAGGTATATGGAAGGGTTCACGATCAAGAGGGATATCGAGATCAATGATGATGGGTCGAACTCCTGTTCATGGTCGATCTCTTTTTCATAGAACAGTTATCCTTCCCATATCTCACCTTTGATCAGCCACAGATCAGTTGTGGATGAAAAGGAAGTTACATCATAAAAAATACTGACGATCGCTGATGGAGCTTCCATCACCAGTATCCCGAACGAAACATGCCAGGAGCCGATGTCTTTCCCGATCAATTCCATCGGCAATGCCAAATTCACCTCTGCATTGAAACCAAGTGTAAGGGAATCTGGGATCTGGACCCCTTCCGGCGCCATATCAGAAACCGATATTGGGGTCTCAACCTCTGTGAAAAATAAGATCGATATATAACACATCTCCAGGATCTCATAAGGGAATGTGATCAGATTACCAGAACTATCGGGATCCTTTATGTTCTCGATCAGGATCAGAATATTTTCATATATCCATTCAAGGAACAATGCAACAGCTTCCCCATCCGCCCGGAGGGACAACTCAACTCCACCACCTGCGCTCCCTGAGGCATCTTCAACTTCCATTGTAAGGAATACCCTGATATCAACAATAAGCTCTGATATCATTGCTATGAATCTCTCGAGGAATAGCTCGACAGACCGTTGAATAAAATGAACAACCGTTTCAAATGAAAGGCCGTATAGATGATAGGCTTCTTCCCAGGCCTCTTTGATCGATGAGAATGCAATTGAAAGGATCATACCTTTGATCGATATTCCCTGGGACCCACCGTTCGATGAACCCGGGGTTGGATCGCCCCACTTCCATATTCCGAAACCATCATTATCCCTCCCGATCGAATCACCCTGAACGCCATCGATCCAGACATCGTCGAGAACCACTCCGGAAGGGGACCTCAGTATGATATGGAACCTATCTTCGAGATCCGGTGTTGAATTCCATCGCCAGATCTCTTCTTCTCCAAGTTCGATTAAAGTGTAAGGATCAGGAGGATGTCGGAGGATCCAGGAACAGATGAATTCGTCATTTTCATCGCAAACCTCGATGGTTGAACCGGAGAAAGGATGGGACCTCGGATCGAATACCTCTATCCATGAGAGATTCCCTTCAATAAAGCCCAATTCATTTAGGGTTGGCGGAAGCTCATCGGGCATTCTGTAACGTAACCTGAATCCAGCATCAAAAACCGCTTGTATCCCCAATGGCGGGATCGGGACCACTGGTTCCACTCCCAATGAAGATGAGATTGAAACTTCTGATACCCTGTACTCGACAAGTCCTGGAGCATAGAAGGATATTCTTGTCTTGGAGGAACCCTCTTCCCCGAATACACCCTCAAGGGAGAAAAGATGTGGATGATCTTCCATGAAAGGGTCCAATTCAATTCTCAGATAAAGGGGCCCTTTCTCGATCGTGATGGTTCCATTGAACCTCATGGTCCCGTTCTCAACTCGTCTGATACCAAAGTATCCATGAAGGCCGATAGGAGCCATGTCTACTACCATTTCAAGAAGAGCCCCCTCATTACCGTTGAGTGCCTCCTTTTCGGAAGATAGAACCATATCTAGTGGGCCAAATGACAGACCTACCTCGAACCGATCGATCCCGATCAGTTCACATAGTGTTGAAAGGATCTCGGAAAGACCCATCTCGATCAATTCCTTGATAAGATCCTTGATCCCTTCTCGCAATGTCGATGAAAGGTCCATGGTTACGTTTGTTGCCACCCTGCTGATCTCCGCAAGATCAAGATCACTGTTCTCCATCAGGTCCATGACAATTGGTGGTATTTCCTGAAGAGATGATAGTGAATTGGAAATAATTGGTTCGGAGGCGTTCAATAGTCTATTGGTGAATTCGACCACCGCTTCCTTTGCCTTATCCATGGCGATATCCATGAGTGTTTCTTCAAGAGTGTACTCAGATCCCTCCATTGGCCATGAGGTGTAAGTTGTCAATTGTACCATAAGGTCCACGGCAACTTCCCTGGTTGCGTTTGAACCTCCCTGGGTCGAATGATCGAATTCATACGACCGGAGAACGTGAAGTTCAAAATACGAGGTATAAGGAGAGCCATCCGTTGCTGGATCGGTGTCATGAGCTCCGCCAGCATTCATCAGTTCATAGTGAAGATCATATCCCGGATCAACGTTCACGATCGTATCCAAATCCATTATTTGCGCTGATCCAAGATAGTCCAATCTCACGTTGGCACCCCTATTCCCCCCCAGATCCGGCAGGAAATGCCTTGACCTTGAAAAGGATTCTGAACCGGTAGCATCGTTCATGATCCCCATTATCACCCCGTAGAGGATCTCTTGCAACCGATCACTTATCGATGAATTGTTCCATTCCCATGGCAAAGGGAATGGAAGGTTAACATCTCCTCTGGTCGGTGTTAGCTGGAAGGTTCTTCTGATGATCCCTATATCATGAACCCCATAACCTGTTCCGACCTCCCTTTCCTTCACTTCATCGAAAGAACTCTCAAGATCGGTCCGGATCATAGTATGAATGATCTGGTCCGGATCATCTTTTTCTAACAGGGTGAAGGCGATTTTAAAGAGCAGAGACGGATCGGATAATGCTTCATCGACATCATCAGGAACCGGGATGCCATTTGGTTCATCACCGCTTTCAATAACCACCGAACCTGAAAAGGAACAAGATAATACTTCAATGTCCACTTTTTCTGGTATTTCCCGGACCATCTCGTATTCTGCATGGTCCAACTGTTCTTCCCGGTGAGTAACATTGTTATACTTATCAGCAAAGAACCCCACCATGGACCCTCCCATCGCTCCGATAGTGGTTTGAACGATGTCCGATAACCCTGCCAGCTCTATACTGTTGATGACACACGGACCCAGTTCGGAAACGATGTCCGGAACCGATCCAAGTGAAAGACCAATAAGGAACGATGTCGGCTCCATTCTATCATCAAGGGAAGGATAAGAAGCATGTCCCCATCCTTTCCATATTCGATCCCAAGAATCTGTTCCTTCAACTGATAAGCCGTCCATCAGGTCCTCGATAGCATTTCTCAGAGCGGATTCCATATGTTCTCTGAGCTGGATCTCAGTTGCGATATATCCTTCATCGACCCCCAGGACCGATGAGATCCCATCGATGACAGATCCATTATCCAACAGGTCCACATTGTGAAAATCCGGCTCCACTGGTTCAGGGTCAAAGATAGCAGTGACATTATAAATGGAATATTCCTGCCATTCATGACCCGAGTTCCCATCCGGGACCATAAGTGAAAAATTCCGTTCCATCCGGCCAAGATCTACCTTTGGATATCCCTCCACTTCTTTCCCATCCCAAACTTCTCCCGGGATGGTTTGCAGAAATAGCTTTCCATCATTGCCTTTCAGTGCGGGTTCCAGCCGATAAAATGATCTGATCATATTCCTGACAGCATCATCCCTATTATCGATCATTCTCCTCCCAAATATGGTTTCGCTCAGATCATCGAACGACTCCGTTGCTTTCACGAACATATTGAATGAACCACCAAATACCTTAAGCATTCCAGAATCGATCCCGAAATAGTTCACTAGATCAAGGACCATTCTCTCGAGAATGGACAGGAGGAATGGCCGGAGCAGGTCATCGACCGAAGGAGGATATTCCTCGGAAAATAGTCCCTCGGAGATCAGAACAAGCATTGCCGGATCAACCGGTCCATCATTATCCTCCAACATCTCCACAATGGTCGGTGAACATCCATAAGACCCCCTGACGGACCTCAAAGATGATTCGACATTCATCAAACCTTCAAGATCGAATGAACCCAAATAGGCCTTTGAGAGAAGATGGACCGATAGGTCCAAACAGCCCTGGATCTCATCATGTGTAAGAAGTTCTGGGATCGTCTCCTCATGTCCTGGAAGGACTGATCTTCCGGATCCGAGGAAGGCTTTGGTCCTGACAAGCGAAGATACGATATGCTGAAATAATTCGGAAAGTTCAGTTCCAGTCATTGCCATCTCCAGCCGAACCAACCGGTTGACCAGGATATCAGTTACGGAAGTCCTCTCGATCTTCAATTCAATAGCTCGAGATGTTGAAAGAGAGGAATCTTCCGTATTCGCCTTGATGTTCATGGAGATGGTCGAATTCGTCCCCATGGAACCTGGCCTCCATCCATAGGTCCACGGACCCGTTCCATTCGGTTTGGAGCCTGAAATTCCAGATGTTGGCATCATTTGAGAGATCCTTAAAGGCGTGACCGATATGGAGATATCATCCATGTCAAATCGACATCCATATCCCGACCCATTCCTATCATGGAGCAGGCCCTGAACGATCGATCCCAACCTTTTGATCAATCTACCCTCAAGCTCCGAATCCATCCTGGTTGAATTCCATGAACTGGTGTTCGAGACCATCTCTAAAAAGATGTCATCATGCAGGTCATGGATGGTGAGTTCGATATCACTTACGACCGATGTGAGTTCACCCATTATCCGATGCAGGTCCTCTGCATCTTCGATCTCCTCTTCTCCCTGTTTCTGGAGCCAGATCAGATATGAAATGTAACCACTGGATATCACAACAATAATAATGGAAAGGTATGCAAATGCCTCCTTTCCGGAACGATCCTTTCCGATCCTCGAAGATCTCACTGAAATGCCTCCGGATCAGGATATGGACATCTTGACATGGGCAAGTAGATCGTGAGATGGACACCATTCAGGAAATCCCAATCCCATGTGGTAACATCATCGTGAAGATCGGGAGACCGGGATCTATTGATCCCGATCCAGATCATTGACCAGAGGCCATCTGGGGTAAAGAATAGAATCTCATTCAGCATTTCATCCATTGGAGAGATATTTCCTGTTGAGATGATCCCCTGACCCGTCCATATGATCACCTTACTGCTATTTTCATAAAAGATGGGGGTGCCATCAAGAAGATGTTTCTCCTCGATCGATCTTACAGTTGAAATACCGATCTGTTCAACCTGGAATGACCGGAGATCCCCGCTATCTACCGTGGTATCCCCATTCAACAGATATGTGGCCCCAGCGGTGATCAAAGATACTGCAGATATCAACATTATCATTGAAATAGGAGTTTCAATACCAGCTAAAGCAACTTTGTTGATCACGTAGACTCCCCCAATTCACAAATGGATAGACTCCCCGCTTGAACGACCCCATCCAACTCGATCAGGACAGAAGCGGAGTGTGTAACGGAAACCACTCTGAAACCTTCATTGATGGTTTGAGGTGACCCTTCAATTACAGAGAAAGAAAGGTCAGATCCTTCCGTCCTTATGCGGACAAGGAATGAGATGTCGGATCGAATGAACCTTGAACTCTCCTTGAATGTAGTATTTGATGGCAGTTCCAGAAGTCCATCGTTATCGGGATCGAGAAATTCCCAATCCATGACAGACCTCAATATCTGTTCAAATGGAAACGGCCCTTCCTCTTTATGGATACTTGACGATAATGTTGATATCAGTCCAAAGGTAAGAATGATCGCCAACGAAAATGCTAACAGGTCACCTGCCGGTGACAAGGACCCAACGTCCTCAACCCTCATATCCTCTTTATCTGCAACATGAGATAATAATTTATCCTACGAGGGAGCAAAATAATTCTTGACATCTAGGTTGTCGATAGGTTTAATACGAACTCGATTCATTCTGAAATGGGGTTAAGGTCCCGGGATTGTCGGGATTGATGTTCATTTACTGGCATCAACTCTACCTTGGAACCCTTGCAATAATGGAGGAATAATATGAAAATCGGACAGTTCACAGCACTATTGTTTGCATCTCTACTTGGATTCTCACTTTTCTTTGCCGGAGTCCAGGCTGAGGATACAATTTCATATGCCGATCCTGCGGGCGATGTGGAAAACGATGGACTTGATCCAGCCATCGGTTCGAACGTTGACATATTGGCAATATCGATAGATACGTCATCTGATCCCATAGAATTAACATTGACCGTATCCGGATCAATAGACTATTCGGGAGAGGGCATGATATATGTGTTCATGTTCTTTTTGGATCAGGTAGGAGACGGGTCCGAAAGCACTGCCGTCACAGTATCATTGAATACTGGTACGTTCAGTTCAGACTACGGTTCCATGTTCGGTTTTGGACTTGAAATATCTGGGAATGGAACTGATACATTGACAGTAAGTGTTCCAAAGAATTCAATTGATGCGGAGACACATCCAGTCCAGGATATCTATGGGATGGTGGAAGTAACTGATTATGGAACGTACGGATATGCAATAGATACGATCAATGATGACTTCGGTAACATTGAACCTGTCGATGACGATCCCGATGACGACACAGATGATGATGATTGGGATGACGATGACTGGGATGAGGATATGATCCCTGACCCGTTGAAGGAGACACCAACCGATACTTCCATCTCGGTAGACATCGAGAATGCCGATATCTCCATAGATATTGGCGATGAGATGTTCGAGGTGGAACAGACGATCGATGGGACCACGACGGGAACGGTGGATCACTGTTCAATGACGATCGTGACCTATTACAAGGATGGAACCTATGATGCCGATGATTGGAACATCGGCCCCGAAGACAATCCAAAAGAATCGTTCATGGGGATCACCTTCGAGAACCATTTTTACGGAACCGGTTCCGAGGGACAGGATGACTGGTTGAAATGGGAGCTCTACAACTATGCGAAGGCTCCAAGTGAAATGCTGGACGATGTGCTTGAGGAAAGCGAAGAACTCGAATCGGGGAACATAACTTCGATCCATATTGTCATCAGGGCATACTCGGATGAGAGTGAGACCATGTGGAACCAGGACTCATCGGATGTGACCGATGATTTCATGAAGGCGATCCAGGGAGATGATGGAGATGATAATGGACTTCCTGCGCCTGGTGTGATGTTCATCATCGGAACCTTCGTCTTGATAGCAATGCTGGGTATCGCAACAAGTTACAGAAAGAGATAATAGAACAATGAATGAGGGGCAAAAGCCCCTCATCTCTTCTTTTATCTGAGATGGAGGATCAGTTCATCATAGGCATTGCCCACGATAACTCTCATCTCCTTGTGAGTATCACAGCCATTCGGATCGTTCACGTCCACACGAACATCCCTGATCTCCGTTACTCCGGTGAACAGTCCCACATCACAGCCAGGACATGTGAAAAAATCCACATTCGGGGCATCCCGCCTCTCCAGAGTATCGGAACATCCCTTGCATTGGGCCCCATCAACGATCTCGACTACCCTGAATGAATCGATATCTATCCCGGCTCTTTTCAAATTGAAACCGAGGACATCGCACCCGGAACAAGTATAGAGGACCTGACCCCCCCAGTTCCACGCCAGGAGTGGGGTCTCGCATTTCGGACAGTGAACATCCGGTCCATCGATCATCAGTTCATAACACTCGGCAGTCGTCATGGGAATTCATCTTCTTAATGCTCAATGAAACAGGATAGATATTGCCTTCTAGCCTGAATTGTTAGGAAGATTCACCAAACTCCCTTCGGATGTATTTATATCCGACCGTTGGAATGTAACCTTGTGAGTCCAGAAGAAGAGGTTTTTTTTGACCATCCGATGATAAGGAAAGAGACCATATCCAGAAGGAAATATCAGGTCGAGATCGCCACAAGAGCCCTCCAGAGACCGACGCTGGTTGTCCTTCCAACAGGTCTCGGGAAGACGATAATAGCCCTGATACTGATAGCCGAAAGGAAAAAACAAGGAAAGGGACCATTCCTGATGCTGGCCCCCACAAAACCTCTTGTTGAACAACACAGGGCATTCATGGAAAGACACCTCCTTGACACCAATATGATCATGCTCACCGGAGAGATCCTTCCGGCAAAGAGAAAGGACCTCTACAAGGAAGGATATTTGATAATCTCCACCCCCCAGGTCATTAAGAATGACATCATCTCGGGAGATCTTGATATTGGTATGTTCCAAACGATGATTATCGATGAGGCACACAGAGCTTCCGGAGATTATCCATATGTATTCATCTCCGAGATGTTCTATGAGAAAAGACCGGAAGGCCTCACACTGGGATTGACGGCATCTCCGGGTCATGAAGTATCCAGGATCTATGAGGTATGCAAGAACATCGGTGCTGAATCGATCGAGGTCAGGGTTGATTCCGATCCCGATGTGAAACCCTATATCCAGGAAATGGAGATCACCCGTATCAAAGTGGACCTCTCGGAAGGAATGAGATCTGTGATAGGAATACTCGAAAGAGCATTCCTCGATAGGATCGGGAAACTGCAGAGAATGGGTGTCATCAGAAGAGGGCCCAAAACATCGATTAAAGAGCTCCTTGGAGCTGCTGGAAGGATCCAGGAAATGATCAAGAGAGCAGGGAGCCGGGGTGGTGGGTCCTATTATCAGGCGATGTCCATTCAGGCCCAGGCAATGAAGATATCGCATGCAATGGAACTTGCAGAGACGCAGGGATCTGAAGCACTCTATCAGTACATAACCCGCCTGGTGAAAGATACCGGTAATCCTGACTGCTCCAAAGCCACGAGGAAGGTTGTATCGGATCCGCTGTTCTCAATGGCTCTGAACAAGGTTGAAGCTCTGAGAGAGGAGGTCCCAACCAAGATCATCGCATTGGAAAGAGCTGTCATTCAGAAGCTGCGTGAGGACCCGGAAGCGAGGATCATAGCATTCACCCATTTCAGGGATACTGCATCCTTTGTCTTTGAACGTCTGAACAAGCTCTATGAAAAGGGGGTCAAACCGGCAAGGTTCGTGGGCCAGGCTTCGAGGGGGAACGATACAGGCCTCTCCCAGAAGGAACAAAAGGAGATCCTCAATGCTTTCAGATCAGGAGAATTCAATGTTCTGATCGCAACATCAGTTGCCGAGGAAGGACTTGACATACCGGGAGCGGACCTTGTGATCTTCTATGAGCCGATCCCTTCAGAGATCCGGACCATTCAACGAAGAGGGAGAACCGGAAGACATTCGTCTGGAAAGGTAGTGGTCCTCATATCCCGGGAAACCAGGGATGTTGCATATTCTTTCTCTGCCAGAGACAAGGAATTGAAGATGGAAAGACAGTTGATGGCCCTGAGAAGAATGCTATCGAACACACCCATCCCGAAGAGAGAAAGGAGACCGGAGAAGGCATCCCAACTATCTGATCCCACCAAACCGACACTGGATTCATTTTCCGAGGATCGGGGAATGAAAAAAGAAATGAGACCAGGGATCATAGTGGATCAGAGAGAGATGACATCCTCTGTTGCGGAGGAGCTGATCAGATCCGGTTTCAGGGTTATAGCAGCCCCATTAGGTGAAGGAGATTATCAGATCTCGAATAGGGTAGGGATCGAGCGAAAGACCACACAGGACCTTTCTGATTCATTGATAGATGGAAGATTGTTCGACCAGGCAAAGAGACTGTCAGAGAGATTTGAAAGGCCGATGATCCTGATCGAGGGAGATGATATCTTCCACAAGAGGAACATCAACAAGAATGCTCTATATGGTGCCCTGGCTTCCATAACGCTCAATTTCAACATACCTCTGATGTTCACGAGAGATCCCAAAGAAACAGCTGAATTCATGATGGTCGTCCACAGGAAGGAAGAACAGAAGAATGACAAAAAGAGATCTGACCATAGAAACAGGAGTGTAACAAAAGATGAGTTGGGGGTTAGAGTTATATCGGCCCTTCCGGGTGTATCTATCGTTATTGCAAAGAGGATCAAGGATAGATTCAGGACCATAAGATCGCTTTCCAATGCAACGCTAGAAGAACTTATGGAAGTTGAAGGGATAGGAGAAAAAAAAGCAAGAGAGATCTTCAATGCATTGAACCAGGAATGATGAACGTTCGAACTCCAATATCTGACCAAACGTAGGTGGTCTGGCGGATAAGATGATCTGACCGATCAATGGTCAATTACCTCGTAGTCCTCCTCATCAACGTTCTTGGTCTTTTTATCCCAGATGGGAGTGCCCGAGCTTTCCCAATTTGGCCCTTCCGAGTCTGTGAGATACTCCGGCTTCTTTTCGATCTTCTTTTCATCCGGTGATACCATGAAAGAGACCACCTCATCTGAACCGAAGGTCTCGGTCTTGGGCTCTGGTTCATGCGCTTTCTTCGGTGTTATTAGAAATGGATTTTCTTCTTCTGGCATGTAATTTCCCCAATTGCATATATGGATTCGACTACTATATAATTATGACCACCGTGATATGAAAAAATGACCATTTTCGGATGGATATTCATGCAATAATTCAACAATGGCACCCTCAATGGAGGATTTGTTATTTTTATTGGTCAAGTTTCTTCATTAACCATGCCATATTCTCACCAAGGTCCACCATTGTGGCCATACCTTCTTCATCCGAGGTAACATCCCCAATATCCAGCCCAACGCAAAGATTCCAGTATGTGGACCCGGGAACTATCATTTGCTCCACCAAGAAGAAATAGTTCATATCATTGAATGCAGGCAATGCTCCTGCCCTTCTGACCGCCACGATGGCAGCCCCCACTTTTTTCCTGAGCATGTAATTATTTGCCTTGACAACCCTGCCCGACCTGTCGATCAGTGCCTTCATCTCCGGAGTGATATTTGAAAAATATACAGGAGAGCCCAGTATTATGCCATCGGCTTCTTTCATCTTTTTCACAAGGCTGTTAACGATATCATCATCAATAACGCACTTCTCATCCATGTTCTTTGCACAATCGCCACATGCTCTACATCCATGGATCGTTTCTCCAGCAAGCTGTACCATCTCACATTCGATCCCTTCACCCTCAAGAACAGAGAATACCTTTCTCATCATGATCGCAGTGTTGCCATCCTTACGTGCACTCCCATTGATCCCAAGAACCTTCATGTGAATTTACCCCTCGACATATTGAAATGTCAATTATTTTATAAAAGCGGAACGGTATAAGTTACAAGATAGGTGAATTTCACACGAGATCGAGCGATGATGAATTGACACAGTAACGGAGACCAGTTGGTTCAGGTCCATCATTGAACAGATGGCCCAGATGTCCACCACATCTTGCACAGAGGATCTCGGTCCTGGTAGTTCCATTTCCTTTATCTTCCCTGGTATCGATATTCTCACTTCTTATCACATTGAAAAATGAGGGCCATCCCGAACCTGAATCGAATTTTGCATTTGAAGAGAACAGCTCGAGACCACATCCACCGCAAACAAAGGTCCCTGCTTCTTTGTTGTGAAGGAGCTTTCCTGTAAATGGCATCTCTGTCCCACCTTTCCGAAGAACCTCGAATCGATCCCTTGACAACCGCTTCTTCCATTCATCCTCTGTCATGATCAACTCTTCCATGGTATCACATCAATGTATCTCAGGTCAATGAAATTATAATTCACCTTAAGAACTTAGACCTTCAAAAAGGTTTTTCATATAGTTGAATGTAATACAGGCCCAGTATAGGAGTGACCGGATGGATACCCTGATAGTGATCGGATTCCTGATCGTATTCATGATCGTACTGATCTTCCTTTCAGGATGGTTTTCCGGGTCTGAAACCGCCCTCACCAACCTCTCCTCTGCAGATATCGCAAGGATGAAGAGGCATAAGGTGAAGAACGTAGAATACATTATAAAATTGAAAAAGAGGATGGACAAGACCCTGATAACAATACTGATCGGGAACAATATTGTCAATATCGTTCTTTCCTCGATAACTGCACTCATTGCAAACCAATTATTTGCGGAACTTGGCGTATCTTTGATGATAGGAATGATAACTTTTCTGGTGATCATCTTTGGAGAGATCACACCCAAGAATTCTGCTATCTTTGACTCTGCAAAGATCGCAAACAGGAATGCACGGGTCATCTACTTCCTCTCGATCTCCCTAACCCCCCTGATCCTCATGTTCAGATGGATCTCAAAGTCCATTATCCGACTGACCCGGGGGAATGAAAAAAGTCAGAACCTGTTTGCATCCGATGATGAGATCAAGGACCTTGCCAGTCTCTCGGAGGAAGAGGGTATCATCAAACCCATAGAACGTGAGATAATTCACCGTGTCTTCAAGTTCGGTGACAAGAAGGTGAAGGATGCAATGGTTCCCATGTCCAATGTATTCTGCCTGGATGATGATATTTCTCTTGAAGGGGTCAAAGTATCAATAACATCCCGTGGGTTCACCAGAGTGCCAGTGATGGGAGATGACAACAGGATCATGGGATTGATATATTCAAAGGACCTGATAACAGCGAAAGAGGAAAATATCCCATCAATAATGAGAAAACCTTTCATTGTCCGGGAAACGGATGATGTCACAGACGTTTTCCACAGGATGAAAACCGAAAGGATACATCTGGCGGTAGTCATGAACAAGAAGGGAGATCATACAGGAATTATTACTCTTGAGGACCTCCTGGAGGAGCTTGTAGGCGAACTTCATGACGAGTATTTCGAGAAAAAATACTCCAGATACCGGACCAAGGACTATTCCTGAGATGATAATATGACCCATATCTTTTGAACCTTATTCCGCGGGAATTACCAGGATGTAGAAACCGAACTGAACCGATTATTATAAATCGAGACAGGCCCAATCCAGTAACCGGAGATAGGATGAAGATCCGGGCTTTCGTTATAATGATCCTAGTTATGTTCGGTCCATTTTTTTCATTGGTCCAAGTTGGATCTTCATCGATCGATCAAGAAATGACAGTTAATAATAACGAGATAATATTGACATCAAGCTCCCCCATTCTTATCCTCAATGACACCACGTTCGATGAGCAGGCTTCTACGAATGGATGGCAGGGAAACGGTTCGACATCGGATCCATACATCATTGAGGACCTCGATATTAATGCGAATGGTACAGGTTATGGCATTGGTGTTTCCACAACTTACAGCTTCATCATCAGGAACTGCACGATCACCAATGCTTCAGGTGGAGGTTCGCCTCTTGGTGGGATATCCATCATCAATGGGAATGCAACGATCCACAACAATACCATTTCAAAATGCGGCTATGGCATCAATGCCGGAGATGGATGCATTATATCGAACAACACATTGACATTCAATAATTTCGCCATCTGGGCAATTGGAGATGAAATGACAATTACAGGGAACAACTGCTCTCACAATCCAAATACGGGCATCCACTACCAAGGCATTCTTTCCCTACTGAAGGATAATATGATCAACGACAATGATTTCGGGATCCATTTGGTTGGAGCAAGCCGGAATTGGCTTGAATCCAATACCATGATCTTCAATGATGATCATGGGATCAAGCTTGATTATGGAAGCAACAATAATACCGTTATTGCCAATGTTGCTTACAAGAATGATGACGGGATCATGATCGATAGAGGTTCTTCTGGCAATATCATTGTAAATAATTCGATCAAAATGTGCGAGGAAGGGCTATATGTTCTCAGTGGGTCCGAGAACGAATTCTACGGGAACAGGATGGAAGGATGTTCATTCTACTTTGGCACTTCGTTGGGTTCACTTCTACCAACCATCTATTACCAGAAAATAACATTGAATAATACCGTCCTTGGACCGATGGGATGGGAACCAGTCCTCTATATTGGCGGACATGGCATGAATAACGCATCGATAACCGACCATGCACTGGGTCAGATAATCATGTGGGATGTTGATAACGTTTCAATTTCCAATGTAAATATATTTGGAGGGACAGCTGGTATATTTGCTTTCAATTGCATGAACATCACGGTTCAGAATTGCATGATCGAAGAGCATGTGTATGATGGGGTGATCGCATTACATTGTGATCGGATGAATATAACCTCCACCACGGTCACTCGGTCAAATGTCGGTCTTAACCTCCTTGATTGTGATGACATTCATGTTTTGTCCAATTCGCTTGGATCGAACGAACTGGGATTGGGATCTGATCACGTATCCGGAATTCTAGTTGAATCAAATTTATTTGAGTATGGAAGGGGTGGGATCTGGATCCGATCTCAATGCAGTTTTTCAAGAGTGATCAACAACAGATTCTATGATCAGACATCTTTCAGTCTACAATGTGAATCGGGGAGCAATATTTCAGAAAACCGGATAGGCAAATATCCTTCAACCGCAATGGGACCTGATGATGGTATCATCATTAGAGACGGTGCACCTTCACTTTCATCCAACATCATTCAATACTGTAAAAATGGTATCTCTATTGAATATACAGATTCTGTAAGAATAATTAGAAACACCATCCAGTACTGTGATACGGGCATATATGCAATATGGACACGGATGGAATGGATCCACGATAATATCATTAAGGGTTTTAGCAAATCTGGCATACATCTAGATCATTCAACATTTTCTGATGTACGGGGAAACAAGATCGAGAACAACGGGACATCCGGAACTGGAATTTTTATTTCTCAATCCTACTCACCTGGTCTTAACAAGAACATACTTCTGAATACATCTATTGACCTTTACTATATTGAAGGTACAGAACCCCCGAAGATAGCAATTTCAAAAGACAATACGGTCAATGGTGAACCTGTCCATTATTATGGATTCGAGGATCTGAAGGATAGGACCCTTCCAACGAAAGGAGGGCAGTTTATTTTCTTTGGTACCCAGGGCGGAACATTGAAAGACGTTGAGATGAAAGGAGGATATATCAGGGTTTTGGTGTATGATTCCGTTGATCTGAAGTTGGAGGATCTGAGTTTTCGTGATCCCGAAGATAAAGGGTTTGGTATTGGGGTAAAGACCGTGTTTTCTGAAAATATTGAGATCAATGATTGTAGATTTGATAATATCAAAGATTTCATTGTGATAAATAACTGTCTAAATATCGTGATCCTGAATTCAACTTTTACTCAATGTACGGGATCTGCCATAGATTCATATTTTTCAACGTTCGAGGTTAACAAATGCCTGTTTTTTGAATGCAACATCGGAGTGGATGCCAAAAGCGACAAGGGATCAAAGATACTCAATTCCCTTTTTGAGGAAGGCGTGGAGGGGATCGTTATCGATCACGTTTCAAAATCCACCTCCGTTCAGTACTGCGGATTCATCGAGAACCATGGTTATGGTGTCTGGATAAAAGAGGGAGCCTTTGTCAAGGTCTATGACAACTCCTTCATTTACAATGGCAGAGAGCTTCCAGAAGGAGGAGACCTGAGGATCGATACGAAGCACAATCAGGTCTTCGGGAACTACTTCTGGGACCATCTGATGCCCGATATAAATGGCGATGGATTCGTTGATATCCCATACGAGGGATACATTGGTGAGAATATAACAGAGGGGAATGAGAGATCATATCTCCCTCTCGAGATCCTTGGAATGCCCCTCGATGTCCGGATATCTCAATTCCTGGGAGACTGCATCCTGAACTGGACGGAACCTGAAATGGGTTGTTATGTCAATTTGACAGGATTTACAGTTAGAAGAATAGGAACCGGTGACATGATCCCGTTGAGTTGGGATGTTGGCAATGACATGGGGAAGTTCGTTGATGCAGGAGTGGAAGCTTCGGGGGAGATATTCTATTCGATCCATGCCAGATCTCAACTGGGAGATGGAAAACCAATGATCGTTTCCATTAACAGGACCACAACATCACCTGCCCTTTCTTTCGACCAGATGAATGGGTCCATATTCGCGAAAGACAATATCACATTATCATGGAATATCGAAGGACCTTGGGAAGAGATCGTTTCGGTCGAGTTCTCATTGAACGAGAGTGACCCATATTTCAGTTTACAGGGGGCCCCCATGTTCTTTGTCCTTGAAAATGTCCCGAACGGTTGGCACGAAGCAAAGGTCAGGGTCAGGGACATCAGGGGTTTTTCTACATTCGCTTCCATCTCATTCCTTGTAGATTGGGAGGCCCCAAAGGTCCATTTATTGGAACCCGGGAAATGGATCTCGGATGAAGTACTGTTCGAATGGAACATCTCCGATAACATCGAGATATCAAGGATCTATTATGAACTCTCTCTCCACCAGAACACCTCATCATACGAGATAGAGGGTCATAATCTCACATCTGACTTACCTGTGACCACAAGGTCGGGTGATACTCCACCCTCTGATGAAAGGCGGTTGATATCATGTGGGAACCTGTCTCTCCATGAAACCATGAAAAAGTTCAACCTTACCGATGGTAACTATTCTTTCATCTTGACAGTGACTGATATTGCGGGAAATATGGCTATGGATGGGAAATCGATCGGAGTTGACAGGACCTCACCGATCGTCATGGGTTACGGCCCGTCAGGAGAGAACGCCGCCATCAACGGAACCATCTGGATCGAGGTATCGGAGATACTGGTCCCACATTCGATCAAATTCGATCTCTATGGAGTTTCCGGTAACTGGTACAAGAGGTCCAATACAACATATGAGCTGATACCAACAGATCGGTTGGATCATTATGTTGAATACCTTGCAAGATTTGGTGGAAGGGACCTTGCAGGGAATGAGATCGGGATATCATGGACGTTCAGGACTTTGAAGGATCTCGCGAGGAAAACAACCATTACAGGTAAAATAGTAGACATGGATGGCAAACCACTCGAAAATGCCGAGATAATGATCATCTCCTTAACTGAATCGAGGATGATCCTTTCTGAAACCAATGGTGATTTCCATCTGGATCTATCGGAGGGAAACTATTCGATCCACATATCATTGAAGGGATATTACAACCAAACGAAGGACGTCACGGTCCCTTATTTTGGCGGACCCGTGGACATTGGAACTTTTTCCCTTGAAAAAATTGATGAAGTGGAAACGGAGAAGAAGTTTCCCTGTTTGATGATCTTGGTCGGGATCTTCTTGATAACGATCACGATCTACTTCGCAATATCTGCGTTCACACGGAAAAAGGGTCCGTTCGATGAGGAATGAAGTTATTCTACAGGACACATCATCAACAGGATCATCAAATATTATTGAATAACCCACATTCCCGGAACTACACGAATTTTGTAAATAGTTGTTCTATTTTTAATGCAAATATGCTCATTATTCCATTTCAAAAACCTGCGTGAGATAGGAACCGTTTAAATATATCCAATTTATACAAGGACCGACCCAAAGGGACTTTTCAAGTTCAAACTGGGTCCAAATCCCATTCCCAAAAGCCAGAATAGGCGCCTGGGAGAAAGGAGGAAACCACATGGACATCGAAGAATTCATGAACAATGTTATCGCCAGGAACCCTGGCGAAAAGGAGTTCCACCAGGCTGTAAAGGAAGTTGTAGAGTCCGTTCAGCCTGTTCTCAAGAAACACCCGGAGTATGAGAATGCCAAGATCCTTGAGAGAATGGTCGAGCCAGAAAGGCAGATCGTGTTCAGGGTCCCCTGGATGGATGACAATGGAGAAGTCCATGTCAACAGGGGTTTCAGGATCGAGTTCAACAGCGCCATTGGACCATACAAGGGTGGACTCAGGTTCCACCCATCGGTCTACATTGGCATCATCAAGTTCCTTGGATTCGAACAGATATTCAAGAACTCCCTTACCGGACTTCCCATCGGAGGCGGAAAGGGTGGTTGCGACTTCAACCCCAAGGGCAAGTCCGACATGGAGGTCATGAGGTTCTGTCAGAGTTTCATGTCCGAGCTCTTCAGGCACATCGGACCCAACACAGACATTCCTGCCGGCGACATCGGTGTCGGTGGCAGAGAGATCGGTTTCATGTTCGGCCAGTACAAGAAACTCAAGAACAGCTATGATTCGGTTCTTACCGGAAAGGGGCTCAACTGGGGCGGATCACTTGTCAGGCCCGAAGCAACCGGATACGGAGCAGTCTATTTCGCAGAGGAGATGCTAAAGACCAGAAATGAGGCGTTCGAAGGCAAGACCGTGGTAGTTTCAGGATCCGGAAATGTAGCCCAGTATGCTGTTCAGAAGGTCAACCAGCTTGGCGGAAAGTGTGTCACACTCTCGGACTCGTCCGGATACATTCATGATCCAGAGGGGATCACCGGCGAGAAATGGGACTTCATCATGGAGCTCAAGAACGTCAAGAGAGGCAGGATCAGAGAATATGCAGAGAAGTTCGGTTGCGAATATTTCGAAGGCATGAGGCCATGGGGGATCAAGTGCGATGTAGCACTGCCCTGTGCAACGCAGAACGAGATCTCACTTGAGGAGGCAAAGACCCTTGTTGCAAATGGCTGTATAGCTGTTTCAGAAGGAGCGAACATGCCAACCGTCCCAGAGGCAGTTGACTACTTCGTCGAAAGTAAGATCCTCTTCGGACCCGCAAAGGCTGCAAACGCTGGCGGTGTGGCAACTTCCGCTCTCGAGATGGCACAGAACCATGTGGGCATCCCATGGTCCTTCGAGAAGGTCGATGAGGAGCTTCACCAGATCATGATCAACATCCACAAGAACTCCTGGGACGCGGCAAAGAAGTACGGCCATGAGGGCAATCTTGTGATCGGTGCAAACATCGCTGGATTCTTGAAGGTTGCAGATTCCATGCTCGATCAGGGCCTGGTTTAAAATTTTTACTACCTGTATTTCGAAAGGTCCTTTCCGGGACCTTTCTTTTTTTTCATAATTAAATAGTAGTGTTGACTTCAAGAACCGGGAAATAAATGAGATTCTGGTGGGTCCTGATAATCGTAGCTGTTATAATGATACTTCCAGGTTTACTTTTTTTTGCAGTTGGTGTCAGTCTTTGGACAGATGAACCGGAAAAAGATGATCCGCTAACGGATGAAGATGAAAGCGATGACCCCCAAGGTACAGCATGTATGACATTTGTGTTCTGTGTTCCAATGTTCTGGCTTCCGGCACTCGTTCTATTGATCCTCGCGTATGTAGGTTATCGGGATAACAGCGGGATCGGTGAGATGGCAGATCTTATGCAAGCTCATGATACGCTGCAAGTAAAGGAAGTTGCAAGTACCATGGGTATCAGTCAAGCCACGGCAAAGAAGAGAATGTCCAAATGCATCAATAAGAGGAAGGTCGAAGGAAGAATGAGGAATGATACATACTTCTCACCTCGATATCTTGATATGGCGCAGAAGAACCTTAGAAGAAGGGAATATCTCATTGATATGGCTGACATTCTGAAAGCTTACAGGAGGGTTCGATTGGAGGATTTCGGTGAGAGGATCGATATGGACCCATGGGATGCGGAAAAGGTCATCCTTGAATGTCTGGAGGATGGATTGGTCCACGGATATATATCACATAGATCAAAGACCTTCTTCACCAAGGAATATCTTGACCAGCTGGAAAATGTCCAGTTCGGATGGACCTGCAGAGGATGCGGTGGAAGGAACTCGGAACTGCTCCTTCCGGGTGAAGTGGATACATGTTCATATTGTGGATCCCTGTCAAAGGCAAAAGGAACCGAGGCAAAGTATGTTGCCTTCGAGTTGGTCGATTGATAAGAGGATGTTACAATCGAACTGGAACGATTAATTTATCCAGGGGCATTCACCACATGGAGCGAGGATAAAACCGCGATGGAGTGATATGGTAATAATTACCATGAATTTCTGATTCGTTCGGATATTATTTTTATATTATTAAAGCCGTTTATATCCGAGGGAAGAGTATGAAGCTGTTATCTGTTCTATCTGTTGTTTTGATGGTGACAATATGTTTTTTCACAACTTTGAATGGTGAGGGATCAGCGGAGGAAACTGTGAGATCCATTGGGATGCCACAGATCAATGAGAAAATTGTCGGTAATATCGTGTCCAATCCAAACTTTATCAGGAACGAGGGGCAATGGGAAGAAGATGTATCCTACAGGACAGATACTCGATTTGGATTCATGACCTTTGGTCAAGGGTTTTTCAATTTCGACTGTTATGATATCTTCGAAGGGGATCACAACTTGGATATTATGAAAGTTGAAATGGAAGGAATACCCATGGGAGAACCTATTGGGCAGGATGCTGCAGAAACGAGGTCAAATTATTTCATAGGAGAGGATGAAGAGAAATGGGCCTCGAATGTGACCAATTTCAGAAGCATAGAGTTCATCCCCCAAGGAAAGGAAATGAACATGGCCTTCACCCGTGAGGATGGTCAGATGCAAATGGACCTTTATGGGGACATAGATAACATTTACGACATCGTGTTCAGGATCAAGGGCCATAGTTATCTGACCGTGGTTGATGATATGATAGAGATCGGAACAACCTCGGATGGTGTTATCCTGATAGAACTCCAGGAAACAGACGGTCTTTCTTTCAGCTCCGCTGGAAAGGACGGCTGGAAGTTCAGTAAATTTACATCGAGGGCTTCCGATCCCAATGCAACGATGATATCATGTGTCATCTATTCGACATTCTTCAATAGTGGGCCGTCTACCAATCCGAACGATATGTGGGTTGATGATTCAGGTTGCGCATATGTCGTTGGTCAGACGAAATCCTCCAATCTTCCCACCACACCCGGGTGCTATCAATCAACAGGGAATTTCAGATTCTCCTATTTTGTCAACTGGATCGATGCGTACCTTTTCAAGATGGACCAGAGCGGAACCGACCTGGATTACTGCACTTATATAGGATCGATATACAAAGAAGATGGTAGAGGCGTGACCGTCAATTCCACTGGATGCGCCACGATCGTAGGAAAAACCGAATCAGGCATGTATCCTACAACACCAGGAGCACTCTGCAGTTCGGGCGGAGGATACTGTGCGGGCTTTGCAACTAAATTCGATCCGTGGGGTGCCTCCCTTGTTTATTCCACGACACTAGATGGAAGTGAGGAGGATTACGCCGTAGATGTCCTGAACGATAAGGATGACAACGCCTACATAATCGGATATACCTGGTCTTCGAATTTCTACCTCACATCGAATGCATTCGACAAATCCAAGGGTTACCCCTATTACAACGATGCTTTCCTGATGCAGTTGAATGCCTCGGGGGACAAGGTTCTGTTCGCCTCTTTCATTGGAACTGACCAGGCTAATGAACTCCCCTGGGAAATGGCAATGGATG
>JAUVCN010000108.1 GCA_030595715.1 Thermoplasmatales archaeon
GAACCTCACACAGAGGTCGAAGCGATCTGATCAGATCCAGTGTAAATGAACAAGTGGAACAGTTGCATGCTTTGAAAATCCAGCATGATCCAACATCATGGGTCCAGCTGTATAATCACAAACCTTATCTATATAGAAAAACAGGCCCCATAGAGCTTTTATATATTCTTGTTACATTTCGGAATTAGGATCGGATCCCGGGTCTTATGGTCCAGACCCGGAATTTGACCGGAAGTGATGCAATGAGATCGAGGCTGGCTATAGGTATCGTTCTGGTTCTTCTGACAACAGCTATCCTTTCTTCCATACAGACAGGTTCGCAGGGAGAAGCTACCACGCAATTCTATGATAATGGGAACAACGTTGTCTCAGGGGGTCCTGTTGAGTTCCCGGGTGGACCTGGGTTCGATACAAGTTACTATTTCAAAATGGGTAAGAACGTCCCTGTTTCCGAAGCCCATCTGGATATTTCCACACTCGAGGTACGATCGGGAATGGCTCCCCTTAACCCATATGTCGATGTGGGTCTTGATAACAATAAAGAATGGCAGTATGAGGGTATCGGATATGGCAGGTTCGGTGAGCAACATGCTTTCTCCGACGATAAGAGCCAGATCTCCATAGAATATGGTTCCAGTGGTGGTTCCAACGATGATAATAAGGTCTACATCCCCCAGAATGCCGAGATCATCGATGCGAATATCGGCGTCAGAGGTCGATTCCAGTCTCCGACCACTGTCCCGATATCCTCCTATCAGGTCGAAAAGGACCCATCAACCGTCTCCCTCCAGGGATATGCCATGGAACATGGAGACATGGACCAGGATGGAGATATCGATGTTGTGATATCTGATACAAGGAATCACAGGATCATCTGGATGGAAAATCCCAACAGTACCGATGAGGACTGGCCGCTTCATGTGGTTTCTTCTCATTATGAGGTTCGTGATTGCAGGTCTATCGATGTCGGGGATATCGATGGGGATGGTGATCTGGACATAGCTGCTACTTCATACTCCAGGAATACCGTCATGTGGTTCAGGAACAACAATGATGCCGGATCCTTCACCAAGTTCAGGTTCTATTCAGCATTCAGGTATGCCGGAAGGGTCAGGATAGGGGATATTGACAAGGATGGGAATCCGGATATTGTCGTCTCTACCTGGTATTATTATCATTACGGATCCTACGGAACATACATTTACTGGTTCGAAGCACCGAATAACCCTCAGATCAACACCACGACATCCTCCGGCGGTTCCGCTACTTACTGGAGATATCACAAAGTGGCGAACAATCCAACTTACTATTATTACACATATGCCGGAATGGATCTCGGAGATCTCAATGGAGACGGATATCTCGATATTGCACTATCGACATATCCAAGGTATTCATGGTACAATTACAACAGGATCTACACCTTCACGAACCCAAAGACAAGGACCGGGGGATGGACCACGAGGTCGATAGATTCATCTGCACAACAGGTCCACTCCCTTGCTTGCGCTGATATGGACGATGATGGTTATGATGATATCATCACAGCAACATACGGTGGGAGCAGGATCAAGATCTATCGAAGTGGGAATGGTGGTGTCTCTTATACCGAAAATACAATAAGCACCTTCACAAGACCCAAATATATACTTGCTGAGGATGTTAACGATGATTCAAAGATCGATATAATAGTTGGCGGAGGTTCCGGGGTCTACGAATTCGCTGTTTACTACCAGGGAACAAATTATCTCACGTATACAAAACACACTATCACCCAGGCTGTGATAGACCCGATGGCTTTCACTCCGTTCGATTCTGATAATGATGATGATATTGACTTCATGGTGGCCGGGACAGCAGGTTCGCAGTTGGTCCTGATAAATACCACGGACAAGGACATACCAACACACAAGGTCAGATGGATAGAGGATGGCGGTATCAAGGACATCAGGGGAATGGATTCCAAGGATATGGATGGCGATGGGGACCTGGATATCGTATTCGTTGCCTACGGTACCGGATGGGTCGGATGGATGGAAAATGATGGATCACCTTTCAACGGAGCGGGTGATGTCCACAGGATCGGTTCATTGGGAAATCCCATCGAGGTCATGGTTGCAGATGTTGACGGTGATGATGATGATGATATCGTCGCTTTGAGCAGTGGTGGTGTGGCCTACTGGTGGGAAAACATAAACGATCCCTTTGACACATGGCCGGGTTCGGTCATTGCAACCGGGATCCCCAGTGCTCATTCACTGTTCGTGGGTGATTTCACAGGAGATGGAAAAGCCGATATTGTAACAAGCTCGGCCAGAGGTTATTACGGAGGAGAGGTCAGGATATACAAGTGCCCCTCCAACCCGAAGTCCACCTGGCCCATGAACCGGATCATGTCCGGGATCTCCTATATGGCAAGGATCTGGGCCGATGATATGGATCTGGACGGTGATCTGGATGTGCTTGCATGCTACGGATCATACGGATCCGGAACAGCAGTATATTACAAGAATCCAACCGGTACAAAGGATCCCATGAGCGGTTCATGGCAGGCGGTATCCATCGGAGGCGGGATGTACTATCCAAGAGATATCAAGACAATAGACATCACCGATGACGGATACCCCGATGTCGTAGTTGCAGGAAGTTATTACTATTCCAAAGTAAAATGGTTCCAGAGCCCATATGGAGACCAGGTCCCATCCTGGACCGGAAGGGTCCTCTATTCGGGAGCCTATAATTGGAGGATCGCGACAGGGGACATCGGTAATGATGGATATGCCGACATCATGCTGAGCAGAGGATCATATTCATCCGCAAGCTCCCTTTACTGGTTCGAAGAAGGAGTGGACTATACCGGAGGTTGGGCCATGAGGTCCTTAGGTTCACATTCCGGAACCCAGTGTTTGGCAATAATGGACCTTGAAGGGGACGATGTTGCGGAACTCCTTTCAACATCCAGATCATTGGATGAGATCCGTGCATACAAGCTCGATGCCGTGTTCCCCAAGGATATCGGATTGGACATAGGTGCAGATTCTTCTGTTGCGGATTGGGCACATACAGGGGAATTGAAAGGAAAGACAACGGTTGACATCAAGTCCTATCTTCAGTCGGTCATTGACAATGAACCAACCTCGGTTACCATTAACACGGATAGATGGGGTACGGAGATCCTCGATATCCCCTTCGAACTCAGTTCCGAAACCTCCGGCCGTGTCCAGATGGAGTCTATCAATATCAGGTACAATGCCACGGTCAGGATCGATCAGAACGGAGAGGGGAAAAGCCTATCCGAGGTCATTGACAGGCTAGTTCCGGACTACACGGATGAAGAAGCAAAGATGCGTATCTATATTGGAGTTGGAGCGGAATCGGAAGGAAAGGCCTTCGTCGACAATCTCTATGTCGAATACAACGCCATCCCTAAACTATCCAAACAGATGGAAGTCCTCGAGGTGAATGAGGATGAATCCATTATAATGGATTTCGATCTGAATGAATACTTCCGGGACGATTACACGGCCCAGGAGGACCTTGATATCGAAATTGTCCTATCAGGGCCAAAGGCAGATAGTATCAATGCAGCTATTGTAAATGGACGGTTGGCACTTGATGCCACGGTCACTCCCAATTTCTATACAAGATTATCGGAACCATACGATATCTATGCCCAGTTCAGAGTTACGGATACGGGGGGACCCAATAACGTTCCGGAAAGGACCCTGCTGACCCAGAGATTCCCGTTGCTGGTCTGGCCGATCAATGATGAACCTGTTGTTACAGGTCAGAACCTCCCGATCCTTTACGGAGTTGAAGGAGAAACCGTCATTGTAGCGGACCTGAACGATTATGATCTGTTCTATGATGCTGACAGGGATCCTATTCAGTATAGATTGAGGATCCCTGAATTCGAAGATATTCCGGATTACAATGAATCAGCAAACCTCAAGGTAACCCAGATAGGATCGAAGATCGAGGTGTCATTGGATGATTTCTCTGATTGGACAGGAACCATTCCTCTGACGATATATGGAACAGATGATCCACGAACATTGAACATTTATCAAACTGCCAGGGTGGAAACACTGATCCAGATCAACAATACAAATGACCCCCCCAACTGGACCCCCATTCCAAGGTCCACTGTACTTGAGGACGTGGACTCCCCCAGGATCCTTGAATTGACCAGGTTCGTTGATGATATTGACACATTGCCCAAGGACATGACCATCACCATAGATGATTGGACCAATAGATCGTTCATATCAATCAAATTGGAATATCTCACAAATGGACAGGTCTATCTCCAAACCATACCAAGAGTTCCAAATTGGTATGGTTGGACCACCATAACTCTCACCATTTCAGATGGTGAGTTCTTTGATACCACAACGATGGATATCATTGTAGAACAGGTCAATGATCTTCCCTCGATAAAGATCCTTGAACCATCAGAGAATGGAAGGGTGGAACCGGGTCCTTTCTCCATTGCAGGAGAAGCCCATGACGTTGAGGGCATCGTATGGGTCGAGGTCCTATTCCTTGACGGTACATGGGAAAAGGCTGTCGGAAAAGGCTCATGGGGCATCACCCTTGAAGCTCCCAGGTATGATGACATGCGGGAAAAGATGCCGATTCAGGTCAGGGCCTTTGATGGTGAAGAATTTGCATATGCATACGTCAATGTCACGATCCTGAAATACATACCAGTGGTAATCTCAGATTCTGATGGAGATATGCATCCTGATATCGGAGATGATTTCCCGAATGACCCCTCAGAATGGAAAGACTCTGATAGGGATGGACTGGGCGATAACTCTGATCCCTTCCCGTTCAATGCTGCGTGGAGATCTGATAGTGACAAGGATGAGACCGCAAATACACCGGATACCGACCCATATGATCCCATGCTCTGGAATGATAACAACAGGGACGGTAGAAATGATGATGAGATAATAAAGGGAAACGATAACATCATCAAGGAACCTGAAGAGAAAAAGTGGTGGATACCCATTCTGTTCTTCATCCTGGCCGGGATCGCATTGATATTCGCAGTCCTCTCATCCATTGCATTCGTAATAAAGAGAAATGCTTCAAAAGATCCGAAAAAGATGGCCAGGTTCTATGCATTTGAACAGAGATGGAGAGAGAAACAGAGTGATCTCATCGAAAAAGGGCCCTTTGCAAGATTGAGCAGTAAAGTGTCCGACTCCGTGACCGCTTCAGGTCCTTCCCCAACCATGTCAGTACCTGCTCCGGTCAGATCGCTCCCAGGCGGACCTCAACCGGCAATGGCCAGGCCAGGTCTTCCACCCATACAACCGACCGCTCGACCTTTCCAACCAGGAAAAGCGATGCCCCCTGGTCAATTGAGACCACCGGTCAAATGAGGAAAGCTTAACCTCTATCAAAACCCTAAATAGTAAGAATGGGTTTATGCAAAAACAGGCCCGATGTGGCATTCCAATAGGGGGTAGTTCATCTGTTACTGGACGATCTTGTGGATTGTGAAGCATTGAGGTTCGGGGATTTTACCCTTACCTCCGGAAAGAAGAGCAGGTATTATGTTGACGTAAAAAAAGCGTCATCCAGACCGGACATCCTCAAACGGATGACATTGGAGTTTGCATCCTCGAGTATCGAATGCGACAAGGTCGCAGGGGTCGAACTTGGAGCGGTTCCTTTGATCGTGTCCTATTCACTTCTAAAGGGTATTCCATTCATTATTATTCGAAAAGCAGGAAGAGGGCATGGGACCAAAAGGAAGTTCGAGGGAAGTATCGAAAAGGGAGATAGAATACTGCTCCTGGAAGATGTGGTGACAAGTGGTGGTTCCGTTCTGGAGGCCGTCGATATCATTGAAGAAGCCGGGGGAGAGGTGGTTTCCATCCTTACTGTGGTGGACAGAGAAGAAGGTGGAACGGAAAAGGTGGAAAAGAGAGCACCGTTCAGTGCCCTGGTCAGGGCGCAGGACCTCCTCTTGGAAGCTGACAGGAGGAGCTGATGGGGATATTTTTCCCTAAAGGATGGTATTGATATGAAGATCCTGGTAATAGGAGGAGGAGGAAGAGAACACGTGATCACCTGGAAGATCCTGAAAAGCAGGTGGGTCAACAAGGTCTACTGTGCCCCTGGAAATGCAGGGATCCGGGAGATTGCCGAATGCATCCCCGTTAATGCAAATGATATCGATGGACTGATCGACCTTGCCAGGGAGAAAAACATCGACCTGACCATCGTTGGTCCGGAGGATCCCCTGGCAATGGGTATCGTCGATCGCTTCGAGGAGGAGGGATTGAAAATATTCGGCCCTTCAAAAGCGGCAGCCCAGCTTGAATCCTCCAAGTCCTTCGCCAAGGATATAATGAAAAAATACGGTGTTCCAACTGCAAAAAGCAAGGTATTCACCGATATGAAAAAGGCAAGAAGATATGTCAAGGAAACCGGTGGACCGATGGTCATCAAGGTTGATGGTCTGGCCGCTGGAAAGGGAGCTTTCCCATGTGATGATGAGATCCAGGCACTCGATGCCCTGAATGAGATAGAGAAGGGAAAGTTCAAGGAGGCAGGTACCAAGATACTGGTGGAGGAATACCTTTTCGGAGAGGAAGCTTCAATTCTTGCCTTCTCGGATGGAAAGAACGTGATACCTCTTGAATCCGCCCAGGACCATAAAAGAGCGTTCGATAATGACGAAGGACCCAACACCGGGGGGATGGGCGCATATTCACCGGCACCGGTTGTCACGGAAGATATTGCGTCCAGGGTCTATGATGAGATACTACTTCCAACGATCAATGGAATGGCAGCAGAAGGTATGCCCTATAAAGGGATCCTTTACGCAGGTCTGATAATAACGGAACAGGGCCCCAAAGTGATAGAGTTCAACTGCAGGTTCGGGGACCCGGAGGCCCAGGCTGTCATACCAAGGATGGCCACAGATTTCCTGAAACCTATTATTGCATGCTGTGATGGTACACTCGATAAAGTGAAGTTCAGATGGTCCAAGAACAAATGTGTATGTGTTGTTCAGGCATCCGGTGGGTATCCGGGTAGTTATGATAAAGGAAAGATCATCAATGGTTTGAACAAACTGGAGAAGATGGACAATGTGGTATGTTTCCATGCTGGAACAAGAATCTCGGACGAGGGTGATATTGTGACCAGCGGTGGAAGGGTCCTTGGTATCTGTGGGATGGGGACAACGATAAAGGAGACGATAACACTCACCTACAAAGCCGTGAAGAAGGTCGATTTTGAAAAATGCTTCTACCGGAAAGATATCGGTAAGAAGGCAACATTCCATCTGGATGGCATGTGACCCTGTATCTGTCAGTTCTGCTTTTATTGTATCTTAATGGTTGACCCATACTGCCATCATACCTTGGAAGGTTGTTCAGATGGGGGCTGGACCGATACAACCTCTTCAGTGGGTCGCTCGCTCTCTTCATCGGGGATATCAGGCTCTTCCAGGGGTGAAGATCCGATCGATCCCTCGACTTCTTCATCCGGTTCGACATCCTCTTCGAGAACATGTTCCTCCCCGGTGGAGGATCCCTCCTCGATCGATCCTTCATCTTCAGGCTCCTCTTCCAGGGTCTCTATTCCAGATCCTTCTTCTTCAGATCTTTGGACCTGCTCCGATGCTTCATGTTGAGCCTGGTTCCTCTTCAAGATGATGAACAGAAAAACCCCAATGATGAAAATGACAAGCAATACCGCAGCAGATATCATGAAGATCAGCGTATTATCTCCCTTTTCCGGATCATCATTGCCTATCACGGAAATATCGACCAGATCATCGATCTTTTCCTTCTTCTCCGCGGATCCCACCAATCTTACGTTGTTCTCCTCTATCCAACCGTTGTATGTCAGATGAGTGTAGATGGTAAGGTCCACACCGGTAACGGATGTCCTGTACCTGCCGTCCGTCTGCTCGATCAGCAGAAGGGTGACCGGTATGCCGCATGCAGCATTCTCTCCCTCAAAACATGGCAGGATCCTAACATATACCATTCCGTCCTCCGGGACATTGTCAGCCTCGACATAGACATACAACTTCTGACCCACTCCTTCCAGGTAGATGTCCGTGATCTCGGGTGGAAGGACCGGTTCCTCGGTGGTAGTTGCAATAACAACCACAGTATGCTTGTAGACCACGCCGGATACGTTCACCAGGATCTTGAAAGAATAGGTCCCATCTTCTCTTTCTGGAACGTTCAGGTCGATCGAAAGGTCCTGGAAGAACCTTACCCTTGTTGACGGTAGGATCTCTTTTTGGGTATTGTCCGTTGTGAACTGGAATGAATTCCCTTCAGCAGTGATCTCTTTTCCATCAAGGTCGAGTGTCCAGTTCACCGGGAGGTCCACTGCAGATATCGAAAGATCGACATTTGAGAACACCTCATCCTCGAACTGGAACCTCTCCAACGTGATATTTACCTCTGAAGATGCAGGGGACGTGAGCCTGATGAGCTCGCTATCCTCCGTCATGTAGAGGTCCTTTTCGAGGGCGGGAAGATATGAAGCTGATTGGAGGACCGATCCATCGGGTGAGAAAAGCACAGCTATGTATCCTTTCCCTTCATCAGGCATGGGAGCTGTAAGATTTCTGACCGATCCAGGATTCATACCGTTCACATCTGCTCCATCTACAGCACCATGGAACCTGTTCGCTATGGGAATACCTTGCTGATTCCTCATATTGGAATGGATCTCGATACTGTAAACCTGGAATATGCCTGATACCTGTTCGGAATAAATTGACCCGAGTTCAAGGGAGACCGTCATATCTTCTCCTTTCTCCACGAAAGTGATCGATAGGGGAGGAGTATCCCTGGCAGATGCATTCTCGATCCTGGACCTCATTATTGCTTCCAGTTCTTCAATGGTCCCTCCTCCGGTGTAACGATCGTAAGTATGATCGAAGAAAACATCAGGGGTCGAGGTTACACCAAGCTCGTTCGCTTTAAGCTGTGATGCTTGATCGTCAAAGACATACATTATCAGCTCAAAATCAAGGTCCCCCCCTTCATTCAATCTTTCAAGGACCTCTTCGACCTCGACGCATGGCACACATGTTGTCTGGGTGAACATCTCAACAAGGACAGTGTGGTCCTCCCAGGTAGGTGGATCCACGATCCCAATATCAATGAAATATGGAGTGTAGTTCAACTTCTGATCTTCAGGTGCCATCTGGTCCCAATCGACCATTATCTCAACGGTGATGTTTCCGGAAGAAGATGTGTTCAGTTCGATCTGACCCTCATACCTCTGGGTCGGTGATGGGGTCATGTTCCCGATATCCACTAAGATCTCCTCTTCTTCCGTTGATATGTTGAGAACCCCTGTCACATTGAAAGCGGACCCCGTTCCGGTATTGGATACCCGATATGTCAGAGTAATGGTTGAACCTGAATAGAATACATTGCCGGTCTCACCCCGGGGTCTGTCCTCTTCGTTGAACGTCACCTCACCCGAGATCGAAAGGAATGGAAGAGGCCATGAGTTGACAGTTACATCCCATTCCTCATAGGCCATCATTCCATCACTATCCACGGTCAGGTTCAATACATAGGTTCCATCCAATGGGATCAATGTGGATATCTCGAAGTCTCCAAATTCATCTGTGGTGGTGGAATTTTCGATCTCTTCTCCTGCAACCGTGATGTTCACATTCGCTCCGGAAACGTTCACCTGAAGATCGTCGACCACTTTTCCAGTGACGGTTATGGTCTCGTTTGGGAACACCGTCAGTGCATCAGGTGTGGCTGAAAGCATGATCTTACTCGCCATCCTTGTGATCGTAATATTCAACTCGTGCGATTCCATATCAACCGGGTATATGAAAAAACCATTTGAATGGGTAACAAAGAGATGAAAATAACAGAATACATCATTACCAAGTTCTCCAAATCCGCCATGAGGGATATTGTAAAAGAATGACTCGCCATCTCCAAGGTCCGTCATATCAACAGGTAGGTCGCAAGAACCATTATGACAGATCTGTATCTGTATCTGGGTAATGGTCTCATCATTATTGTTGAACTCCACAGTAATATTGATCTCATCTTCGAAGGAAGGATCTACCGGATCGAATGATACTGAAACGAATTCAGGGTCCAGTCCCACCACTGAAGAAGGAAGGATTATTGTGGCCCATAACAATGATAAGGTCAGCAATATCATGATGGCTATGCTCTTGTAACCCTTTGGGAACATGAATGGTCATTGTTTTGTGGATAAAATAAGTTTCACCTGCCATATGCAAAGAGATAATGACTAATTGTACATAAAAAAGGCCCACCCCTTAAGAGGAGTGGGCATAAGGTCGGAGATCGTATACGATGTTCAGAGACCATCATTGTCAGAATCAATGACGTGTCCATCTGTGGAATCGCTGGATCCCGTCTCGACACCATCGATCAGCATATCATTGTCGGTGTCCCAGTCATTGGGATCAAGACCGCGGGCTAGCTCAAGGTTGTCCCAGAGTCCGTCACCATCGGTGTCGGGGTTGTTGAAGTCGGTTCCCATGGCCATCTCGTCGGTGTCGGTTATTCCATCACCGTCATCATCGACGTTGCCGTCACCGT
>JAUVCN010000061.1 GCA_030595715.1 Thermoplasmatales archaeon
ATCAGTGGCATCCAATGAATTGTCCACTTCCCAACCATCGGGGAGTCCATCGCCATCGGTGTCCCAGTTGTTCGGGTCCGATCCGGCAAGGAACTCATCGAGATTGTTCAGTCCGTCCATGTCAGGATCGAATTCCCAATCGTTCCCCGAAAGGGGATTGAGAGCAGCTGCCATGCCCAGCATTACGCTGAAGGTCATGATCAGAACAACCGCAATGGACGTGGCTCTTTTAAATTCGCCGATTTTCATGCTATCACCTTCTTGCGTGGATTCTTAGCCATAGAAGGGGTTATTAACCTTTCGTTCGCATGTGACTGTGACAAACTCGCAGGTCCAGGCACACGGATAGGTTCATCGCCCTAGTAGCTATATATGCCGTGCCACAGATATTAAAGATATCTATAATAAGACTTTCGGGAGAGCGGTCGATTTTTGACCTTTTTCTACGATTTCATCTCTCGTATCCAGATCACGATAGAGATCCTCGATCTTCGTTCTTTCATCTTCGGAAAGGACCTCTATTCCGAGATCAAAGAACCTCTTTCTGATCTGCCGCATCAGATCCTTTCTTGGTATGCGGAGATCCAACCAAGCTTTTTTGATCAACCAATGTTCCTTCGCCCCACCACCATATGATCCTCTTCCATCATCGTCCAGGTTCCGAGGTCCTCTGGCCATCTTTCTCATTGTGAGATACGCCACGGATTTGTCACCACGGAAGACCGCAAATCCTGATCCTTTGGATAGGGAACCTCTCATGTAGGAAAAGATAACCCTCCACATTCGATCCCTCGGCGATATCAAGGTAAGGACGATATCTTTTTCGTCCGCATCTTGAGATGATCCCACATTCAGGGCGGGGATCGCTGGAAGATGATAGATGATATCACCGGTTCCCTGGGGGTCCATTGACCTTTCGAGATGGGTATCTGAAAGCTCATGCAGGATACTCCTGATCTTAGATATGTCATCCAACTCGGGAGAATAGTTGATAAGGTCCTCGATCCTGAATGCTCCCAGTGCATCGGCGCATCGAAGGACCCACGCTCTCTGAGACACCCCTTTCAAGGTTCCTTTGAACCATTTCCCCTTCTTTTTTCTTTTAATATTCCTTTCCAATGGAATGAACTCCCCCCAGGGGTCCTCGATGGCCATGCCGGATATCACCAGTTCCTGGGCCGCCTTTGAAAGGGAGTGGACCTTGATCCGATTGTTCCATTCTTCTGTGGTGGATCCCTTTGTGGAATCCAGCAGTTCCTTTGCCAATGGTGATAATTGCGGGTCGAAGGATGTATTCCGTTCAGGGAACTTTTCCAGTTCGGGTCTGAACGACCATGAAAGCCCCGGTTGGTCCAGTCTACCCCTGAACAGATTGAATCTTTTTGATAGATCCTTCATATCAGAAATATCTTCGAACCAACCAGATATCATGGGTGACCAGTCGATATTATAGTCATCTTCTTCATCTTTGATCCGGGAAATGAATGAATGATATCTCTCTCTGAAGCGGAGCTCCACATTGGAAATGTTTCCCTCCGTAAGTTTCTTATTCCTTCTGGCACCGATCCTGCTCAGGACCTCCCATCTATCCGATATTCCCCCCAGAAGGCCGAGGACCTGTAATGGATGATCAAGATAGGTTCCGGGCGAAAGATGTTGTCTTGCAAGCATGATACCTAGAACGGACCTATCCTCAAGTCCTCCACACATCTCCTCGGTCCTTATCAGGATCTTGCCTTTGAGCGTATCAGATCTCTTGAAACCGGATCGGAGGAATGGTCCCAATGCTCTTTCTGCGGATTCTCCTGCCGGAACTCCCATTATCTTCTCGATCCTTATCGTCTCATATCCCATTCTTTTGTACACTTCTATGAGGTCCACACATCTGCTGACCAGTTCTTCCAGTTTGGTGAACTCCTCGACCTCCAGGGATCTGATGATGATCTGGTCACATCTTTCCAGGGCTGTCCAGTTTGCCGTTTCACCCGCATCATCGTTGATAATGAAGTGTCCGGTCAAAGATTTGAAGACCTTTTCCTTTTCAACCCATTTCGGATCCCTTCCTGTTAGGATGAGAGCGGGGTCCTTGTTATGAAGTGGGATGTTAGGGAATTGATCATCACCTTTGATCATACGGTCAGGTCCCTTGGTCCAGATCCAGATATCCTCACTCTTGTCATCTTCGCAGGAACGTCTCAAGATAGGAGGTGAGGGCCCGGTTCCAATGCATATGGTTCCGGAGGCGATCCCATCTGTTAGTCCTTGTGGGACCATGTTCTCAGGCCAGTATAGCATGATCGAAAGTTCTTCCAGGGAGAATGGTCCCATTCTTTCAAGCAGATCGATCATTGATCTTAGCTGATCTTCCGGTTCTCTTTTGATATCACTTTCTGCACTTGTGGAGAAGGTCCCGGTCGGAGCACCCAGGTGGAACCTCGTTTCTTCCGGATATGAAGCGATAAATCCCGATCTTGATAGCTTCGACATCAACTCTGTAAGATCATCCCCCGAAAGACCCGAAGATACCTTGACGTCCATTCTTGATATCGGTTTACCGGAAATGAGCAATTTCCTGATATTATCATCATCTGGCGCAATTTCCGGCATCAGGGAGACGAAGGTCCTTTCCCAGAATGGGTCCACGATCACATCCTTCCCCATCACTTTCAGGGGCCTGAGCCTCCTGCTCCTTATCGCGGACCTGATCGATAGTAGATCAGCTGATGGGGACCTGCTCATCACATTTATCGGATGAGAGAAGAAAGGAAGAGAACGGAAGACAGTCCCGGTTCTGTTTCCTATCATCGTTCTTTGAAACCTCGATCTGACGATATCATCCTCGGTCAGTCCAAGTTCGGTAAAGGAGACCTCCTTTCCCAATTGGACCCTGAAAGGTAATCGACGGAAGTTCCTGAGATCGGAGTCCCCGGTTCCGGAGCCTTCCTCCGGATAGGATAGAAGAATGGATCTAAGATCTATCACTCCGCCTTCTCCACCATCCAACTCGATCGCTTCCGGTAGTTCTTCCGTCATATCCCGGATATTTCCGGATGACGGTCCCTTTCTTGCACTTTTTTTCTCCCAGGTTGACATGATCGACCTTGCAGGGACCGAGGGGTCATTCTTCCTGTCAACGATATTGATCGTGATCGACCCATTCTTCATTCCCTGGACAAGTGATGAAGCTGTCTCCAGGTCGACCTTCTCTCTGAAGACCTCGTTCAATGCCTCTCTACCAAGGATGACAAGGCCTGACAACGGGCCTTTCGCCCCCTTCCATCCTGTTGGTGAGTAATAAGTATCCATAAGGATGGAAAGTAGGCTCGAAACGCGGTTCCTTCTGTAGATGGATCCCGTTTCTTTCCCTCTGAACCTGCTCAGGACAAGAAGTGACTTACCAAGGATATGTGAGAACCGGGTTCTGAACATAGAGGAAGAGAGGATCAGGTCCTTTGCCATGGACATGAACTCATCTCCACCGAAGGCTTCTATCAATTTTTCTTCCGATAGGTCCGTTGGAGATGAAATGGCAAATCCATCATCTGTTGCAATGTAATCCACCATTGCACCAAGGTCCTTTCTTATCCCATATGCAAGGACCCTGCCAAGAGGTTCGGTGACCATCCTGCCGAGTGGGATGTGGAAAACGTAAGTCCTCTTCTCCTTGCCTTTTGAAATTCTCTCAATGGGGATGATCTTCCTGTTGGGAAATGTTCCTCCATCTTTCATATGTTCAACAAGGGTTTCCAGGGCCGATAGGCCGGCATCATCGATCTCCAACCTCGTCCCTTTTTCGCCCTCGATCCTTTGATTCTGACGGGGGTTCTTTAGAACTTCCAGTATATGATCAGATATCGAGAGTGGTCTAGGGTTCACTTCTCCTGACCAGCGGGGTATGGTTGGCTGAGCTTCAGGGTCCTCTCTTACGATAATATTCTGACCTGTGAATCCGACAACCCGGAAGGATCGTGATCCGAGGAGGATCACATCCCTTTCATAGAGAGCTTCCCCGAAATCCCTGGATAGATTCCCTATCATCCTTCTCTTTCTATCCTCTAGGACCCTGAATGTCGTCTCCTTTGGGATGGTTCCACAATTCAGATAGAACGCCTGCTTGGAATTCCTTCTTGGGTGAAGGGTCCCGTTCTCATCGTGCTTCCACAATCGGGGTGGGGTCTGGTTCGCCCCGGGTAATCTTTCAGTTAGAAGGAGGACAAGGTCGTGGATGTCTTTTTTCTTAACCTTTCGATAGGGGTATGCTCCTCTGACGAGTTTCCATAGACCTGCCACATCGAGGTCGTCCATGACGATCGAAAGACCAACAGTGAACTGGGCCAGCACATCCATCGGTTCCTCCTGCGCGATCTTTTTCTCCAGTTGATCATGGACGGCGGCCCTTGCAACTGCAACACACTCCAGAAGGTCCATCGTATCCTTTGGATATAGGGTGCCTTTCGATATCCTGCCAAGTCCATGGCCAGACCTTCCAAGGCGTTGAAGAAGTTTTCCCGGGTCCTTTGGTGATGAGATCTGGCATACCCTTTGGACAGAACCTATATCGATGCCCAGTTCAAGGGATGTGGATGAGATTATTGCCTTGAGCGAACCGCTCTTCAATCCCTCTTCAGCTTCTTTTCTGACATCCGGTCCGAGGGATCCATGATGGGGTAGAACACCTTCGATGCCCCTTCCCGTCAAAGAAAAGGCCATCTCCTCAGACTGTCTTCGTGTGTTATGAAAAACTACCATCGATCCGTCCTGTTTTGATATCTGATCCCCTATTTCTGCAAGTATCGCTTCCTCTATTTCGGGTTCACGTTCGAGGCTGGTGAAAAGGGTCCTCAGGTTGATCTGGACCTCCTTTGCCCTTTCCTCTTTGATGATCGTGACATCTCTCAGTTTTCCGTCCATCGAGGATCCGCCGATGTAACCGGCAGCCAATCTTTCCGGTCTGATGGTTGCCGAAAGTCCGATCCTCTGGGGGAGAGAACCTGTTATTTCCTCGGCCCTTTTAGATAGATATTCCAGTGTTAGCGAAAGCAATGCACCTCTCTTTGATGCCACCATCTCATGGACCTCGTCGATGATGATAAATCTGACATTCCCAAGGATCTCCCTCGCTTTGGAGCATGCCATCAATAACAGGTTCTCTGGTGTGATCACCAGAATGTCAGGAGGATCCACAAGCATCCTCCTTCTTGCACTTTGAGGCACATCACCTGTTCTGATGCCTACATCAAGAAATGCATCCGGAAGGCTGGAGGAATTCGATCTTCGACCTCTTTTCCTCTCTTTTTTACCCGGGATACGCCCCAATCCATTTGAAAGATCTTCGAGCATCCTCATCAGGTCCGCGCCAAGAGCTTTCATAGGGGAGATATAAAGGATCGATGTTGAGCCTCTGGCCGAAACCCCTCTGATGACGTCATCCACCGCCGGGATCACAGCAGAGAGTGTCTTACCACTTCCCGTGGGGGATACGATCAGAACATTGTCTCCTGATCTGATGGACGACCAAGCCCTCCTCTGGAGATCTGTTGGTTCCCCAACGGATTCCTTGAACCATTTTGTGATCTCGGGTCCAAGTTCATTATCGGGGTCCCTCACATATGATGTGTTAAGAATCCTTTTACCCCCCATATCTTGGAAAATGCTCCAACCCCAAGCGATTGGGTCAACAGCATATAACAATTTGGGTAAACCTTCATTTTCTATCGATAAAAAAATTGAACATGAATGCAGGTATCCATGTTCGATCTCAATGTATAGTTAGATCTTTCTGTGCCAAATGTTAAATCCATAATCCCTGGTATCACCTTGATGAACCCCACGAATGAGAGTATTACAGGTCAGATCTGGAAATGGGCCTGTATCATTGCTGTCATTCTTGTTTCGATCATGCTCTTCTCCAATCTTGTTGGGTTACTGCTCTCATTTCCTCCTGTTTTTGAGGATTCACCAAAGGTCTACAGGTCGGGGATGAGCGGTTCTATGGACATGCCATATCTTCCAGAGGACCATTCGTCGTTCGATATTGACATCGTTGATGAGATTACGGAAGGGGATCCGATCGAAGTGACCGTTTCCACCAGATCAGGGAATGTCCCTTCAATGCCGATGTACATATCCTTCGATCCATCTACAGGAGGTTCGATCGAATATGATCTTCATGATCATATCGATGAGGATGGAAACTGGAGCGGGGTCACTGTGATCCCAGGTGACCTTCCGGTGGGGGTATTCGAGATCGGGTTGGGATTCAAAGGACAGTCATCGAACATATCCATTGGAAATGTCGATCTCTCCATTGAATTGCTTCCATCGCAGGATCCCTTTGTTCTCATAGATGTCGAGAATGATCTGCAAATAATGGAGAACCTCGTGATATTCATCGAAGGACACACGTCGTCATCATTCTCGATCGTTACCGCTCTTCCTATCGCTCATTCTCCCATTCAAATGATCCTCGGCTCCGAAGGGTCCTTTGGCTTGGATCCAAATATGACCGGCCTATCCGGATGGGAGCGAATGAAGTTCAAGATCGATCTTCAGGATGGATCCGAACTGACAACGGACAGCTATCTGTTGAACTTCCGGAAAGGCGATCAAAAGATATCAGAGTTCACCCTTTCAAAACCTTTCCATGATCGAGATGAACTTCACAGACAGGATGGAGATGAGATAATAACAGAAGAGGATGAGGAGATAGTACTTCTCACCAATACCTATTATGATCTTGATATGAAGCTTGATGGGGCGGGTCCATTCGATATTCTATTCGATGATGGGTATCCTATCCCGGAAACAAGGGTCCTCGCCTCGTTCGAAGGTCACAGCGCCCATGTTCGCCCGGTCGATGGAGAGCGATCATACAGGTGTACTTTCAGGACCATCGGAGGATATAACGATGATCCTGATGATGGGTTGATAATAAGCACCGGAGAACCCGGGAAGAACATGACAATATTACAGAAAGATATAATCTTCAAAGAGAGACAATCCCCGGGATTCCAAATTGATCCCGACCCTTTTTCGATCGAGAATGCATTTCCGGATCCATTAATTATCACAATATATGAAGGATGGGAGCTGGTCTCTTATCGTGAGATCAAGGATACACCCGAGATATCGATCGATGATAATGATGTCCAGGTCTTCGAAGGTAGGTCCAGGGAAACACCTGATGATGCTTCGACCTCATTTTATGCAAATATCCCTTCGAACGGTTCATTGGGTGGACAGGTTCTTGAAACCGATATCGATGCTGATTTCCAGATGGAAGTTACCATCTCGTTCATCTTCTTCTATCTGCCAATTCAACCTGTCGGTGCAGGGGTTCCGATATGGTTCACTTTGATCTCCATTGCAATAATCACATCCTTGGCCCTCATCTCTATCAAGAGCCTCTCACATGGAGTGATCCCCTGGGATAAGAAACGAAGGATCGTTCATCCATTCAGGTCAGATTCGGATATTATGGTCCTTTCCGGAACATTTGCGGCGGCATTGTTCTTCAGTTGGACAGTTGTGCTCCTGTTCAATATGCTTGAACAGCCTACACCGGTTCCCGGGATACTATCTGATAGAACCCCCATATGGATAAGGATGATCCTTCTTGCCGATGCCTCTGTGTGGGAAGAGGTGGTCACCAGAGTGATGTTCATTGGTCTTCCACTTCTGTTCCTTCACCCTTCCAGGAAATGGAACCTTGATAGGTTCAAGGTCCTTTTAGGTGGCCAGGGGAAGTTCGGAAGAGCAGAAGTGATCCTGATCCTCGTATCTTCATCTTTCTTCGGACTTGCCCATCTCGGTTGGGGCCCATGGAAGGTCATACCAACTTTCGTATCGGGTGCTCTTTTTGGATATCTTTACATAAAGATAGGTCTGCATGCTTCAATAGCCATGCATTTCCTGTTCGATTATGATAGCTTCATCTTCGATATCCTGGAGATCCCTTATTATCATCTCGGAGTCATTTATTACTTTGCCCTTCTTGTTGGTGGATTTTTCCTGGCATATCTATTGGTTCAGGTCAAGAGGTGGTTTGAATACCGGTCTAACAGGAGGTTAGACCCCAAATGGAGCCTTGTGTTACATTCCGGCCTGACCGTTCTATTGATCACCTCTCTTGTGATCAGTGATGCAGATCCGTACCTGATCTTGATCCTTTCAATGGTCCCATTCCTTGAAGCCGGTGGTTTCTTCCTTCATAGATCCGGAAGAAGAAAATTGGGAAAGGCCTTTGTTGCGGTTGGATCATTGTTCACTTTGGCCCTGGCACCGATCGGGCTCATGTGGTGCTTTGAAGAATCCAGCTGATCGTCCATCATGGATTCGGAGGAGCCCTCTCAAATCCACCTTGAATGTATTCCGAAGCGATCTTGACGTAGATATCGGCGTTTCTCAATGCTTCCTTTTCGATACCATGATCTGTCTTCTTGACCTTCCCGGGCATGCCTATGACAAGACTGTTGGGGGGTATATCGGTTCCTGGTGTGACAACCGCTCCGGCTCCAACGATGGATCCTTTTCCTATCTTCGCTCCATTGAGGATCACTGACCTTATGCCGATGATGCAATTCTCTTCGATCGTGCATCCGTGTACAACTGCTCCATGTCCTATCGTTACATTATCCCCTATTGATACGGGGAAATCAGTGTCAACATGGATGACCGCTCCATCCTGGATATTCGTTCTCTTTCCGATCCTGATCGAATCCTCATCTCCCCTGATCACTGATCCTGGCCAAAATGAGCATTTCTCGCCTGTGATCACATCTCCAACGATCACCGATAATGGATGGATGAAGCATTCAATACCGAATTCCGGAAGCATTTCACCTCTTGTCATATTGTCCACCTTTTAATCATATGAATGATGGATCAATATTAATAACCCAGGGATTCCCCAGAACGTGGATTAATAAGAAAACAATTATATATCCATCAACAGGTAATGAAAAATCGAATATGATTCAATGATATTTCGAAGAGCGTATAATGGGGAAAAGCGGTCGAAAGGGGGTTCGTAGAACAATGCCTGATGATGGGATTGACAAGGTCAATGGTGAAGAAGGTTCCAAGAAGAAGGGAACACCGGATAAGGTTCTCTCCCGTGCGGTTCCCCCCCCTCCTCCTCCTCCTGTGGAAATTACCACCGATGCAGTTTCAGATAAGAAGAGGACCCTCCCGAAACCTACGAGAACTTCCAAACCCACTGTTCTTGATTCACCTCCTGGAATGATCAAGGAAAAGATCGGAACCCAACTATCCACTCCAACTCCCGATGAGACCAAAGAAGAACCTCCTGATGAAGAGGAAGGGCCGGAAGGTAGCGATGAAGAGAAGAAAGAGGGGAAGAACTTCAGCAATATCAAGGATTCATTCATAAGGTTCATCAAGGGAAGGCCAAAAGAGGTGATCGCCACCAAGATGGCCATAACCAAGATCGATGAGGAAGGTGCTTTTGGAGAGGGAATGGAACTGATGGAGACCATCGAACTCACCAGACATGTAAAAGTGCAGATATTCCTCGATCCCGAGACCAGTGATTATTATTACAATCCCGTGGAGCCCTTATTGGGGCCCAAACAAGAAATGATACTCGATTTCATCATGGTGACCCTGAACAAAGCACTAAGCTATAATGAGAATGCAAGAGAGGATCCCGAAGAGAAGAAGAGGTTCCTCGACCAGGAGGTCACCTCGATCTTGAAAGATTATACTTCCAGGATCGGTGCGATAAATGACGAACTGATGGATCCCATTCATTATTACCTTCAAAGAGAATTCCTTGGTTATGGGCGGATCCATTCCATAATGTTGGACCGGGGAGTGGAGGATGTATCCTGTGACGGGACCGGAATTCCAATCTTCGTATATCACCGTGATTTCGGATCGATAAGGACCACCATACAATTCGAGACCGATGAAGAGCTTGAAGGTTTCGTGGTTTCCCTGGCCCAGAGAGCAGGGAAATCGATCTCGGTAGCACTACCTATACTTGATGCCACACTTCCGGAAGGTCATCGATTGAATTCGACGTTCGGAAGGGAAGTCACGACCCGGGGATCATCGTTCACGATCAGAAAGTTCAAAGAAGACCCTCTGACGATCACAGATCTGGTCAAATTCGGGACATTATCACCCGAGATGGCCGCCCACTTTTGGTTAACGGTCCAATATGGTGAATCCGTTATCTTTGCAGGTGGGACGGCATCTGGAAAGACCGCAACGATGAATGCGATCTCCATTTTCATTCCCACTTCAGCAAAGATAATTTCCATCGAGGATACCAGGGAGGTCAACCTTCCTCATAAGAACTGGATAGCAGGGATAACAAGGGGTTCTGCGGAAGGTGGCAGGGAAACCGATATCGACATGTATCAACTCCTGAGGGCCGCTCTCAGACAGAGACCTGAATACGTAATAGTAGGAGAGGTAAGAGGCAAAGAGACCATGACCATGTTCCAGGCCATGGCAACAGGCCATACAACCTATTCAACAATGCATGCTGATTCCGTCAAATCCATCGTTTATCGCCTGGAGAATCCTCCGATATCCATACCGAGGGTCCTGATCCAGGCACTGAACCTGGTTGCTATTCACAATCAGATCAGGGTAAAGGGAATGAGAGTAAGGAGAATTACCGAACTCGTGGAGATCGTTGGCATCGAACCAACAAGTCTCGAGATCATCACGAACAGGGTATATAAATGGGAAGCAGCCGGGGACCATTTCACCTTCGGAGGCCATTCGAACCTGTATGAGAAGGTGATGGACTTCGAGGATATGACAAGGGACGAAGTGATCACAGAGCTCAGTAGAAGATCAGAGATCATCGAATGGATGCTCAGTAACGATGTGAGGAAGTTCCAGGATGTCAGCACTATCGTGGCTGAATACTATGAGGACCCGGATAAAGTGATCAGTATAATCAGGGATAACAGGGATATCGATATCGATGATGGACTTCATTTGTTCGAAGGAGATGCAAAGGAGAGATTGCCACCTTCAACTTATGACTCTCTTCCATCACCCGGCGGATCAGAGAATGATAACAAGACCCAGCCAACGGGAGGTGTTTGATTGGCACTTTCAACTTACTACAAGACCTGCATGAAGATCAAACCCCTTGCCGATCTGGGAATGAAACTTTCCAGGGACGATCCGAACATCGAGATGGTCCTTGATAGGGCCAACAAGAACATCAGGGGGGAGGTTTTCTACACTGGAATGCTTGTTGCTGTGATCATTGCGGGTGGAATGGGCCTCATATTGGCCACACTCGTGAACATGTCCTTACTTTCTTCATGGCTTATCCCGGTGAAGCTCGTTGTTTGGATCACGGTTCCACCGTTCCTGGCAGCGATCACCTATTCGATCTACAATTATCTTCCGAGGAGCGCAATAAAAGTGAGGAAGAAGGATATCGATCGGAACATCTCATATGCTACCAATTATATGGCCGCAATGGCCTCTGCAGATGTCACTCCATCATCCATATTCCGGGGTCTTGCCAAGCAAGAGATATATGGTGAGATAAAGGTGGAGGCCGAGAAGATCGCAAGGGACATCGATTTCTTTGGGAAGGACCTGATAAAGGTTCTTCAAAAGGCAATTGCAAGATCGCCTTCGGTGACATTCCAGGACTTCCTTCAAGGGATAATAACCACTGCGAACTCGGGAGGTTCGTTGAAGATATACTTCATGTCCAAGTCCGAGCAGTTCATGAAGGAGAACAGATTGAATCAAGAGAGGGACCTCCAGACACTTGGAGTGATGGCAGAATCATTCGTTACGGTCGTTGTAGCAGCTCCCCTCTTCCTTATCATCATGATGTCCACGATGGCAATGATGGGGCAGAGTGGTGGAGATGTTCTCCTTGCCGCCACGATATTTGGCCTCATTCCAGTGGCACAGATCGTGTTCGCTGTTCTGATCGGAGATACGGGAGGCGGTGACTGATGGCAGATGATGAAGAACCGACGGTGTACAGAAAGCAGTTGGTTTCAAAGGGAAAAAGCCCCTCCTCATTCTCGAAGATCAAGAAACCTTCAGGGAAGGGAGGCAATACTAAAGCCGCTATCTATGCTGTGTCAATAGTACTTGGTCTACTGTTCCTCTTTCTTTCCATATCATCCTGTCCGGTAGCTCCCCTTGGAAAGGTCAAAGATGAGTATGCTGACAGTTATGAATACATGAATGATAAGGACAAGAGACTCGAGATGAGAGAAGGGAGTATGGATTTCACAAGATCATTCAACACCACCGCTCTCACCAAGGGATTGAAGACGCAGATCGTTGTAGGATGGCACTCCTATATGCTCCTAGCTGTGATATTCGGCTTCGGTCCGATCTCATACTATGAGGTCAGGAAACGGAAGAAGATCGACAGTATCGAGGAGAGACTTTCCGATTTCCTCAGAGATATCTCGGAGTCCATGAGAGCAGGTCAGACATTACATGATGCTATCAAGACATCCGCCGGTGGTGAATATGGGGACCTTACCTCCGAGATACAGAAGATGTCCATGCAGGTCTCTTGGGGTGTGTCGGCATCTAAGGCGTTGACCCTGTTCGCTGATAGGGTGAACACCCCCTTGGTCAGGAGATCCGTTACTCTGATCAATGAAGCATCCAGTGCCGGTGGAAATGTATCCAACGTCATCGATGCGGCAGCCAAGGATACACGTGAGATCCAGATAATGAAGAGGACAAGAAAGACCGAGATGGACATGTATACCTATGTGATCGGAGTATCATTCCTTGTTTTCCTGGTCGTCATAGGGGTCATGTTCGGGACCTTCATGCCGAGGATGATGGAGCTATCGGCGAGTTACTCCTCCGGAGACTCGGGATCCCAGGGTTCTGCCCCGGGAGGTTTCGATCCCACAAGTGTGGATTTCCAGGAGATGAAACTCCTCTTTTTCGCAGCAGCTGCCATCCAGGCGATCGGTGATGGAGTGGTAGGGGGATTGATGTCATCAGGACGGATCTGGAACGGCATTTACATGTCTGTGATCTTTGCAGTGGTGACCTTGTTGATATTCGATCTGGTTCTCCTGTGATGATAAATCGGCCATTTTGAAAAAAGGTTTAATAGACCACAGTGTCTTGTCGGCGATACAGTGGGAGATGGTTATTATGAAAGTAATGGTCAAGTCAGACAGGGTGCCCATGGTTCTTATGATAATGGGCCTTGGAATGTCAGTAATTTCTCAGTATAAGAGCCTGATCGATGATAATCGGAGTACGCTGTTCATACTAGGTTGGATGATAGCTCTTGCAGGATTCCTGCTATGGGCGATCCCGGCGATCAGTAAATGGGCAAAGAAGAGAGAGAAGGCCAGGAGAAGGGCGGAAGGGCCCATGAGGGAAGACGTCTCTGATCAACCGCGTAGATATGCCAGATCCAGACGGTGATCCGATGAAGAGGAAGTCAAGGGATGATCCGAGGCTCCAGAAGGCCTACAGGAATGCTCTAAGAAAAGCATGGGAAGATGGGAGATTATCTTCGGATGAACGTTCCATACTGGAACAGTTCAATGATGAGCTCCCCCTCCCAGATGAGACACTGGCCGTTATAGAAGCGAGGGAGTATCTCAGATATAGGTTCTCGGAGTACGAAACATCTACCCTTGATCATCAGCTGAAGTTGGTGGAAGAGCTATTGAAATTGGATGAGGAGAACGAGTTCATCTGGATGAAAAAGGGATCCATCCTTGTAAGAATGGGAAATGATGAAGATGCAATGGCATCCCTTGACAGGGCAATGGAGCTTGATCCCGTATCTCCCGAGGCCTGGTTCTGGAAAGGGTCTGTTCATGTGAAAACAGGGGATCTTGAAGCTGCTCTCGATTGTTTCGAGAAATCCGCGGAACAGGACCCGGATCACACTCTGACATGGCTCATGCTTGGACGTGTTGAAAGGAGAATGGGGAACCTTGATAAATCGAAGGTATGCACCGACAGGGCGATCGAATCCTGCCCTGACCATCCCATGGGGTACGTTGAGAGAGCTCTTACCCTCCTTGAGCTGGAGAATGTAGAGGATGCACTGGCAGACCTCAGAGAAGCTCTCGATCTCGATCCGACAAATTCTACCGCTCTTCAATACCTGAAGGAGATAGAAGGTGTTGGAGAAGATGAAGAGGACCTCTGGAATGAGGAGACCGACATAGACTCCGATAATGAAGAGGAGATGGTTCTAAGAGTGGAAGCTTCCTCTGAAGAGGTAGAAGAAGAGGTAATAGAGGAAGAGGAAGTTCCTGAAGAGGTAGAAGAGGAGATCATCGAGGAAGAGGAAGTTCCTGAAGAGGTAGAAGAAGAGGTAATAGAGGAAGAGGAAGTTCCTGAAGAGGTAGAAGAAGAGGTAATAGAGGAAGAGGAAGTTCCCGAAGAGGTAGAAGAAGAGGTAATAGAGGAAGAGGAAGCTCCTCCGAAGAAGTTGAAGAGGAGATCATTGAAGAAGAAGGGAAAGCTCCCCGAGGAAGTTGAAGAGGAAATTGTTGAAGAAGAGGAAGCTCCTGAACCGGTTGTAGCAACCAGAAAGGGGTCGCTTCTTGATGATGATATGTTCAATGATGATGAGGATAAAGGTCCTGAAGAAGTTGAAGAGGAAATTGTTGAAGAAGAGATAGTTCCTGAAGAGATAGAGGAAGCTCCTGAAGAAGTTGAAGAGGAGATCATCGAAGAAGAAGAGGAATTGGAAGAAGAGGAAGAAATGGTCGAGCCTGAAGAAACATCTCCTGAACCGGTTGTAGCATCCAAAAAAGGGTCACTTCTTGACGATGATATGTTCAATGATGGTGAGGATAAAGGTCCTGAAGAAGAGAAGGATGACGATGAACCTGATGAAGAAATACTCGAAGAAGAGGATGCCGAAGAAGATGAAGAGGCCGAGATCGTGTACAAGATGATAAAATGTCCACACTGTGAGGGACCTGTGCCGATAACTACAAAGGAACGACCGGTTATTATTGTCTGTCCCACTTGCGGCGCGAAGGGTCGATTGGTAAGGTGAGTATTTGGGTATCCTAGATGATATTGAGAAAATGGATGAGAGCGAAAGCCTAAAAGCAACGTTAAAGAGGATAGAGAAACTTGAAGAGGAAAATAACAAGCTCTTGAAAGATATACTCAAGAGCATCAGATCAAGATCATTGGGTCGAAAGACCAAGGAAGGTGAACGGAAATGATGTACTGCACAAAATGCGGATCTGACCTGAAAGGAAACAGTGCCAGATGCCCAGTATGTGGATATGATGTCCAGAAAATGAAGATCGATCTTTCCAAACCAATGGAAGTAAGGAGGGAATCTCGACCTGGAAGGAAGCCCTGGGCCCCGCCGATCCCCGATCAAAGGTCCGGTCCTGATAAAAAGGAAAAACCAGTCGTTGCGATCGAGTTTGGAAAGAAGGAGGCCGAAGAAGATGTCGATAATGATCCGAGGTATGTCGATGGTTGTTCGGTATGTGGATCAACTCCCCACAGGAGATGTTTCTTTACACTGGCTCCAATTTGTGACCGGCACACCTCATGGCTTCAGATATATGTCACATCGATGCCGTTTGGAGAAAAAGTACCTGCAGCACCGGGAATCGCAGCAGAGAAGAACGGTCGGGTTCCGACACAGATGGAGGCGGAAGAAGCAGGTATGTTCTTCTCCGTCAAACCATATCACCTCTGGAAAAGAGTGAAATGAACAAGAGGTTTTATCTGCCTCGTATTCATTTCATCTCCAGGGAGTGAGTGCAAATGCCAGAATATTATTTGGATATGGAATCAACGGGCCTTGATCCGAAAAATGATAAGATCATTACAATACAGTATCAAAGACTTGGAATGGTCACAGGTAGGGTGGAAGGTCCTCTTCATATCCTGAAGGCCTGGGAATCCTCTGAAAAGGAGATACTGGAACTGTTCCTTCCCATATTCACAAGCGGAGGCCCCTTCTCTTTCGTTGCGATAGGATTGAACATTCCTTTCATGTATACCTTCATCGTTGAACGATCTAGGATCCATGGTCTTGATGCCCCGGACCCTCTTTACATCCTGGGAAAGAAACCATACCTCGATCTCAAACCGATCCTTGTGATGATGAACAAGGGAAGTTTCAAGGGTGCAAGTCTGGATCGGTTCATGGACCTCTCCTACAG
>JAUVCN010000163.1 GCA_030595715.1 Thermoplasmatales archaeon
ATGGACCTTCATATCCACGATCATCCGGCCTCCGATCGAGAGGTCTGTGTATATCATCATGTCCAAGAGCAGATCCACACCGCTCGGGATGCCCTTTACATAGAGAGAAATGTCCCTATCCTGAACACCCGTGGTCCTCAACAACAGCCATTCAAATACAGGAGAATAATCCCTGAAATCGATACTTGCCTTGATCAGACTGTCGGAAAAGGAAAGATTGACGGAACCTTTGGTTGGCATGCCACTTAGGTAGATCTTTCCATTGACCGAAGAGTTCTCACCCAATCCCTTCTGCTCCATCCAGATGCCATGGGTCCACTTCGCCTCTTCGACTGCCTGATCGCCCGTTTTCCTGAGGGTCATGATCAGGTCCAGCGTTGATCCTTCCTCGGCCAGGTCCCAGGAGAGCGAAAGTCCAGTGGAATATTTTCCTATGGCACTTATCAATCCCTGTGATATTGAAGATGCCATTGTGAGTGGGGCCCTTCCCAAAGACTCGAGTGAGAAGAGGATATCCCCGTAATCGGTGATCGATCTGACCCCCATTATATCCGGTATGGATATCTCAGGTGTAGCCAGCACGGATGGTATGTCAATATGGGTGAATGATGGCAACGGGACGAACGCGGCAACCAGGTCCAGACCCTGTTGTCCATCCTTGATAATGGCATAGAAATTCGCCTCCTCAATGGTGTTGATCTCAATGAATCCGTCCGTTGCATTATTGTAAACAAAGGATCTGAAATCGTTCAAACGAAGGCCTATGGATGCGCCGTCATCATCAGATACCAACGAGATGAAATTCCTTTCAGGTACGTCCAGAGGGCCGGATGAGGTTGAATTGGATGTGAACATCTCGATCGAACCGATGGATCCCACTCCGGAGACCACCTCTATTCGATCCTCGCTCTTCACCATGCTCAATGAGGAGGGTATGTTCGTAATATCCACATCGAACTTCAGCTCTCCATCTCTGAACCGATATCCGATAGAACCTATTTGTGCCGGAAGGCCATTCGAGGATCCTTCATAACTGATATTATCCCCATCGGTCCGGATATGGATCTGTTCGGGTAATCCATTGATGCTCAATTCGGCCATATTATCCCCCGATAGGGCATAGATACCGATCGATGGAGTGGAATGAAGTCTAAGGGTAATGTCATTTCCATTTCCCTTGAAGGTTCCCTTGTAGTAGGAAACACCATGGATCGATGCAAATATCGAAGGTTTGGGGCCGCCGTAATCATAGAAGGTGATCATATCACCTGTTCCTTCAAGGAATTTTCCAGATGTGGAGATATATGTGGCCTTTGTTATATGGCCCCCATGGCAGTCCAAAAGGGTCGATCCCTTTCTTGAAGGCATCTCGGCGATGGCCCGGGGTATCTCTCTGAATATGCTGCCGATCCTGTAGAATCTCCCAGCGATACGTGTCATGAAAGTATCGATAACATTCAATGTGGAGGTCCCTTCATCATCCACCTCAAATGGAACTGCAGCGGTGGTCTCGAGATGTATATTTTCAGGAATGCCCAATAATTGAACAACCGTGGCATTCCATTCTGCAAGGTCACCAGTGGAGCCCCAGGTTGGGTAGATCACTTCCATGAAATCCAATTGAGGGATCCCCTGTGGGACGTCGATATCAAGGACCGTAATATTGCGGCCTTGATCATCTATCTTGTATTCTAGTTCCATAAGCAAGGATCCTGGAAGGGATGGGATCTCGAGATGGGCGTCTACCAGGTCATCCGCGAACTCTGTGTATCTTATCCCTATTGAGAGTGAATCCTCCGGATCACCATTTTCTCCAGCGATCCATTCGATCGAGTCTATCGGAGAACCCATGTCCTTAACGCCAAGGGAAAGGGTTCCTTTTGATATCACACTGGTATGGAGGTCATCTGCCTCCATTCTGATCTTGATATAGGCTCTGTCTTGAAGGATCTGCTCCTCCAACCTCATGACCGAGATGAAGATATCCATACCCTCGGGTGCGGTTTCAAATTCATATGAAAGGGTGAAAGGGCCTATGATCTCCAGGATGTTCATGTCACCGATGTTGATCAATCCACCCTGGATCAATTGCGTGATCAATCCTGTTGTGGGTTCTGCTTTCCATTCTCTTGCTTGAACCCTTATTGCAAGGGAATCCGCGAACTCCTCAAGTCCCAATCCCAAAGACCAGATGTAATTTTTCTCACTGTAGGAAATACCCTTGATGAAGTATATGGAACCTCCCACTCCGGCCCCTCCATTGATCGGAGCAGTGGCTTCGACCTCTATCCTTATACCTGCATTGTTGAACTTGAGGGTTGGAGGAAATAGGTTCACTTCCCAATCTCTGGCAAGAAGGTCCTTCGCAAAGGTCATTCTGGCTCTGATATCATTTCCTCCCGCATCACCGGTGCTGGTATCCTGATCAACATCGATATAGAGCCATTTATCCAGACCTGAATCCGTGAACAAACCCAATTTTGGTGTAATGGACCCGAGCTTCCAGATGTTGTTATTACCGTGCCTTACAAGGACGAGATAGTTCAGGGCACCTTGTGAACTTGTTGGCGGGGGCAGGATCCAATCCAGAATGGATGTGTTGTTCACGATCGGATTCTCGTTCAACGCATCGAATATCACCGGACTCTTTGTCAACGCCTGGGGGATATCCAATGTTTCTTCCTTCAACGCAGTTGTCCTTGGTCCGTCAAAGGACCTGTCGTTGGTGGAAATGGAATCGAGGGTTTGGGACACTGCTTTCACCACATCGGGGTCATCTTCTCTGATGATCTCTTCCTCGTGAAGGTCCGATATGGATCTGAAGATCCCGTAATCAGCACTGCTTGAACCGGTTGATATGGATCCCTGACCGAACCCGGGTCTAAGGATCGTAACGGCCAGAAGAATGATTATCACCAACCAGACCTTGGACCCATTATCTTTCTTATGGGGTCTTTTGGGATTCAAGGTCTCCATCTTCTCTTTCTTTCCGAATTCAAGACTATGAGCTCTTCGTACAATTCCTGTACCGTTCTTTCGTCTCTTTCCGGATGAGATATTGGTCGTTAGCTTCACCCCATTGGCATGTTAGTGGTAGAAGAAGGCATTCATCAATATAGAACGATTTTGGCCAAACCATCATCTTGACTGTCTGGACGCTTCGTATTTCCAGTAATTTTAATCCCTCCGTTATTTCATTATCTTTGAATTGATCTCATGAAAATGATCCAATGTGTATCTGATACTGAAGAAGGTCACATTTTGTCCTTATTACCCGAAAAACAGACCTTTCCAATTAATACTTTATTGAAATGATAAACATGAATATTTAGGGCATAATGTCCCCCCCCATAACTTGAAATAGTTACTTTCAGATTATTGGTAGAGTCGGAAAGGGTTTCCCAGAATGGACGAAGAAGGCAATATTTTATCCATAATTGTGGAAGTTGAGATATGTCAAGATTCCTAAGAAATTTCATTCCTAATATAATATTGATAGCATACGTATTCCTTAGTGCATTTCTCTTTGTTTTTTCATTTGTAGCAATCTCTGATTATACAACACTTGGTAATGATGCTTTAATGATTATCTTGATAGCTGGATTTATTCTATATACCTTATCGTTTCTCATTTTTTTTATTGTATTTACGAGGATCTATACGAGAAAATATGGAAAATGGGAGGAGTGGGATTGGGGGACAGGGGGATTACCGTAGACTCGATGGAATACCTTATATGGTGAGATGGTGTTTCCTAATCTGGACGAAAGAGGCAAAGTTGGGGAGATATGATATGCCGAAAATGGCGCAAATTGGAAAGGGAAATAATTGAGACTATCAAATAAAAGAGGATTTATAAAATTCATTTTTCTAAAATTACCAATAGTGGTATCGGTATCACTTCTTTTTCCTGTCGTTATATATCTGCTGAGTGTATCAGAATTTAGAATTATTAAACCATTAATCTACATAATCTTCATCATATTTCTTGTCCCAAGCTTCATAACATTGAGTTACATATTTATCACGACTCCAATTTATGTGAATGTAACTGAAGACAGATTATTCTCTTATTCTCTTCTTGAGAAGATTGAGATTCAAAAAAGAGATGTAAAAATGTATTCCAAATTTGGCACATCATTATTTATTTATTACATGAAGAATGGCAAAACTAAAAGTTACAATCATGGAAATTTAAATAGGAACGTGGAAGAATATATTGAAAAGGAATTCTTAAGAGGTCTAAAGCAGATTAACCAAAGAAAAACCTTGCATGAAGAAAAGAAATGAGGTATTCCGAGAATCTCGCCGAAGAAGGAAAAATCTAAATGTTGAGAAGGTGTTTCCCAAAATGGACGGAAAAGGCAAAAATATATTCAAATTGGCAAATTGTAGTAGATATTGGGGGAGCTGTTGTGAAAAGGAAAATATTAGCTTTTGTGTTTGTCTTCATGTTATCATTAGTCATGATCAACTTATCAAATGAGGTAGAAGGAGAATATATTGGCACTGAAATACAGATCACATCCGAACAGTCATATAAAGGGAGGCCAGCCATATACGGTGACAGGATCGTGTGGGGAGATGAAAGAAGTGGATATTGGGTCATCTACATGTTTGACCTGAGCACCAGCACTGAAACACAGATCACACCTGGTTGGTCAGATCATTTTTCACCAGCAATATATGGTGACAGAATAGTATGGTATGAAGGTAGAAGTGGATATTGTGACATCTACATGTATAACTTGAGCACCAGCACTGAAACACAGATC
>JAUVCN010000020.1 GCA_030595715.1 Thermoplasmatales archaeon
CATCCTGCCGATATGCCTTGTAAGTCTCTGGGTCCCACCGAATCCTGGGCTGATGCCCAGATTGATCTCCGGTTGTCCCAGTTTTGCTTTTGTTGAAGCATATGCAACGTCACAGGCCATCATCACTTCACACCCTCCTCCAAGTGCATAACCATTGACAGCAGCAATATACGGGAGTCTCGATGCTTCTATCTTGTTCAGGAGATTGTGCCCGTATTCGGCGAACAATTTCGCCTGAATGGTTGTAAGGTTCAGCATATGCTTGATATCGGCACCGGCGATGAACGCTTTGCCATTACCGGTCAGTATGACCACACTGATGTTATTATCCATCTCCAGTTCATCCACAGCATGCATCAGGTCCCGGAGGGTCTGCTCATCAAGTGCGTTCAGGGCCTCCGGTCTGTTGATAGTGATGGTTGCAACAGTTCCATCCTTCTCAATGATCAGGTTCTGATATTCCATATCGATCACTCCTTGTTGTAGTCATAGAAACCCATGCCGGTCTTCCTTCCGAGCATTCCCGCCTGGACCTTCTTCTTCAACAGCGGGCAGGGCCTGTACTTGGAATCGTTGAAACCATCATAAAGGACGTTCATGACACTCAGGCATATGTCAAGACCGATAAGGTCCGCCAATGCAAGAGGCCCCATGGGATGGTTCATGCCGAGCTTCATGACACCATCGATGGCCTCAGGAGTGCCAACGCCCTCATAAAGGCAGTATATGGCCTCGTTGATCATTGGCAGGAGGATCCTGTTGGAAACGAATCCGGGACTATCATTAACCTCGATGGGGGTTTTTCCCATCTTCTCTGAAAGGTCGTTGATGAGCCCGGTGGTCTCGTCCGAGGTCCGAAGTCCCGTGATGACCTCTACCAGTTTCATTATGGGGACCGGGTTCATGAAATGCATCCCTATGAACTTCTCCGGCCTCTTGGTGGATGAAGCCAGGTCCGTTATCGGGATGGTGGATGTGTTGGATGCGAGGATGCAATCCTCCTTGCAGATGGAATCAAGCTTGATGAACAATCCCTTCTTGATCTCGGGGTTCTCCACTATGGCCTCTATCACCAGGTCGGAATCGGCCAGGTCGTTCAGGTCAACGGTGCCCTTGATCCTGCCCATTACAGCTTCCTTCTCTGATTCCTCCATCCTCCCCTTTTGCACCGATCTGGCCAGGAACTTCTCTATCTTTGCGATACCTCCCTGGACGAACTCATCCTTGATATCGTTCAGGATGACATCATAACCCGCCTTGGCGGATACAAGCGCGATACCGTGTCCCATCTGACCGGCACCAATGACGGCTATTTTCTTGATCTCCATTCATTTCACCTCTACTCTTTCTCTATGACCATGCTCACTGCATTACCGCCACCGAGACATATGGTGGCCAGTCCTCTCTTCTTTCCGAGCCTCTTCATTGCATGGATCAGTGTGACCAGGATCCTGCTACCGGAGGAACCGATCGGATGACCAATAGCGACAGCTCCCCCGTTAACATTGAACTTGTCCTCTGGAATGTTATGTTCCTTCATCAATCCAACGGAAGCAGAGGCGAATGCCTCATTATGCTCCACGAGGTCGATATCATCCATGGTGAGGGCCATCTTCTTCAGAAGCTGTTCGACCCCGGGAACCACTGCATACATCACGTGCTTCGGTTCCACGCCAACAGTGTTGTAATCCTTGATGGTTGCGAGTATCTCGCAGCCCAGTTCCTTTGCCTTCTCCTCGGACATGACGATGACCGCGGATGCCCCGTCAGTGAGCTGTGAAGCGTTCCCGGCGGTGACCACCCCGCCTTCCTTGAAGAACGGCTTCAACTTTGCCATCCCTTCGACGGAGGCGTCATACCTGATCCCCTCATCTTTTTCGAATATGATCGGGTCCTTCCTCTTCTGGGGGATCTCTATCGGGATTATCTCGTCTTTGTAATATCCCTCATTGGTAGCTTTGGCAGCCTTCAGATGACTTGAAACAGCGAACTCATCTATCTCTTCTCGCGAGAGGTCGCATCTTTCTGCAACGATCTCACCGGTATGTCCCATATGGAAGTCGTTGTGAGCATCCCACAATCCATCATGGACCATTGAATCAATGATCTTGCCATCGAAAAGACGGTATCCGAACCTGGCATTATCGAGGATATAGGGGCAGTTCGACATCGATTCCATGCCACCGGCCAGGATCACATCGGCATCACCGCATTTGATCGCCTGGGCAGCAAGGATCACTGCCTTCAGGGATGAACCGCAGACCTTGTCCACATGGAAAGAACCCACTTCAAAGGGGACTCCAGCCTTGATCGCTGCCTGACGGGCGACATTCTGACCCTGTCCTGCGGAAACGACATTCCCCATTATCACCTCATCAAGGTCTCCCGGGGAAATACCTGCCTTTTCTATTGCACCCTTTATGACAATGCTTCCAAGATCGGTGGATCTGAATCCTTTCAATGCACCGGAGAATTTGCCCTGAGCGGTCCTCACCGCTGCTACGATTACTGCCTGTCTCATAATAACCCTTCCATTCTGAGAATTTCGCGGCAGTATCGTGAAGCCCTGATAAAACCTTTCCCACACATTGAGACATATGAGATGCTCACTTACCTTCCCTTTTCCATTTTTCTTTCATGAAGGTCCTGAATAAAACCGGTCCTTGTCCTTTTTATCGGCTCGATCCCCCATATCCTCTCGATCCCTTCGATGAGTTTCTTGGGTGGTTGATCGATCCTGAACATATCCACCCCATCCTCATCGATGAAATGTATTGGCAGTCTCTCATTCTTCCCCTTCATGAACCTGAGCTTGTACGGGTCAATGATGCAGACCGACCCGACGGACCCTCGTTCGATCTTCCTTTTCCTGAAAAAGAAAAGCGAACCGAACCTCATTTCAAGGGAGTCCGTATCGATCCGGTAGATAATGTATCTGTTCCAATTGGCCCGGACAATGAGGGGGAACATGGCCAGCAATATTACATACAACACCGGGAAGATCGTACCGGGACCGGAGACGAAGGCTACGGAATACATGAAGAATGCCAGAGCAGTGTAGAAGGCTATCGCGATATAGATCATCTCGATATCCATTATTCTCTTCCTTGCCTCCATGGAAGGAAGTATGCCATTCAGTGAGAAAACCTTTGTCATTCGGAGTATCGGACAGAATTACATTGAATAGGTTAAGATCAGAGAGAATTGGGGCGTCCAGGAGAAAACATTATATAAACGTCTATATAATCTATATCGTTGGTGGATTTAATGAGCCGGTTGATCAGTGGCGATAACAGTCTCTATTCCCTTCAGATGAAATGTTTCTACATCAGCACGGAATACGAGACCCCAAAAGGCCTATCCGGCCCCAATTATCTCAAGGATATATTTGAGGAATGATGGGGCGCCTAAGGGGTGACAGTAAGGATCAGAACAGCCTTCATTCAATCATATTGTTAATTCGAATGAAAACTCAATTATGCCAATTGATCGTTATACATCCGTTGATCAGGGGGTAGTTTCGGATCATGAGCGGATCGGTCGTGGACTGTATCGTTATCGGAGGTGGACCTTCGGGGGCCACAGCTTCCAGCGAACTTTGCCGTGAGGGATACTCTGTGATCCTTCTGGATCCAAAAAAAGAACCGGGAATACCTGTTCTCTGCGGTGAAGGGATATCCAAAAACACATTGGAACTATCGGGTTTGGATCCGGACGGACCCTGGATCGTCAACCCTGTTTCCGGTTATCGATTGAGATCGCCGTCAGGGGATGATCTGTTCTCTGCTACCGAAGGGTTCAACATTAAACGGGACCTGTTTGACAAGGAGCTATGCAAGATAGCAGAGGGAAACGGAGTCGAACTGAGGTTCGGTATTGCAGTATCAACCATAGAGGAAGAGGACCACATATGGAAGATCAACACCCCTAAGGGCTTACTCCGATCAAGATCGATAGTAGTTGCTTGCGGTGTGAATCAGCACATCCTGCCTCAGGTGGCCCCCGACAACATTCCACTGACCATCAAGGCCCTAGGAGCCAAGATCAACAAGAAGGAACAAGGAGGTGAGCTCCTCTTCTATGTGAAAGAAGCTTTGAAAGGAGGATATGGATGGTACTTCCCACGCAATGATGAGATAAACATCGGCGTCCTGTCCCCGGGTGACATCTCCAATGAGTTCAAATGGTTGTTGAAGACCACAGGTATAAAAAGAAATGAGATCAGGAGCTTTCATGGCGGAGAGATACCGATCTCCGGACCCATGAAAACTTACCGGAATGATAACTGCATCATCGTTGGCGATGCTGGTGGATTCAGCAATCCCGTATCCAAAGGTGGCATAGTGGGGGCACTTCTCTCTGGAAAGGAGGGAGCAAAGGCACTCGCAGGATCGCTTTCAGGTGAAGAGGACCGATTGAAAGAATGGAGCAAGAAGATGCGAGAGCATCCTGCGTTTTCCCACCTGAACCTTGAAAGGCTGGAGTTCCTGACCTCGCTTGATGATAACACTCTCAACTCATTGACCGATATCGCTGGTGGAAGGGACATCTGGTCGATCCCAAAAACAGAGGTATTGAAGGGGACCTGGAAACGACCGGAACTGCTCAGGGCCATCAGAGGAGCCCTCCATATTGCAAGAGGAGGGCGAGAATGGGCTAGGTGGGCCTTCTGATCCTCTCGACCACAGGTTGGTATAGATAGAAACTGCCTCCTGCGATCCCGAGCCCGTTCATCTTGGACATTACCACCCATTCGTTCAATGCCTGATCGATATCATCTCGAACATGGATGTCGAAATCCCTCGAACTCTCGGAAGATAACTCCTTCAATATTGTTCGAACATCCTTGGACCTATCGAGATCCACACGGGTCACGATCACGGTCGAGACCACATCACCCATGGTCTCGAGATAGGCACCAGGGTCCTTATCCTCCATCATCGCAAGGAGGAGGACCCCTTTTCTCTCCCGAAACATCCTCTTGATGTTCTTGGCGAAGAGGGAAGCTGCCTCACGGTTGTGTCCTCCATCGAAGACTATGTCGGGATCTCCGCTGTTCAACAGTTCGCACCTTCCCATCATTCTTGTCCGTGCGAGACCGGTCTTGATCATGGAAGCAAGCTCATCATCATCGTAACGGGTTCGGAGTGCAACGGTGCTTCCTTCTATCAGGTCCGAAAGGGCTCCTCGTTCGCCCTTCGACAGTCTCATATGTGAAAAAGCCCCGGGAAGGGAAAGGAGCGACAATGATACTGCGCATGCCATGTTGAACATCTGCATATTGCCTTGCAGCGGCGAATCGAAACATCCGTCGATCACTCCATCCAGAATGGACAGTCTATCCTCGAAGGAACCGTCATCCCTGAAAGGCACCGATCTCAAGACGACCTTATCTCCATCTTCACCTTCGGCCCTTTCCACCGATATTATCCTTCCATCGGGTATTGAACGTGATCTCATCATCTCACTCAACAGACCAACATCTTCAACGGGTGCGGCAATGATCACAGGACATCCGTTGGATGTGCAAATATCGAGGATCGCTCCAAGTGACCTTGTTCCTGCATCCCCTCTATGGATCGGTCCAAGGACCACCGGAGTTGAAGGCCTGATGATCCCTGCCTTCTCCCTGGCGATGGAATGCTCCTCGTCACCCAGGTGTTCGATATGATCGAGTGAGATCGAGGTGATACATACCGCCTGAGGTTCCAGGATATTCGTCGCATCGAACCGCCCTCCCATTCCAACCTCCACTATACTGAGATCTGACCCTCTCCTTCTTGATAGTTCAAAGAAAGCAGTTGTAAGCGTCTCGAAGTAGGTTGGCATATCATCCGGGTCGAACAGGCTTTCCCCGATCCCGAAGATCTCCCCCAATATGGACCGCAGCTCTTCATCTTCCACCTCTAACCCATCATAGACGAGCCTCTCATGAACTCTAATGAGGTGGGGTGAGGTATACAGAGCCCGGCTGACCGGAAATGTCGAAACGATAGAATCCATCATATGGCAGGTCGATCCCTTTCCATTCGTCCCCGCAACATGGACCGATGGGATCCGGAGCTGGGGCATGCCAAACTTCTCCATCATCCGATTCATACGGGCAAGACCCAATCTCATCCTGAACTGCCCAAGGGATGATAATCTTTCGATCGGGTCCATGATATCAAGAATGTTGTAATGATTAAATCAACTTCCGCGATATATACTAATATTCTTGTCACTTATTTCGGTCCATGAAGGAGCTTGTCCTGAGGAGAAGGACCAAACTGAGATCCAAGGATGCAAAGAAGATATTTGCATGGATGGAGGAGGAATGGGGTATAGTCACGGATACAGGGACAAATATGGATACAGGATCCCTTGGCCACAGGTCAGCATACCTCATCAATGGAAAGATCATAGGGGTCGAGGAAGATGGGGGATTCATGCTCACGCTCCATGGGATATTGGAACTATCTCCAACGAAGAAATATGTGACAGTGGACATGGGGGCAGTGAGATTCCTGGCGAATGGTGCGGATGTAATGGCCCCTGGAGTGTTGGAGGCAGATGAGGCCATCGAAAAGGATGATCTGGTCTTCACAAGGGATGTGAACAATAAAAGGCCACTCTGTGTGGGGCGGGCTTTGATCAGCGGTCCGGAAATGGTCCGGGCCACATCCGGAAAGGCCATCAAGACCCTTCATTTCGTAGGTGATGAGGTCTGGAACGCCGGAATGTGAACATCAATTTGGGATCGTATTTTCGAAATATAGGTCCTCTGAGGGGGCAAGATCACCGAAATGTTTCCAAGAACCGATATATTAATCTTGAATCCCTCTTTACCCATGGAGTGAAATTCCCATTATTCCAGAGGAGGTCATCAATTGTCAAAACCTATCTATGAGAGTCTTCTTTCGCAAAGAGCATTAAAAATGAAAGGTTCGGTTATCAGAGAGCTTTTAAAACTAACACAGAAACCAGAGATAATATCATTTGCCGGGGGACTGCCGAACCCACTGGCATTCCCGGTCGAGAAGATACATCACATCATCAACGACCTCATCAAGGACCGACCACAGATCATGATGCAGTACGGTTCCACCGAAGGTGTTCCCGAGCTGAGAGAGGAGATCGCAAAGAGGCTCAAGAACAAATGGAACATGGACGGAGATGCGGATAACATCCTTATCACGGTCGGGTCGCAGCAAGGTCTGGACCTTCTTGGAAGGGTCTTCATCGGCCATGATTCAACGATCATAATGGAAGCCCCTACATATCTTGGGGCCCTGAATGCCTTCAACGTATATGATCCGAACATTGTATCGATCCCCCTTGATGACAGCGGGCTGATGGTGGACAGGCTCGAGGAATATCTTGCATCGATGCAGAAGCATTCCATACAATTGAAGTTCATTTACACCGTTCCGACCTTCCACAACCCTGCAGGGGTCTGCATGAACCTTCCAAAGAGGAAGAAATTGATAGATCTCTCACACGAATATGACTTCATTATCGTGGAGGACGATCCATACGGCGAGCTCAGATATCATGGTGACCCGTTACCAACACTCGCATCCATGGACAAGGAGGGGAGAGTGATATATCTAGGAACGTTCTCAAAGACCCTTGTACCTGGATTCAGGGTCGCCTGGACATTCGGACCGAAACCGATAATTGACAAGATGGGGATCGCAAAGCAGGCGATCGATCTCTGCACTCCTCCGTTCACACAGCACATTGCAAAGGAATACCTGAAGAGGGGCTACATCGATAAGCATCTTAACAATATCATCGACCTTTACGGTAGAAAACAGAGGATCATGGCAAAGGCAATGGATGAGAAGATGCCAAAAGAATACATCAGATGGCCCGTCCCCGAAGGTGGAATGTTCCTCTGGGCAACACTTCATGAGAACATCAATACGTCCGATATGTTCCATGATGCCATCACGGAGAATGTCGCGTATGTCATCGGAAGTGCGTTCCATGCGGATGGAAGCGGAACGAACTGCATGAGGTTGAACTTCACACATGCGGATGACGACAAGATAGTCGAGGGAGTTGGCAGGCTCTCCGGTGTGGTCGAGAAATGGGGGAAGGAGATGGTGGACAAAGCACCGACCACAACGGAGAAAGAGGTCATCACCGGCATCTAGAACGATATTACTTGCTCTATATGGATCACCTGTTCGTAATACGGCCTTGAGATCGTTATAGCCTGGCCTTTGCAGGGATCCTATATGTCAATATTTGAAGGGATAGGATCGTGTTTGGCATCAGGTGCAATACCCGGTTGATGAGATAATGAAAGAAAGACATATCATCTGATATATTCATCCGGTTATTGATCATGATCGTAAATGGGGGTTTGATAATGGTCAAAGGATCAAAGGGAAAGAAAAAGAAAAATGAGATCAAGGAAGAGGAGGGAGAGGATCCCGGGGAGGAGGATCCGGAAGAAGATATCGAAGATGAAGATGACGACATACCGGATGATGATGAGGACTCCGGGGAAGATGACGAGGACGAAGAGGAGGAGAAACCTAAAAAGAAGAAAAAGAAGCCCTCAAAGAAAAAGGGTAAGAAGAAGGGAAAGAAAGGAAGGAAGAAGAAGAAGGGAAAAGGTGGGATCTTTGCCATCATATCCCTGATCCTCGGGATGATCACCTTCTTCACGTGGGTCGTTTACATTCCCTTTACCTTTCATGAGGTGATGTCGCTGGTCTGTCTCGGTATTGCCCTGCCCTTCAGTATTTTATTGATGATATTGACGGTTATAATGGCGATCGTTGGCCTCTCGAAGGGAGCCGGAGGCAAGAAAGCCCTTGCCATAATAGGCATCATCATAACGATAGTAATGTTCGTGATCTGGATAGGATGGATAGTGTTTGGCATCATGTACAATACTGGAATGCTGGATTAATGCGAAAAAGAAAGAAAGACATATTATCTGCTATATTCATCCGGTCTTTGTTTCAAATGAAAAATGGGGGTTCGATTATGGTTAAAGAGTCAAAGGGAAAGAAGAAGAAAAAAGAGATCAAGGAAGATGAGGAAGAGGACCAAGAAGAGCCAAGGGAAGCTGCAAGTCCTCCGGAAGATGAAGATGACGACATCCCGGATGATGAGGAGGAAGATGAGGATTCCGGGGAAGATGATGACGAGGACGACTCCGAAGACGACGAGGAGAAGGACTTCGAGGAAGATGACGAAGATGAGGACGACTCCGAAGACGACGAGGAGGAGGAAAAACCCAAAAAGAAGAAAAAGAAGTCCTCAAAGAAGAAGGGAAAGAAAGTAAAAAAGGACGATAAGAAGAGCAAGGGAAAAGGGATGGCATCATTTGCGATGATAGCCGGAATCGCTGCTGTTGTCCTTGGAGGGATCTGGTTCGTTCTCATGGTCCTATCCAACTTCATAGGATTGTTCGCCTGTTTCACGGGGATATTCCAGTGTTTTGCACTTCTTGCAGGATGCTTGATCGCGATCGGTGCGATCATTATGGGAATAATCGCCATTGTAATGGGGGCAGGTCCAAAGAAAATCTCTGCGATCATAGGAATTGCTTGTGGGGTACTTTTCTACGTCCTGCTTGTCGTGGGGAACATTGTCAACTGGATACTCTGAATCGAAAGAGTATCCTTTCAGGTGGCAAAGGGGGTGTTTTTTCAATCCCCTTTTCCACCTTTTGTTTTTTTAGGAAAAAAAGTATCTATTCAACAATGTATCCAAGTTGTAGATCGATAACTTGATGAGCTGTTTGGATGAAGAAACTTCTATGGTGGCTGATAGCCGGGTCAAAGGGCGGTCTCACACGCGCCTCTATCATCAACTCTCTGAACGAGAGACCAGCCAATGCCAACCAGCTTACAAAGAGGTTGAACCTCGATTACAAGACCATCCGGCATCACCTGAAGGTCCTGGAAGAGAACAGTATTATCACCATAATGAACAGGAAGAAGTACGGTGCGGTCTATTTCCTGTCAACGGAGATGGAGAGGAACTACGGATATTTCCAGGAAATTTGGGGCCAAATTGGGGAAAAGTAGAAAATGCGGATAGAGGAATGAAAAAGGTGGAAAAAACATGACCGATCTCCTAGAAATTGCAACGATCATCACAACCGTGATCTCATTTATGGTGGCCATCGCCAATATCGTTCTACTTGTCGGTCTCATCAGAATATTCCATTCCAGCTATCGGAAGATCAAGGCCAAATTCACCAGGGGACTGCTGACCTTCGTTACATTCCTCCTAGTCCAGCAGTTATTCTTCCTGATGGGGCTGATAGCACTCAATACATTTCGGCAGTTCAGTGCGGGAGGTCCGATATTCTTCCTCAACGCTCTTGAACTCGTAGCATTGATCATTTTCTACCGTACAACTCGGGAATGATTGGGTATGAATTTGGGTATTAGTCTGGTAAAATCGTTTTAAATAGAAACCACTCATCATCGATCATGACAAGCAGAAATTATCCGATCGAGATCAAGGGCCTCGTGAAGAGGTACGGGAAAGGCCCGATGGTCCTCCGGGGCATATCGATGAAGATCGACAAGGGGGAGATCGTCGGATATCTCGGGCCGAACGGTTCGGGAAAGACAACAACCATCAAGATGTTGACCAACTTGATCAAGCCCACTGCCGGGACTGTCAAGATCAAGGGTATCGATGTACAGAAATATCCCAAGAAGGCATTGAAGCATGTGGGTGCCCTTATCGAGGTTCCGGGGGTATATGACTATCTTTCACCCAGGGAACTACTGACATATTTCGGCAGGGTCTACGGAATGAGGAAGAAGGATATCGAGGACAGGATCGTCGAGGTTCTGAAAGAGGTCAAACTCTCAAGGTCGGTGGATGATAAGGTTGGGTCCTTCAGCACCGGAATGCAGAGGAGGCTGATGATCGCCAAGGCGATCTTCCACGACCCCGAGATCCTCATCCTGGACGAGCCCGTGATCGGGCTTGACCCGAAGGGGATCAAGGAGGTCAGGGACCTGGTGAGAAAACTTGGATCGGAAGGTAGAAGCGTCCTTATGAGCTCACATCTTCTATCCGAAGTGAGCGACACATGCGACAGGGTCATTTTCCTGAACAACGGAAGGATCGTGGAGGATGACACCGTGGCGAACATCGTTGACAAGGCCTCTTTCAGGAGGATCGACGTATCGTTCGCCAAGCTTCAGAGCGACCGTGCGATCTTGGATATCAACTCGATCACAGGAGTTGACAGAACAGAGAGGAACAACGGCGGCGCAAGCATCTACTATGATGGAAAACCGGTAACCGGTGGATCCATCCTGAGAGAGATGATGAAAGCAGGATATCCGGTATATTCCTTCACTCCCGGTTCGGGAGGCCTGGAGCAGTATTACATCTCCATCATGGGTGATGAGAAGGGGGTGAGCTGAATGGGCAATTTCAACAATGAGGCCATGGACGATGTGCACAACGTATGGCTTACTATCAAGTTCGAATTGAGGAAGCACTTCCGCCGAAGGAGGTTTACGATAGCACTCGGGATCTCACTCTTCATAGCCCTGATATTCTCATTTCTGCCATTTCTGATCGGTGGAGATTTCCCAGATAACGGAGTAGCATTCTTCAATAGCAACCTGGGTTTCATAGGCATGCTTATCGTTATCGTTGCAGCGATATTTGCAGGGGACGTGATATCCAGCGAGTTCGAGAAAAAAACAGGACTGCTTCTATTTCCAACACCCCAGAGGAGAGGAACGATCTATGTGGGCAAGTTCATAGCGGCCCTGATACCCGTGCTGCTCTCTGTTGGTATATACTATCTTGCAACATCGATCTCCGTGGTAGCGATCTACGGTTTCGGGGACCTTCCGATCGAGGCCCTGTATTCATTCCTGATCGCACTGGTTTACTCCACATCGATAGTTGCTGTCATCTATTTCTTCTCAAGCTTCATGAAGAGGTCGATCACATCCTCATTGGTGGGGTTCTTCCTGATAATAATGATCTTCCCCATCATATCCGCAATCCTGAACGCGGCCGGAATAGAACCCTGGTTCATACTGACATATTCAGGGGACCTGATCACCACCGTTCTCAACGCCACCACGGAATCATTCGGCCCCGGAGGTCATATGGCCGCTTCGAGTGAGCCCGATACCGTGATCGGCCTGATCATAATGGGCGTATACACTCTTTCTGGCTTTGTCGGAGGGTTGATACTCGCAATGAGAAGAAGGATGGAATGAACATGAAAAAAGGGAGTGGATTGGGGCCATCCGAATTAAAAATATTTATAATGTACATCCTTTTAGGGGCTGTAATAGTAACGGAGTGTAACAAATATGTCCTGGACCATGCAGCAGGTCAGAGAATTGAAGGTGGGCAGATACATCGTCATAGATGATGAGCCCTGCAAGATCATCGATCTCACTACATCCAAACCAGGGAAACACGGTGAGGCAAAAGCGAGGATCGTGGCCACCGGTATTTTCACCGGTAACAAGAGATCACTCGTATCACCTGTAACTCACAAGGTCCAGGTTCCGATGATCGAAAAGAAACAGGCCCAGGTCGTTTCCATACAAGGCAAAGAAGTCCAGCTCATGGATCTGGAATCCTACGAGATGTTCAACATCGATATCCCGGAGGAGTTCAAAGAAAAGATCGTACCTGGCGCAGAGATCTCATACCAGGATGCAATGGGCAGACGTCAGATCACGAGGGTCTGATCCGGAGGAGTGTTCCCGATGCCTGACGGGGACCTTGATCTCACAGAACCCGTAAGAAGGTTCGCAGACTGTAATAGTGATCTCCGATCATCCAAGTATGTTGTATTCGGTGTGCCGTACGATGCCACTGCTTCTCACAGACCGGGCGCTTCAGGGGGACCCCGGGCGATCAGAGAGGAGACATACAATTTCGAGACATTTCTTATGGACCTTGATGTGGAGCTGGACGATCTCGCCCTGATCGACATTGGCGACATTGTTCTGAATAATACCGAGGATGGGCAGCAGAAGATGATCGCTGACACCAGAGCCGTGACATCATTCATCTTGAAAGAAGGGAAGTTTCCTTTAATGATGGGGGGGGAACACTCTGTCACGGAAGGTGCGGTCGACGCGTTCATGGAGATGTATCACAATAAAGGTGGTATCGTTGTCATCGTCGATGCTCATCTGGATTTCAGGAACGAATATCTCGGCAATCCCCATTCACACGCCTGCATCGTGAGAAGGATCCTTGAAAGATGGGGGCCTGATTCCGTTGTCCTCATGGGGGCAAGGTCAGGATGCAAGAGCGAGGTCCTTGCCGCCGAGAAATTGGAACTCAACTATGTCACCACCAAACAGGTCCATCAGGAAGGCGTTCACACCGTTGTTGAAGCCTGGGATGGTGCGTTATCCCTAAAGGACAGACCCATTTACCTGAGTATAGATATCGATGGGCTCGATCCTTCATATGCTCCGGGTACCGGGACACCAGAACCATGGGGACTGTCATCCGGTGAGGTTCTCCTCTTACTTGAGGAATTGAGGAGCAACATACTGGCAATGGATGTTGTTGAAGTGTCTCCGAACATCGAGAGATACATTACACCGGGACTTGCCGGAAAATTGATGAGACAGATGATAGGTTTGAAGGAAATGATCGTTCAAAATCCAACCTGGCTTGAAAAGATCTGATAATATCTTCACCCTACTCTCCCACATTTCCCTTTTTAAAAGGACAATGCCAATCCTTTGAGGATGGGAGTTGACTATGAGAGGGAGCTGAAGAAGCTCCTTGAAGGGAACATGGGCCAGCTTGCCAAGATGAAGAAGACCTGTGATGCCCATCAATGCATAGGTTACGAGACAATGGAGTCTTTCCCTTTCATGGTGATCAGAGGAGCGGGCTCGTTTGGAACGGACCTTGTGGCCCTCAGGGGTGAGCTCTCATTTCCCATCGAGGTCAAATCCTCAAAATATCCGAAAATGTACCTTAGCCAACCCAGGCTCAAGGAGCAGCTCGAGGTCTTCTTAGAGGAATGTCTGGGGGCCAATACTTTTCCCATCTATGCATTCAGATACAAGGGTCACAAGGGCGACCCCTGGATGGTCTTCACGATAAAACTCGACGGTCTGAAATATTTCTCAAGAGTTCTCAACAGAAAGATACCTTCCCTCAGGCAGACACCGGGAGGGAACTATGTAATGGAATGGGAGGAAGGGATGCCAATGTCCGACCTCCTGCGCGAGGTGGGAAAGATATGCTCATCTATCAAGTAGGAAGTTCATTTATCAGCCAATGGATTTATAAGATATAACTTCGAATGTCATCACGGCATTCGGTGTATACCATGAGGTCCATCTCTGCGGTTATCAGTATTATCCTCCTTCTGATCGCGTCATATCCCCTTCTCGCGGAAAGTGAAGGAGGTGAACCCTTTACTGCCAATGTTACGAGAGATCTCCATCCATTGGACATTGAGGGTAACATCACAGGACTCTATGATGGGATCCTGACATACGAGGATACGGCCCTGATAGTAAACGATAATTCGGCCGTATCAAAGGAGATAGCCGACTATTTCGTTGAAAGGAGGAACATACCTCGAATTAACATCATCAACATCACCGTTCCAACGGATGAGATCATCGATTTCGATGAGTTCGATGACCTTTTAAACCAGATCAGCACGGCTCTTTCCGACAGGGACCTTACAGATAGTATCGATTATCTGATCACAACAAAGGGCGTGCCTTTGAAGATAACTTCCGGATATACGAACATGAACGATCAAAGATACTACAACTCTGCCTCTGTGGACTCCGAACTGATGTTGATGGATTCAGAATACGAATCGGATATACACCGAAGATGGCAGATAGAGAATCCTTACTTCGAAGCAAATAAAACCTTTTCCAGGGAAGACTTCGGGATCAGGCTCGTCACAAGATTAACAGGTTATACGGTTGAAGAAGCAAAAAGGCTTGTTGACCTTGCAGAACCTTCATTGGGTGTCAGGGGAGAAGCGTATCTCGATATGGACCCGGGAAAGGGGGTCGGCTCGACCGGATATGGAATGGGAAATAAATGGATGATCGACGCAAATGATTGGCTCGTGGAGAACGATCATATTTCCCACCTTGACAACGAGGTCGCCTTCCAGACGGACCTGACCAATGTGTCAGCATATTTCTCATGGGGCTCCAACGATGCGAACTGGAATGCAAATCAGATGACGAACACCGGTTTCGAGGCAGGGACAGGCCCCATCCCGTCGGGATGGGCCATCGAAGCGGTCGGGGGCATCGTCGAAAGGACCACAGAGACTGTGGGGTCCGGAGACTATTCCCTGAAGATGACAAGGAATTCATCAGGTGTCATCAGGGCCTATCAGGATATGGTTGTCAACTATGATGATCACAGGTTCATCGCAGACGGAAGGATGAGGGCCAGCGATGTCACTTCACCGGGTGCAAGGATCGTCCTCGAGGGATATGATGCATCATCCACCCTACTATGGACCCATACTCTCACCAATAGAACCGGTACCAGGAACTGGTATTACATCCAGGACCCGATAGAGAACATATCGGGCACCGTGAGGATACGGTATATCGTTGAACTTCTGGGAGACGGAACAGTATATTTCGACCAGAACTTCATAAGAGTGATCAGACCCCATAATGAATGGGTCCCTGGGTCCATAGCAGAAACGATCGTTTCAACAGGTGGAAGGTCCCAAACATACGGAACATGGTACGGGCAGTCACTGATCTCTGATCTGATAAGGGATGGGGTCACGGGTCTCAAAGGGTATGCCTGGGAGCCTTTCATCAATGCCATCTCCCACCCTGACATTTTCATTCCAGCTTATTACAGAGGTTATAACCTGGCCGAAGCTCTCTGGATGGGGTCAGAGATGGGATCGTGGATGGGATATGTCGTGGGCGACCCGAAATGTACACCCTATCTGAATGAAAGGGGCGATATGGGTTTCTCGCAGGAACTCCCGCCGCTGGAGACATTCGTTGACGATAACGGTGACCCATATGTCACCATACGGCTCCATAACAAGGGAAACTCCGAGGTCCGGGAAGGACAGGTGGAACTCCTCCTGGAAGGATACCCTGTATGGAAAGGGAGGGTGAACATTCCGGCCCGTGGGGACGCCCTGATCAACATCTCATCGGTTGATGAACCTATTATTGGCAGTCACCGATTTATGATCATTCTGAATGGCGATGAGGCCATATGGGAGTATGATGAAAAGAACAATGTACTCGAAATGAACCTGACGGTCAATTCGATTCCGACCCTGGACCTGAAGATCAATGAGCAGGAAGTATACAGAACATCTCCTTTGAACATCGAAACAGAGATCGCCGATGTCGATAACGACATCACACTTGATGGTCTGTCCATTAAGATAAGTGGACCTCTTGGAATGATCCATACTCCCGCTATTATCCGATCCACAAACATGACAGGATCATTATCCCTCCTAATGGCATTCTCGCCCCCCTGGAATGCTACACTTGGATTTTACACCATCCGCGGCCGTTATGATGATCCGAACGGTTCATTTTCGGAATCTCTTTTGTACAGTTCGTTCAAGGTCCTGAACATGGCTCCGACGATCTCGGGTGAGGTCCCTCTCGAAGAGGTTCCCCGATCATCAGAGTTCCAGGTGAACCTTACATGGAAAGACGACGACACACCGGATGATGACCTCGAGATCGATATCTATGCTACGAGGACCATGGGGGGAAGGATAAAACCCATATCCGTGAATGCCACATCGAACAATTCAGTAGAATGTACCTTCACCATTCCGATCACGGAACTGTCGGGGACCTGGTCAATAATCGCAAGTGCGACCGACAGGGATGGAGCGATCTCATCATGGGAATCTAATGTAAAGACATTCAATGAGAAGCCATCGATGGAGGTCGTAGCGGGAATGGGTCAGAACATCACAAGACTTGATACTGCATCGTTCACGATCAGGTATAATGACCCAGAAGAAAGGGCTGCCAGCCAGATAGATCTGAAGGTCTTCGGACCGACCGGAAGTGGTGGTGAAGAGATAGTTCTGGAAAGGGAGCTATCACTTGAGAATGAAGAGGAGAGGACCTTCACCATATCGGCAAGGAGCCTGGCTATCGGAGACTACGCCTTGAGACTCTTCTACGAGGATGATGAAAGGGCAGGGGCCGACATATCGTTCCAACCCCTGTTCACCGTTAACCCGATCGCTCCGGAGATCATGGAGCCTGCTGTCTCCTACACTGGAGGTGACGGCCCTCCGGGTGGTTCTTTCATCAAAGGGAATACGATTTCCATCAACATCCCCATCAACGATATTGATATTGTGGGTGATCCACTCATTGTGGATGCAGTAATTGGCCTTCCAAGCGGAGAGACCAGAGAATTGGTCCTCACCAACAGAGGCGACGGAAATTACAGGGCAAAGATCCCAACAGAGGGATGGGAAGTTGGCCCATACTCCCTTGATATCCTCGTAACGGATGGAGACGGGATGACAAGTTCACTCTCGGTCGATATACTGTTCGAACTGAAAGCGGATCTCCCGCTGTTCGATGAGGGAGAGGTTTTTGTCAGATCGAACAATTCGGCGGATGCCGAGATCTTCATCAGCGTCACCCTATCATCCAGCAGACCGGTATCCGTCGAGCTGTTCCTTTACGATGGAAATGACACGTTGATAGGGGAGTTCTATCTGACGGAATCAAGTGGGTTCGGGCTCTGGCAAGGCAATGGGACCATTGACGGGAACCCCATCAGGGGTTCTATTCGTGTCATAGATGACATTGGCAGGACCATCTGGATGAACGAGACCCTAACATTCAGGTTCGAGGAGAAGGATAGCAATCCTGATGTTTCAGAAGATGTCCCGGAGGATGAGCAGGACTACCTGATCTTCATCCTGATCGCGGTCGTTGCCTTCATGATTATCCTGATCGCGGTCCTGATCCTGGTAGTGACCCGGTCAAAACGATCTCGCATGATGGCTCCTCCTCCGATGACAACATCCTTACCTCCTGCGTCAGGACATGCAAGCCTGCCTCAAGTGCAAACTGCGGCCCTACCTCCAGGCTCGACAAATGAGATATCCGGTCCCGCACCGATCAATGAGCTTCCACCGGGAAAGATAATGGAGAACGGTGGATCATATCACAGACCGGTAGAGCAAGCACCTGTTCCAAAGACTGATGAACATAAGCCGGCGGAGAATAATATCGCGGAGGATGGACACCCGACCGATGTTCCGAGGCCCCCAGAACCTGCACCTCATCAGGAAGGAGAGATGCCGCAGGCACCAGCACCGATCTCCGATGGCGTGCAGGTCCCAAATGACAGTTGAGCAGTCAACCTTTAATAATAGTGTGAGTGTGGGAGCGAATATCATGTTCATAATCCCAACGATAATGACAGCAGAGGAGCTCTTGGCCAAGGCATTCAGGAGAACTTCCAAGGTACAGGTCACCGACCCGGATTTCAGGTTCAGGATGCAGAAATTGAACCGGTCCAAGGTAGATTCACTGGGTTCCACCATAGATTCAACGTTGGAAAAATATGTCAAGGCCTTCCCATCGTTCGACAACCTCCCACCCTTTTACAACGCATTGATAGATCTACTGGAACCGATCGATGATATCAAGAGGATGCTGGGGAGACTGGATGGGGCCAGGAAAGCTGTCATTAACATTCAGAAGAAGACCATCAGGCAGATCAACAGGACCGCCAAACCGGCATATATGGATGCGAAAAGAAATGAGGCATTCGGCAGGATCTCTTCCATTGTAAGGGTCCTTGATGAGGATCTGAAACACCTGAACAAGGTGAGGGAGAAGTTCAAAACACTTCCCTCGATCTCGACCAAGGACCCGACCATCGTTGTAGCAGGATATCCAAGCGTTGGAAAATCCCAGCTGGTAAGGGAGATTTCCACAGCTGACCCAAGGGTTGCATCATATCCGTTCACGACCCAGGAGCTCACGGTGGGTTATTTCTACCATATGAGGACCAGATATCAGATCATAGATACCCCCGGTCTTCTGGATCGCCCATTCGAGGAGAGGAACATTATCGAAAAGCAGGCGATCCTTGCCCTGAGCCTGCTGACAAAGATGTGTGTATTCATGATAGATCCGACAGGACACTGCGGTTTCCAGATCGAACCTCAGGTCGAGCTCCTCATGAAAACCGCAGAATCCATTCCGGAAATGGAATTCATCATAGTGATCAACAAATCCGACATCGACATACCTGAAGGCAGTAAAATGGACCTGATAGATGATAGGGTATCAAAACTGGGTGACAGGATCATCGGTGTCCATCATATCTCTGCGGTCAAGGAAGAGGGCATAGACGAATTCAGGAAGGCCCTGATCGATGCCCTTATCCAGAAAGAGGACAAACCCTGGGAGAACTTCGAGGAGTGATCACCCGTTCAGAAGTTCCTCTATCTCCAGGTTCTCTTCAAGATAATTGATGATCCTTCTCAGCATCTCCCCGGATATCTCTCCTTTTATCTTGATATCGATATCATGTCCCAAGTTCGTATGGACCTTGTCGACCTTGATCCTTGCTGCCGTATCTCCCTCTTCATGTTCCAGGATGACAGCCTCCACCTCTTCCGCATTGGAGAAATCCTCATCAAGGTCCTTGATGTTCTTCAGGACCTTCCTCAGGTCGAAATCGAGCTCCGGGTGTTCATATACCTTCTTTCCATCGAAATTGACCTCTGCCAGATTCTTGAACCTTGCCTTTGCAAAGGCCCTGAGTACCTTCTCCATGGTAGATAGGACATCGAAATCGGCTTCCCTTGGGTCCAATCCGATCAAATGAAGGAATTCTGAAAGAGGACCTTTATCCCTGTCAACGTCTTGAACCTCAAGGTCGATCCTGATATGTGGATCAAGAACACCCTTGACGATCATCTTTCTGGAACTGTCAGACTCCCTTTCTCCATCGGAGATCACTTCCACACCCGAGGATGGGAATATCCCCAGGAAACGACCCTCGAGCCTGGCAGAATGACCGGCCGAGGACCCTTTCAATACTTTGAGGTCCTTTTCGACCCCGTACGGTTCCATCGTGGACATGTGCGGCAGATATGATTACACCTATTAATCAGCCACTGTTTCTCTTTTTAAAGGATGCTCCACCCAAAAGAAATAATATGGTGGAAGATGATTGTGAAAACGATAGCCCATGGCAGAGATAGGTGACAGTCTGCATTTTATCATCATAGGGATCCTATTCCTTGTGGTGCTGCTCTATTCAACATTTGTGATCATCAGGATAATAAGGAGAAAACTCAGGGTCCGGGATGCAAGCAGGGAGATCTCCCTGCTCAAGATGGACCTGCTCAGCAAACAAGCCCATCTCGAGAACCTGATCGAGGATTCCGTGGAATGGACCCAGGGAGACCTCAACGATTATGATGACACGCTGGAGAACACCAGGGTCCTGAAGGGAAAACTCGACAAAGGAATGGTCGTTGCCGATGCCAGGACCAAAAAACTTGAGCTGATGAACGAGACCATGGAACTCTTCGACACGATGAACAAGATCAGGACCTATGAGGGAAAGATCGACAGAGGTTTCGAACCCAAGAGGAGGCGCTGATCGTGGCGAAGAGGACCAAGAAGAAGACAGCTCCACGTAAAGTGGAAGTCTCTGGACCCTCTGCTCTTGCCATCAGGGAGTTCACATTCGCCCATAAAGAAGGGCATGACAGGAAGGACCTGGAGGCCCTGAGGATCTATCTCTTTGATCTCTACGGGATCGATATGTCCACAGAAGGACTCCATGCACTGATAGAACAGGCAAAGATCGAGATGAAATCAAAGGCAGTTGCAGATGAGATGGAATCCATTCTCTTTTCCACTGACAGACCCACTCCAAGATTCAAGATAGGGTCACCATTCTGCAAGAAATGTGCACGGTTCAAGAACTACAAGAAGGAATGTCCATTCTGCGGATATCATGAGATGACGGTGTGAGTGATGGAGATGAAAACGTTCCTACCCCAACCAGCATTTGCTGCCAACGCTGCAGTGGATGTAATACAGGACAACCTGCTTCTCATATTGTTCGCCATAGGTCTTACGATCACCATCATAGCCGTGATGACCCTCTTCGATCAATGGTCAAGGTACAGCTCCAGGACCAAGCTCGATGAGCTCGGGAACAAGCTTTCAAAGCTGAAAAGATATGCACAGGACCAGAAGAGGAAAGCCCTGAGGGACTCCATAACAATGCTCAAGCCGAAGGAGAGGGAACACCTCTTCAAGCTCTGGGAGGATAATGCTGTGATCTCCAGAAAGGCATTGTTCAAATTGAATGAACTCGAGGACAGGCTAAGGAGGTCCGAGCGGGGAGCCGAGATGAGATGGGCCGAGTCGAAGATAGACGAGGTCAAGGGTGCCGAGAGGAAGCTATTCCCTGAAGCTTTCGAGTATGATGGAAAGAGGAGGAAGAACAGGTGAAACCGCTGAGGACCCAGAAGAAGGAATCCCTCTTTCCAAAGGTAAAGAAGAACATCATTCAGGTCCGAAAACAGGGAGATCCCCCCGAAGAGGACCTCGAATCCATGGAAGGTTTCATTTGCGATCTGTGTCTGGCAACTGCACACAGGAAAGGGATCACACAATGCCCATTCTGTGGTCGATGGGTGTGCAGGGACGTATGCTATAATGAGGATGAGCTCTGCTGCACATCATGTGCCGGTGTTATCAAATTGATGAGAGAATCGGTGGTCCTTGAAGATCTGGCTCAACCTGTATTGGAGGAAAAGAAGAAGAAATGAGGTCATCTTCTTTTTATCATTGTGCCGGAAAACTTAAAAGGAGAACCGCCTGAGAAATTACCATGGACCGAAAGAGATCTTTTTCCACGGCAATTGCCATCACATTGATAGTTTCTCTTGCCGGTGCTCTGTTCGCGGGTTATATCCTTGCATTCGATGATCCTTTCTCGGAAGATCGAACGATCGTCGGGGGAGAGGTCCCTGACAAGATACCAGGATCACCCGACAATACGACACCTGTTGAAACGGAAGAGGAGATGCCCGGCTGGATAGTGGCCGTCATCGGTGGAAGCATGGTCGCGGCCTTGACGTTCTTCATCCTATCAGGAATGGTCTACATGAAGGCCAAGAGAGGAGAGAACATGGTTAGGATGGACCTGCTAGATCTCATCACGGTAAATCCCGGCATCAACCTTACATCCATCAGACGGGAACTTCAACTCTCCCAGGGTGCGGTCTCGTATCACATCATGAAGCTTGAAAAAAGTGGAAAGGTCCTTTCCGAAAAGGGATCCAAGGAGAGAAGATATTATCCGTCCTCCATGGGATATACCAATGCAATGGAGATGGCCCACAGGGATGAGATCGCCTCGATCCTTTCAAACGAGACCTCCAGGAATATCGTGGACCTTCTCAGACAGGGGACGAAGAGCCAGAACGAGCTCGTAAAGGAACTCGATATCTCACCATCCACGGTTCACTGGCATATGGAGAGAATGAAGAAGGTCTCCATGATAAGCAAGGTCCACAGGGGAAGGTCGGTCTACTATCAGCTGCTGGAACTTCCTGACATCAATACTTGAGGTTAATGACATAAATGATATAACCCAAGAGGTTCTAATAAACCACGGTGAGCAAATGACCGTAATTGTGCAGAACCCTCTTGATGTGATCATTGCACTGGATTATGATGATGAACTGTCCGGGGAGGACATGTTCAATCTGGCCGATGCATTGGATGGTTACGAGATAGAAAAGGAGATCGAGGATAGGCTTGTCGTCGATATCGTGGAGATATCATCGGCAGGTGTGTTCGCGGTACATATAATTCCCAAACAGATGCTCACATACAAGGACCTCAACTACTTCATCCATGATATGGTATCCACATCGTTGAAACGTGAGGACCTTCCATTCAATTCGTTCAATGTGAAAAAGGTCCTTTTCAGAACAACGGAACCAGGTAAGCCATCCGAGACCACAAATGACATGACCGAGATCAAGGAGAAGGTGGCAAAGATGTGGAAGGGGTTCAATAAAGACTCCCTGAGATCGTACGTATAGATGTAGGGTGGTTCCCATGCCTGATCCCAGATCGTCATACAGGATCGATATCATCGATGGTCCGACAAGATGTGGAAAACTCGAATCCGATAGTGGGAAGGTAAAACTACCCATTCTTATCGATATCGAAAATGAAGGACCCGGAAAGATCAAGGTAATATTCCCCGAAAGGATGGATGCGTCATTCGATAGAAGAGAAGGGTCCGATCCTCACCCGATCATGGTAGATCATATGATGAAAGGTCTGTCAAGGATCAAGGCCGATAGCATGGTAGGAGCCGTTTCAGCATTTTCGAACAGATTCTTTTTGATGTCCGGAGAGAACTTCAGCGAGGTCCCGCTTACAACGGACCTGCTTTCACGTGTCATCACGACCGATCCCTTCCTTTTATCAGACCTTCTGATAGCGATCAAGGGAAATGATCCTCTGCATGACCCACTGTACCTTCCGGGGACCGGTGGGACACTGGACCTGGAAACGTTGTTCTACCTCGGCGTGGAAGTGTTCGATACCATGAAAGCGAGATCGGACGGAAGGAACGGTATCTATTACACCGAACGCTCCTCCCTGGATGCTACAGAATTAAAGAACCTGGGAGGGGCCTCCTCCATCTGTTCCTGTCAGGCATGTTCGGGAACGGGTGAGGATCTCTCGAACCTTTCCATATCGGACCATAATGTGGAAATGATCGGAAAAAGATTGAAAATGGCGGTATTCTACCTCAGGAAGGGATCCCTCAGGGAACATGTAATGGCAACCCTTGCAGGTAAACCCGAGCAGATGTCCATTCTTAGAAAGGTTGAAAAGGGGGTCGGATGGGACCTGGGAGGATGCACGCCATCGTTCAGAAGGTCCGACAAGGTCGCTGTGACCTACAGGGATGACCTTAACGCCCCTGACCATTCTCTTTGGCGTCAGAGGATCATCGAGGAATTCACCCCGATCCCGACAAAGAGATTGCTTCTGCTCCTTCCATGTTCAGCAAGGAAGCCGTATTCAAGTTCAAGGACACACAGGAGGATAGATAACGCATTGAATTCCGTCAAGGGATGGAAGACGATCTGTCAGAGACTGGTCTTGACCTCTCCGCTGGGAGCCGTCCCGATGGAACTTGAAAGCCTCTACCCCGCAGCCCATTATGATATACCCGTAACAGGCGACTGGCACAACGAGGAGATCGAACACATCCGGAAATTGACAGGATCCGTCATGAAGAAGGGAAACTTCGATAAGGTCATCTGTTATCATCATGACAGGGATCGATTCTTCCCCGAAGCGATAGGGCGATCCCAGCTTTTCGGTTCCGAGTTCGTGGACGTCCATGGTCTTGCGGATGATGAAGGGATCAGGCCGGATGAGATGCTGAGACGGACCATCTCTCCCGAATTGGAAGGCCCAATGGACCTGAACCGCCGTGAGAACGAGGTAATGGAGGTTTTAAAGGCTATCGAATTCTCCACCGGGATCGAGTTCGAATTCACCAGGGACCTCAATATCAAGACCTCCTGGCGCGGGTCCATGTTGAGAAGTGGAAAAAGGGACCTTTTCGACCTGAAGATCGGAGGGCCGGTACCGACAAAGGAAGCTGGCAAGATCGCCTGGGAGGTCGAAGGCAATGGAAAGAGGATAATGATTGATGATTTCACACCAAAGGGCACTCTTTTCTCCCACGGTATAAATGAGGTCAAGGGCATCGTAAGACCGGGCGATATCGTCCTTATCGGTCATGACGATACTTTCAAGGCTGTCGGAAGGGCCATGATCCCGGGCAGCATGATGGGAACCCCGATCCGTGGAAATGGGGTCAAGGTCCTCTCTTACATGAAATAGGTTCAAACATCAAGATGGGACAGGAATGCGGGTATCGATTCGACATCCTTGATCCATTTCCCGACAATGGATGAGATATCCCTTCTTACATCGACATCGATCCTGACATCCAGATGGATGCACGCCTTTTTCACCCTACTTGCAAGCATTCCACCCTTCCGGTCCCAGTCGGTCAGAATAACGAGGGTCCCTTTGAAAGGAGCGTTCAATTCCGGAAGCTCACCCGAACCTATCAGATCTATCAGATCGAAGATGTTCATCCCTCGATTCAATTCGATTATGGGATGCGTGACTCCCATCAGGACCAGGGCGGCCATGTCCTTCTTACCTTCGACCAGGATGGCCCATTCATCCTCCCTGGAGTTTAGCTCCTCGAGCCATTCCATTATCTTTTCACGGACCTCTTTATCATTTGAAGGATACACCCCATCTCTGCTCGACAATACTGGCATCTCCATTTCCACTTCAAAGTAAAAACTCCGAAAGTTCTATATCATTGTTGTGTGTTGAATTCCAAAGGACAATGGAGGCCATTGTATGATTGAAAATTCGATCGAGGGTTTGGACAACATATTCTACTCGGACATCTTCCAAGGAGCGATCACGATCGTATACGGTCCACCGGGCTCCTTGAAATCCGGAATGGTCTTCTCGGTGTTGTCCAGATATCTGCAGAATACAGGTGAGTTCGGCATGTACCTCACCGTGGAAGAGAATACCATCTCCCATCTGAGGAACATGGACTCATTGGGGATCAAGGTCCCCGAGAACCTTCTGATATCGGATTACAGTGATATCAGGGCAAGGTTCGAAGGTGGAGGCGGCGTGGACAAGCCTGACTTCCTTGACATGGTCGATGGCGTTATCAAATTCTTCAAGGACAAAGAGGGAGATAATTTCACCTGTTTCGGACTGGATTCCCTGGGAGGTCTCTATTCATTGATCGAGACCGGAAGCCTGAGGTCCAAGATGTTCCACTTCTTCAAGAAGCTCAGAGAATACAATCTCACATCATTCATAATCATGGAGACACCCAGGTTCTCGAACATCATCGAGGGCCAGGGATCGGAGATGTTCCTCGCAGACGGTATCATCGAGATGGGTCCCATCGAACACCAGCATGACATTCACCTTTACATGCAGGTCTTGAAGATGAGGTCCTGCCACCATTCGAGGAAGAAGCACCTGATCGACATAGGCGAGAACGGTATCTCCATTCTCAGTCCTGTCGTTAACTGATCCGGTTCGCATTCATAATGCCCCCGATAATTAGGGTGACCTAATTCTATTAGGGTGTCAAAAAACCTTTATACATATGGCCCTTTTGCATCGATGAAATGGACCCAAAACCTATCAAGGTCGCTCTTGCAGGCAATCCGAATGTCGGAAAGACAACACTGTTCAATGAGCTTACCGGTGAGAATCTTCATGTTGGTAACTGGCCGGGAGTGACCGTTGAGAAAGTTATCGGCAAGAAGGTCCATAAGGGACACAACATCGAGATCGTTGACCTGCCGGGGACATATTCCCTGACCGCATATTCAAAGGATGAGCTGATAACAAGGAACTATATCGTCGAAGAGGAACCGGACCTGGTCCTGAATATCATAGACCCGACGAACCTTGGTAGAAATCTTTACCTCACATATCAACTGATGGAGCTTCAGTGCCAGATGCTCCTCGCAGTTAACATGTGGGACCTCACGAAGGACCCGGAGAACGCTGTGGATCTCAAGGCCCTCTCCAGGGAATTGGATATCGAGGCGATCCCTACCATCTCGACCACCGGTAAAGGTGTTAGGGAACTTCTCGATGCAATTGTCAGAGTGGCCGGGTCCAACCCGACCTGCAAGGAACAGATCCGTTTCAACGATGATATCGAAAAAGAGATCCATAAGATCACCAGGGCATTGAACGATTGGGATCCTGGCAGAGATCATCGATGGATGGCGATCAAGGCCCTTGAAGGTGACAAGCAGGTCTGGGACCTGCTGAAGGAAAGGGACCTCGATGATAGACTGCGCGAACTCATGGGCGAGATCGACCCAATGGGGATGGAGATCTCGATCACGGACGGAAGGTATCGGCAGATCGATAATGTTCTTGCGAAGGTAAAGAAGAAGGTGAAAAAAAAGGAAAAGATATCGGACCTGATCGACAGTGTCGTTACCAACAGACATCTGGGAATCCCCATCTTCCTTGTCATCATCTGGTCGATCTTCGAACTCACATTCGAATTTGCCACCCCCTTTTCCAATCTGATCGACATGGGATTCGGAGAACTCTCAACCTTTGCACTGGAACAGATACAGCCTGCCTGGTTATCGTCCCTGATCGGAGAAGGCATCATCGGAGGAGTGGGGGCGGTAATAATATTCCTGCCGAACATCTTGGTCCTTTTCTTCCTTATCTCTCTCCTTGAAAGCTCGGGTTACATGGCCAGGGCCGCCTTTGTCATGGACCGTGTGATGTCAAAGATAGGGTTGTCCGGAAAATCGTTCATCCCCATGGTGATCGGGTTCGGATGCAATGTTCCGGCAATAATGGCGACAAGGTCCATTGATGATCGGAAGGATCGTCTAGTGACCATACTTGTCAATCCATTTGTCTCATGTGGAGCAAGGCTGCCCGTATATATCCTGTTGATAGGGATATTCTTCAAAGGATCCGGCAGCATGGTGATATTCTTCCTCTATCTATTGGGCATAGTGGTTGCCATCCTCTCTGCAAAGCTTTTCAGGGTCACCATCCTCAAAGGTGATCCGGCACCATTTATAATGGAACTACCAAGATACAGGGGTCCCGACCTGAGACTATCCATAAGATCGACATGGGAAAAAGGTTACCAGTATCTCAAAAAGGCGGGAACCGTTATTCTTCTGGGTTCTGTCATCATGTGGTTCCTTGCAAGTTATTCATTTTCACTCGAAAATGTGGATTACGGCAGTGAAGCCAGTATGGCCGCTGCAATGGGAAAATTCATTGTACCGATCCTGGCCCCACTTGGGTTCGATTGGAGGATCACCGTGGCACTGATCTTTGGATTCGTTGCCAAGGAGATCGTTGTCAGCGCCATGGGGGTATTGTATAATGTCGGAGCGGAAGGATCCACATTGACTGAAAGGTTATCCTCAGAAGGGTCCGGAATGACGTCGCTCAACAGTCTTTCCCTGATGGTCTTCGTTCTGCTCTATGTGCCCTGTCTGGCAACTATAGGGGTGATCAAGCAGGAGACCGGATCATGGGGTTGGGCGATATTCGCGATCATCTACACAACATCGATCGCATATTTACTGGCACTGATAATATACCAGGGAGGGTTGCTGCTTGGGTTCGGATGAACAGAGGCGGATGACCACATTGATCCTGGGGATCGTGTTCGGATCAGCATATCTGATCTCAGGCATCCTTCAGTTCCTCTCATCGATAAGCATCATAGATGACCCGATCGGGAACCTGCCCGGGGATGTAATAGGAGGTTCTGTAATGATCATCATCTCCATTATCTTCATTGCAGGTGTTCTATCCTACAAGAAAGAAGAAGGAAGAATGAGGTCGTTCCTTCTTGTTGGAACCTTCCTTTCTATACTCTATGGCATCACACAGGCCCTGGTCACGATCTCGGATCAGGTCTCGGACCTGATAGGTACTACTGAGGGCGCAGGGAATATCATTATCAACCTCTCTGCCCCATCGATCATCCTCTGTATCCTGTTGATCCCCGTTGGTGCATCGATGTTATTGTTCACGATAAGAGGTGAAAAGAGATGATAGCAGAGCTGCTCGAATACCTGAACAGAGGTGGAAGGACCCTTGCCCAGATAGCGAAAGAGTTGGGGATCGAAAGGGATGAACTCCATGAGAGGGTCCACATGCTCGAGAGGTCAGGATATCTGGAAGAGGTCTCGACCGCAGGGAAGGAGTGTGGGTCAAGGTGTTACAATTGTCCGATAGCGACCACCTGTCATGATGACCCCTCCAAACCAAGATACCTGCTTCTCACAAAAAAAGGCAAGGATTTCCTGGCATCCAAAAAGTAGACCTGCAGCATAAAACTTCCATGTTTCCGGTTCAATATGTGTAAAAAGCCATTATATTCGGTCCTCTTCGAGAAAGGGTTTTAATATACTTTCAGCAATGTGGGCCTGAGCGATTATATCGTGGAGGTTATGATATGGCAGAAATAGAGTTCTATGATGTTAAATCCAAGGGTAAGTTCAAGACAGAGACATTCGACATCAGGGAAAAGAAGGGCAGGTTCTTTGCAGTGGCAAAGTCCACTACAGGCACCCACGAGTGCTGGAGAATCCTTTCCGCCAAGCAGGCAAAGGAACTCCAGGGCTGATCTCTTTATCCTGAAAATGGGCGGAGGTCCCTCCGCCCGCTCTTTTTTATTTTATATAATGTAGTGATATTTCCCATTATCCTTTTAATAATAATACTGTTCTTGGGGGTCATATGGGTGATGAGATATTATTCTCCGGAGAGAACATTCCGAGATTTACAAGGAAGAACCTTGGTCTGATCGCGGTCACCCTTGGATCCTTGTTGATCATCTCCCCCATCGCTGCAATTACACTGATGGATGGGATCCCACCCAGAGGCTCGACAGACGTCTGCAATGGATGTCATGGTGGAGTGTATGACCTTGTGATCGAGGACCCCACATTGACCATCCCCTCAACCATTGAGGTAGGTGAGAACGATCAAGCTACGGTATCTGTCAGGATAACATCAGATGGTACCAACAGTTACTGGGAGTTCGATATTATCATTAAACTGATCTCTCTGTACTCCAAGGTCTCGGTAAGTTCACAGCAGGTATTCAACAACCAGAGACCGTCCGGTTCTTCCCAACCTTACACATGGACAAAAGATGTCGTTTTCGACCTCAATGGAATAACACCGGGAACGGACACCCTCAGGGCGGAGGCGAGGATGGATGCGGATCATTTCAGTGCGCCTACTACCAGAAGTGTTACCGATACTCTCACTGTTCCGAACACTCCGCCGACGTTGACCGGAGGTGCGGTCGATCCACTATTCGGGAACACAGAGACCGATCTCACGTTCAGTGTAACATATATGGACCCGGATGTCCAAGCACCTTCCTCTATCGATGTCCACGTTGCAGGGGGGACCTATCCATTATCCGTAACGGATGGGAATGCTGATAGTATCGGAACGGGAGAGGGTTATTCTGCAACGATCAAACTTCCAGCGGGCGAACACTCGTTCCATTTCGAAGCATCGGATGGGATCGATCAGACATCTTTCCCCGTATCCGGAGGAGACATTGAAGGACCCAATATTATCATCAAGAACACACCTCCGGTACTGTCCGACCAGGAAGTGAGCCCCGCTTCCGGTAACTGCAATGATACATTCAGGTTCTCGGTCACCTACACCGATGAGGAAGGGGACGTCCCCCAGGCCGTAAACCTGACCCTCAACGGAACGATCATTCCCATGACAGCTCTTACCGGAGGAATGACCCATCTCTCCGATGGTGATCACTCCAACGGGGAACGGTACGTGATCGAACTGTTCCTTGAATGCGGGGTATACCATTACTCCTTCAACACGACAGATGGTGAACTATACCATCAGATAGGGTCCTTCTCCGGCCCATTCGTCAGCGAGGTCCCAATATTGATATCAAGGATCCTTGAACCCGGGGTAGGAGGGGCGTTCCTTTTCAATTCGACCATCCGATTCAACAGCTCATTCGACTCCAATCAGGATATCACCGATGCAACCTTCAAATGGTCATCCAATATTTCCGGCACGATAGGAGGGGAGCAGAATATTGAGGTCATCCTTCCTCCCGGCCGTCACAGGATCAGCCTCGAGGTGAATTCCATTGAATGGGGATTGGTCTCGTTCGATCATGTCAATATTACTGTTGATGAAGAAGTGGTGATGCCACCGGACCCTGTTTTCATACTGGGCCATTCCCCTGAAGGCAACCGATCGGTCGTTGAAGGTGATACCATTACCTTCTCCATCAACCTTGACATGGACCAGATGATCCACACCATGGAATGGACCATCAACGGTGTGGTTATAGATGAAGGAACGACCAGCCTGACATTTGAGCCCACATATCTGGACCAGGGATCAAAGATCATCGAGTTCGTATTGTTCGATGAGAACGGAGATGAGCTTGGCAGTGTGATGTGGAACGTTACCGTCATCGATCGAAAAGCACCCATTCTCCTGACAGGGGACATTATCGAGGATCGTGGAGAATTCGAGAAAGGTGACATGCTGTTCATCCTGCTTCCGGTAACGGACCCCGAAGGGAGGGAGCTCACAGTAACATGGCATATAGATGGTGATGAGATCTCTGCTTCCGGGATCGAACTCTACTGGGAATTGAAGGCTGGACCCTGGTCAAAGGACGGTAACCATTCGGTCAATGCTACCATCGAGAACCCCGATGGCAATTCCATATCCATTGACTTTTTCTACCGTATGCTTGTTGAAGAAGAGATCATCATACCGCAGGATGAAGATCCGATAATCATATATCCCGAAGAGGACACAGATAAGGGCCTGTTCGCATCTATCAAGGATGACGCTGGAGCAAGGGCAATACTCGCTCTTGGAACGATAGCACTCGTATTCGGTGTGATATGGTCTGTTTTCGTTCTGATCAGACCCATCAAGAGCAGAGGTCCAAAAATGGAAGAGTGAGCAAGATGAAAAAGACCTTTCTTTCTTTAATGACCCTATTCCTTCTCATTGCTATTTCCGGGAATGCACTAGGAGCGTCATGCGAATCCTGTCATTCTTCCCGCACCCCATCAGGCGGCTGGATATACCACCCCCCCGTTATCACGCTGTTACATGATCCGTTCTACCTGCCAGATACCGACGTCACGGTTAGATTGATCATCACTCCGGCCTCGGACTATTCCATCAGCTCATTATCCGGGGAACTGGGAACCATCTACGGAAGCCTGATATCAACAGGACCCGGGACCCCCGGGGTCGATCCTCAGGGCAACAAGTATATCGACTGGACGTTCACAGCCGGGGGTGTCGGAGAGAGCATTTTGATAGTCGATGTTGATTACACCGTATATTACAAGCATAAGACCCCTGGCACCATGGATTCCGCATCATACTTTGACAGGATCGAAACAACCGTGATCGTTGCTGATCTGGACCTGTCAATATCTCCAGGTACATTGATCTTTGAAAAGGAGAGAGAGGAAAAGGAGATCCAGCTGACCGCAACATCTGATGTGACGGATATCGAGGTCATCCTCCACGGATCACTCGAGGGACTTGTCACCTTTTCCCAGCCCCTGGTTGAATTGAGCGATGGCGGGTCCACAACGATAACCGTTACAGTTCTCAACAGAACGAACATCATATCATTCATGACAATCAAATGGCTTGAAGGCGATGTCCAACGTGAGATCAAGATCGAGATCGTGATCACGGACCCTGGAGATGGAGGTGGGTCCGACCTTCTGGGGGAGGTTGGAAAATACACCGGGATAGCTGCTGCTGTCCTTGTCCTGGTTGGTTTCTTTACCGGCGGAACATCCAGGTTGAAGACCATTGCCAACAAGGTCTTCGGAAGCGCAAAGAAGAGAATTGATTTCCACTGTGCGCTTTCCTTTGTCACACTTATTCTGGTTGCGATACACTTTGCAACACTGTTCTACGGACCTTTCAGGAACCTGATATTCCAGTGGGAGGTCATTCTGGGCGAGGTTGCAATGTTGATCATGGTGATCATCTCCCTGAATGGGATATTTCAGAAGAAGTTCATCAAACTGCTGGGTTTCCAGAACTGGAGAAGGGTGCATGCATGGGGATCATATCTTATCACGGTGCTTGTATCGATCCATATGCTTCTATATGGCAGTCACTTTGTCTGGTTCAGGGAGCTCATAGGATACTGAGGTTTCAAAATGGCGCATGAACTCGAGAGTGTTCTCATCCTCATCCACCCTCCCCTTGCGATACTGGGATACCTCTTCACTTTCATTGCAGCAAAGAAGATGATCGGCCTCCTTCGGGGAAAGAAGGAGAGGATGGACCTGAAGATCTCTCTCACGATCGCCTGGTGGCTTACCTTTGCCGGGCTTGTCACCGGAATGATCTGGGCACAGATCGCATGGGGAAGATTCTGGTCATGGGACCCGAAGGAGACGGCAACACTCGTCATCTTCGTCACATTGACGATCATCTATATCATGAACCTGAAAAAGATATCTTTGAAGGTCCAGGCCGCATACATGGCCATCAACATCCTATCCATCATCGGAACCATTTCGATAACTTTCATCGATATCGGTCTTCATTCGTTCTGATGAGGTCACCCCCTTCCTGGTACCAGAAATCCTTGAATAATAAGGAATATCCGACAACATCATTTAATACATCAGGTTCAATTTATAGTAGATCACAGGGGGAGATGAACTATGGTCGAAAAAGCCGTTTACAGGATCCTTTCAACCCTTTCCATATTTGCTCTGATGATCATTTCTTTCCAGGTATCAGCGGAAGATCACGCCGGAACACGGGTCTCGGAGGTGATGTCAAGGGATATCACCTACAATTCCACCCGGATCACCTGGATCACCGATATTCCTTCGGACAGCCTGGTGGAGATATCGGAGGAACTGCCATTTTCAGTTATACTTGGTGAATTCCATGGGACACTTGAAATGACACATTCTGTGAATATATGGGACCTCTCCCCTGATCAGATATATTATTTCAGGGTAACATCCGTTGATGGCGAAGGGAACTCCACAACGGATGACAACGGAGGTTCATATTACCAGTTCTCCACGTCGACCAGTGAACCTCCGAGCATAACCAATACCGCCTCAACTGGCCCCACCACGGGGGATCGATACAACTTCACAGCGGTTGTCGATGATGATTGGGGGGTCATCTACCTCAGCGTTGAATACAGTATAGATGAGGGGGCACCCGAGAACGTATCCATGGTGGAATGGTACCTGGGATGGTTCCATGAGATATCCATCCCTGATGATGCCTATCAACTTGAATATTCATTCTACTGCCTGGATGTGGAAGGTAACTCGATATCACAAATGGCGGTCGAACCTGTTCTCGACGATGATAGCCCCATCATAGATAGCGTTGTAGTGGATAATGTAACAACAGGTGATCTGATCGAGATCAATGCCTCCATCTCCGATAACATCGGAGTTGTGGAAGCATATGTGAAGACCTGGTACGGCACGGGGTATTTTTTCAGGAACTCCTCGATGACCGAGGGCCCCCCTGGCCACTGGACCTATCATCAC
>JAUVCN010000057.1 GCA_030595715.1 Thermoplasmatales archaeon
ATCAGTGGCATCCAATGAATTGTCCACTTCCCAACCATCGGGGAGTCCATCGCCATCGGTGTCCCAGTTGTTCGGGTCCGATCCGGCAAGGAACTCATCGAGATTGTTCAGTCCGTCCATGTCAGGATCGAATTCCCAATCATTCCCCGAAAGGGGATTGAGGGCAGAAGCCATCCCAACAAGGGCGGCAAATACAAGCATTGCACCAAGCGCAATCGATATTGTTCTCATTTTGTGACCTCCGAAACTCTTGTCTGAGAGAATATTCGTTGTTTATGATATATAACTGTTTTGAAACAAACGCTGAACAAAATGATCCGCTTACATCAGTTAACAGTATCTTTCCGATATTGAATAGGATGTACAGAGTAGAAAAAAAAAAGAAAAAAAGAAAAAAATGGAAGTTCAAAAGAACTTCCATTTAGCTTGAAAGAAGAGGATTCCAGGACAGCCTTATCGGTCCATCTGACCTGTCCATCTCCAATGTGACCCTCAACTCATTGTTATGGAACTCAACGTAGAATCCCCTTACCAATGAGGTGTATCTTGTAACTCTCTTTCCGTACGATGTGAGCTTTCTGTCAAGCGGAGCTATAAGTCCACCCACCTCAAGTTCCTTGATCTTCTTGTAAGTGCCTGCGAGTGGTGTTCCCAGATCTGTTGAGAGTTCCTGTGCTGTGCAGGGCCTCGTCTGAGTTGCTGCAATTATCTTCAGTGCATTCCCGTCGGACAATATCTTGGATGTCTCGAGTATGTTCATTTATAATTCCCCCGTATGTGCATACATATACATCCATGCATATATATGTTTCGTTATATTCATATCTCTGCATATATGTAAATGTATATCATATGGATAATGTCAACGTTTTTACCCCTTGAAGACCAATTAGACCCAATGGAGGATGAAAACCCTCTTTCGGGATCCGTTATCGATGAAATGCTTTGGAATCTTGGCAGATACCTCAAGATAGCAGGTTTCTCGGTAATTACGCCCAGGCCCACCAATGACCGTGAACTTGCTTTGATCTCAAAAAGAATGGATCATATCCTTGTCACAAGAGATAAGGGCCTATCGAATCTCAGGGATGCGAGGACCATCCTCATTAATAGCGACAGAACCCCTCAACAATTGAGCGAACCATCATAAGCCATTGATCTGAGTAAGATCCATCGGTCCGGTTCCAATTGCCCATCATGTGGTGGAACACTTGATGTTATCAAGGAACGTGAGAATGGTTGGGACCTCATTGACAGGAAGTTACCATGAGGTACAAAGGAACATTTCAAGATATTCTATCCCCGTAGTGATTGTGAAAAGGTATACGGGAAAGGATCCCATTGGAAGAATATCGTTGATATACTAGGCCCTTTCAACCTCTACCCCGATATGCCATAGGACCGCAACTTTATTTTAAATGGTCACGTTATGAAGATTGTATCGGCCAGAAGGGGCAGTAAAATGATCGTGGATGAAACAACATACAGAGAGATCATCAATGATCTTAGAACATACAGCGATATCGACAGATTATATGCCAGATACAGGTCAAAGAAGAAGTATAGCTGGGAGTTCTTCTTGGTACTGTACACGCAGAGAACAATAAGAGATGTCACAGCCAGGTTTCAGAAGGTCAAGATCAAAGCCCCCAGATTATTCGATCAATGGAAAAATGGAAAGAGCCTCCTGCAGATCTCGAATGAACAGAATTTCTCACCTGTCATGACCGCATTTATCATAATGACCAGCAAGGAAATGGGCAGGAACACGTTCAAGAAAATGATCAATGATCCATCATCCGTGGAGGATAAAAGGCTCGGAAGGGAACTTCAAGAGGTGAGGGACAATGACCCGATCTATTCGCCCGAAGGTAATGATGTCCAGAGGAAAAGAGGAGTGAAGGGAGAAGCTCGATTGAAAACATGGCTGGACCGCCATGGGATCACACATGAACGTGAGGAAGATCTAAGGGAAAAAGGCGGAAAAACACCCGATTTCCTGCTTGAGAAACCAATCTATTTCAGAGGAGAAGAGGTGAATTGGATAGAATCCAAGGGGTCCTTCGGAGATCTGAGAGAGGTCAAGAAGAACCTGAAGAAGCAGCTCCACGCATACAGAGAGCTGTTCGGACCCGGAATGGTGATCTACTGGTTCGGCGTGATCGATGGGGCTCCGGTGGAGGATGGCATTGTAATAGAAACAGAAGAGGTCCTTGACGATCACTGGGATCTTGAATGATCATTTGAACGCAATGAACTGGCATCCTTCAATTCCTTCAATGATGATAGTTTCACAATTTTCAGTCCATTCAGGATAACCTCATCTTCTTCTTTTACCATTCTTGCTACATCCAACATCTGGGATATCCTCTTGGACCGATCCCTCGGGGTATCCAAAGGTCCATTGTCATTGGGTATGAAAAGGAGAACATGGACCCCGGGAAGAGCCCTGAGAACGTACCATGATATCTCTGTGATCAGGTCAGCCTCTCCATCTCCACCTACCAGGAATGTACCCCTTGAAGGATCGTGCTCTATCACCCTCACCGTCGCCCCAATATCCATAGATATGTTCTTCAGGTCCTTTATCTGAACGAATCCATCGATGGTTCTTATGGAAAGGGAGGAACCCCCCGGAACCGTCCCTCCACTTTCCTCAACCTCCCTTAACAGGTCCCTGATCTTTTCGATCAAAGGCAGGTCCGGAGGTCTTATTCCCACCTTCAAGGTGGATATTTGCCCGGTGAGTGGCCCGGGTAGTTGTAGTCCCTTGCCCGGTTCCACCTGTGCATCCCTTTTAACCATTTCAATTACCTATGAGCATTTCGAATAATAGCATGAATGACAGATCGAACATCCATCCTGGTAAACCAGTGAATTCCCACATTCCGGACAGACGCCCACGACCATTACTGAATCGTTCGTATCATGTGATCTATGATCATTTTCGTTCCTTGAATAATATTCCAAAGTAGGTGCGGTCGTTTTCTCCGCCTCTATTGAAGGGGATTCTCCCATCAAGTATCGTTCCAGTGCCTTGGCCATTCCATCAGGACATGAGAGTACAGATTGATCGGCCATACCCAGAGGAGCAGCCATTGGATTGGGACACCTGATGCCTTTCATCTGCTTGATGATCTGCCATGGGTCCACACCTGACCTCATGGCCAGTGAAACTTGCCTGGCCAAGGCCTCGATCTGAGCCGCTGCGCATCCACCACCTTTACCAAGATTGGCGAACATCTCGAAGGGCCCGTACATATCGGTATTAATGGTCACATATAGTGCACCACAACCGGTATCTACCCTCCCGGTCACACCCTGAATGACCTTGGGTCTTTCACGTGGTTTTAGAATTCCCGTGTCCATACCGGTCTCCTTCTTCATCATTGTAGAAAGGACCTGTTCCTCTCTCGATCCATCCCTGTAGATCGTTACCCCCTTGCATCCAAGGTCATATGCAAGCATATAGACCTTCTTTACATCTTCCACCGTAGCATCATGTGAGAAATTAACGGTCTTGGACACGGCATTATCGGTATATCTCTGGAAAGCCGCCTGCATTCTGGTATGCCATTCCGGCGTGACATCATGAGAGGTTGCGAAGATGGTCTGATATTTCTCAGGGACCGATCGAATACCCCTTGCAGTTCCCTTTTCGGAGATCTTGTTCATCAGTTCATCACTGTAAAAACCATTCTTCATTGCAACAGATCTGAAATAGGAATGGGTCTCGATCATCTGGGTTTTATCCATGACGGTCCTCTTGAACACCAATGCGAACAGAGGTTCTATTCCTGATGAAGCGCCGGCGATTATTGAAATTGTCCCGGTTGGAGCTATTGTGGTAACGGTAGAGTTCCTTATTGGGGGATCACCCTTTTTATCAAATACAGAGCCTTTGAAATTCGGGAATGGACCTCTTGTCTTTGCCAGCTCCCTGGACATTATCGTGGACTCCTCCTTGATGAAGGACATGATCTTATCCACCAGGTCAACTGCTTCTTCCGAATCATATGGGATCTCCATTTTGAAAAGAAGGTCCGCCCAACCCATTATCCCAAGACCGATCTTTCTGTTGGCAGTTGTATTCTCCTCTATCTCGGGTAGAGGAAATTTGTTCATGTCGATCACATTGTCCAGGAAATGAACAGATGACCTCACGACCCTCTTCAATCTATCCCAGTCGATCTCATCGTCCTTCAGCATTACTGAAAGGTTGATCGATCCGAGGTTGCAGGATTCATAAGGAAGTAATGGTTGCTCCCCACACGGGTTTGTGGATTCTATCTCACCAACATGGGGTGTGGGGTTATCCCTGTTGATACGATCAATGAAAACGATACCGGGTTCCCCATTCTTGTGGGCCTGATCGACTATCATTCCAAAGATCTCCTTTGCGCTATCGGTTCCGACCTTCTTTCCATCCCGGGGATTTATCAGATCGAACTCCTCATCCTTGAACAATGCATTCATGAACTCATCCGTCAAGGCGACGGATATGTTGAAATTGTTGAGTTTATTGTTGTCATCCTTGGCGACAATGAAATCTCTTATATCGGGATGGTCCACTCGCAGGATGGCCATATTCGCCCCCCTACGTGCACCTCCCTGTTTTATTACATCAGTGGCAGAATCGAATACCTGCATGAAAGATATCGGGCCAGAGGATACGCCCTTCGTTGATTTCACAAGGTCGTTCCTTGGCCTTATCCTGGAAAAAGAGAATCCGGTACCTCCTCCTGATTTGTGGATCATTGCCGTATGCTTCACTGTTTCGAAGATACCCGAAAGAGAATCCTCGATAGGTAGAACAAAACATGCGGATAATTGTTGAAGCTCCTTACCAGCATTCATCAAGGTAGGAGAGTTCGGCATGAACTCGGTGGAGGACATCATTTTGTAGAACTCTTCCACCAAACTTTCGACCTCTGCTTTTCCATCATACTTCTTATCTGCCTGGGCAATGTTCGTCGCCACTCTAAAGAACATCTCCTTTGGCGTTTCTACAACCTCGCCCTTATCGTTCTTCTTCAGGTACCTTCTTTTTAGCACCGTCAGCGAGTTCTTGGAAAGATTAGGTTCCCCCACCTGTTCTATATTCATATCCTGCCTCCATCGGTCCGAAAGATCCTGCCTCAATGCTCAGAGTTTCTCCGGATAGCAGGAGAAAGAACAACCTCCCCGACAGGTATTGATCCCCCGCAAAAGCAACTACCTTGATCCTCAGGTAGACCTTCCGAAACCGGTAAAATCTACGAAGGTCATAGCGATTATAAGGGTAATTGGGAGAGGGGCAAAAGTATTAGGCCCCTGCAGGAGCTGGACCTTGTGAATTTTCAATTTTTCACCCTTTTATTCGTTTCATGGAATGGAAACGAAAATAATATAATACTAGATAGATAGGTTGAGATATGATCGGTGTTAAGGGATGATGTCATCCAACGAAAAGAGAAAGGCCAATTATATTGGCCGTAAGGACGAGCTGAACCTGCTCAATAATATTCTTAAAAAGGTCAGATCAGGCAATGGTAAACTGGTTCTTGTCGGGGGAGAAGCAGGTATCGGAAAGACCCGCCTGATCGAGGAGATGAAAGGTCTCTCGAACTTCAAGGATTTCAATTTCCTGATCGGAAGATGTCTTTACTTCAAAGATACCGATATCTATCTCCCTTTCAAGGAGATGTTCAATCAATCACGATCGATCTTGAAGAATCTTGAAGAGAGATCCCCATTCTCCCCCAGAATGAAGGATATGGAGGATGATCCGATCTTGCATGATACGGGTGATTTCGTCCCCATGTCACTGATACCGGCAGAGATCGAACCCCTCGATCGTGATGAGGAACCGGAAATGAAGATCGAGGGACTCCTTGAATTCGATAAACTATCGGATTTCATCTTCAACCTCTCTGAAAAGGGTCCGTTATGCCTGTTCATCGATGATCTTCACTGGGCAGATCCTCCATCGATCAAACTGCTTCAGTATCTATCACATAAGATCGACGATCATCCGATCTTGATAATATGTACTTACAGACCGGAGGATCTTTTTTTGGGAGAAGATACCCCCCATCCACTGACAGATCCACTTAAAAGATTGTCACGTGATAAGCTGTATGTTCCGATAGAGCTCACAAGATTGACCGAGATCGAAACAGAAGATCTCCTGAGGAACATTCTGGAGATCGAGAAGGTCCCAAAGGCATTCAGTAAAATGATATTCAGCAGGACAAGTGGAAATCCTTTCTTCGTTGAGGAGGTGGTATATTCACTTCTTGAAAGGAACGTCATCGATCCCAGTGAATCGGATTGGCACAATAACATCGATCCTGATACAATATCACTTCCCACGACCTTGAAGGATATAATCCTCAGAAGGATGCACTGGCTCAATGCAAATTCGATTGCGGTCATTCGATTCTCATCGGTATCATCGGGAACGAACATAACCTTTGAGATAATAAAAGATGCACTTAGAATTCCCGACGAAGACGTTCTTGAAGCTCTTGAGGAACTGGTCACTTCAAAATTCCTTCAGGAGAAGGATGATGAGGAGAGCTATGAGTTCGAGAATCCAGTGATCCAGGAGATCATCTATTCGGAATTGAACCACAGTAGAAGAAGGTTCCTCCACAACAAGATGGCGAATGTCCTTGAAGAAAGGTCAAAGCAGAACCCAGCCTTCTGGGGAAATATCGGAATGCATTATTACAAAGGAAAGGATTTCGAAAGGGCTCTCCAGTATCTGATCAAGGCATCGTCTTACTATCAAAGGATCTCACCTCACAAGGCACTGGAATACCTGCACATGGTCCTTTTCTGCATAGAGAAGCTTCCTCAATCTGATTCTGTCAAGGAACAGAACCTAGATGTGATGTTGGAGATCTCTACATTATGTCTGCAGATATTGGATTGGGATAGAGCGATCGAATTTGCTGACAAGGCCCTTAATCTCGCGACCGTTCTCAGAAAGACCAGGTCATCGCTCAGGGCCAAGAAGAACATGGGGGAGGTCTACAGGCAGAGAGGAGATTTCGATAAAGCTCTCGGCATATTCCAGGATATCATCTCATCCCCAGATGATGATGATCACGAGATCCTTGCCACCGCATATATGGGGATCGGTTACATCAATTGGAGGAAGGGTGAATTCCCGAGAGCTTTGGAGATGTTTTCCAAATCATTACAGTATGCAAAGATCGAGAACAACCTCAACACAATAGGATCCCTTTACATCAATATTGGAAATGTGTTCAACCACCGTGGAGATATGGAAAAAGCCCTTGATTATTACTCACGTGGTGTGAGACATCTGGAATCATTTGGGAATATGATAGAGGCTTCAAGAGGATATTCGAACATGGGAGAGGTTCTCTTTCAGCTTGGGAACCTCGAAGAGGCTGAGGAAAAGCTTCTTCTTTCAATTGAAAAGGCGAAGGAACAGAGCGGACTGGAACCATTGGGACCATTGGTACTCATGATCAAACTCAGAGCTCTTCAGGGAAGGTTCAACGAAGCAGATGAGGCTTTTGATCGAATATCATATGAATCGAAATGGAAGGATTACAAATTCGCTCAGTCCATTATGTTGCTATACTCTGGGTTCTCAAAAATGGCCGAAGGTCAATTCGAGGAGGCTGAAACCACCCTTGTAAGAACGATCACACTTCTTGAATCCATGAGCATTCCATACGATCTTGCAAGAGCAAAACAGTATCTTGGAGACCTCTACATAAAAATGAACAAATTCGATGAGGCAAGGTCATATCTGAATGAAGCACATAAGATCTCCAAATCGATCGGGGCCAGGAAGCTTTCGGATGATGTGAGGAGAAAGTTGCTGGAGCTACGGGACGGCGATGGATTCATCTGATAGTTGACCAAAACCCTTATTTGATGGTTATGCTTGACCGTTTTACTCGCCATACCTTATGTTATATTCATGATACGCCGGGATGGCTCAACCTGGTACGGCGGCGGTCTCGAAAACCGCTGGGGCAACCCTTGTCGGTTCAAATCCGGCTCCCGGCGCCATTATTGTATAATTATCAGGGAGACGATCCCATTAATCTCCAATAATTGGCAAGAAAAAAGGAGCCTAAAATCATTATCTAATTTCCTTTTTTCTGATGTCCGGCTCCCGGCGCCATATACTATCGAATCTGATCTTTCAATAATTTGAGATAGTATTCTTGCCAGAGCCGGATTTGAACTTGTTGTTAGAAGTTTTCGAACAAGAACGGAAACTTCTAACTGCGCACAATTTCCGATCAAACTATGTTGAAAGGAAATTGCTGCTGCACAAATCCGGCTCCATGTTGACGCCCTTTCCATTCCCGTCGATGAAACCATAGTTCAATGGAAAGGACTCATATCAATGAGATACGATGAAAAGAGATTCGTTCAAGCATACATCATCTCATCATCATGTTCATTCTTGAGAAGAAGATGTTTCTTCTTTCTCTTCTTCTTATCCTTTGACTTGTGCTTTACAGCCTTCCTCTGGGTCTCATCACGGCCAAGGAACGTGAAATCGAACCTCTTCATCCTGATGTAGGTCTTCCCGGGAAGTCTTTCAAGCAGGATCCACCCCCTTGCTTCCATTCCTTTCAGGTGCCTTTCAACCTCTGATCGGGACAAGCCAGTAGCTTCCACAACTTCAAGGTCATCAACAGGATATTTTTCCAATATGACCTTCAATATCTTTGCATCCATGGACCTTGAGTTCACCTGGACCATCCTATTCCCCTCCATCAGCAGTGAAGATACTGATTATATGATCCCAAGGGGCATCGGTCTTGATGAGAGTGGGGGAGAACCTGCTCCTGGACCATTTGAAACCTGCTCCTTCGAGATGTGCGGAAACAGTATCTATGGAAGGAGGTGAGGTCTTCATCTTTCTGGATGTCTCATTGAGATCGAATCCACCAGGGGGTAGCAGATCCTCTTCCAGGGCGATCGATAGGGATCTCTTGATCACCTTCGAAGAGAACAGATGGTCCATGCTCCTTCTCTCGAATTCATCCAAGCATTCCTTAACGAATCCGATATCGGAGAGAGGTCCTGTCCACACAGGACCGATCGGTCTCCCGGTCCACCTCTTCTCTATTGAAGGATCGAATGGATCATGGATCATAGGGGGTTTCGGGATATCATAATCGAACCAACCAACGTTCAACAATGATGCATCCGACCTCTTAGCACCCCTGTTGACCTCAACATAACCTCTTATGAAATGGTCCTGTGAATAGAAGTACAGCGGTCTTACGGATATCTCGAAGGATGCGCCGATCCTTGTAATATGACCAAGAAGGGACCTTGCTCCCAGTTCCTGCATGAAATGGGTCCTTGTTGATCCAATACCGTATCTTCTCCGTGATACCCTCGGGACTGAACCGGTAAGAGCTGCTGTGTCGGTAGCCGTGATCGCCACCACTCCACCCCTCCTAGCGCCTATCAGGGCATTCTGAATGAATGGTACAGGGGTCCCGAAAGGATCGATATCGATATAGTGAAATCTCCTATTCCCATAATGGGAGTTCAGATCACATACTTCAAAATCGACGTCAACCGAATTGGAAGCTGCAAGCTCCCTTGCACTTTCTATCGAGCTATCCTTCAGGTCCACTCCAGATATCTTGAGGTCACGTTCTTCTGATATCAATTCCATGGCGAATCTAACCGCTCTGATACCGGACCCGGTCAGACCATCGAGTATATCGATCTCTCCTTGTCCGGGGATCCTTCCGTTATCGATCAGGGTCTGCATTATTAGAACGGAAAGGTCCCGATTTTGTACCATGGCCGGATTATAGAATACCGGAGCCTTGAAACCAGGTCCGATCTCTCCACCGGAAGGATCGGCAATGACATTCACCTTTCCCTCGATCCTTGGTGCATCCTCAAAACTTGCTGGTATTGGATCCGCCATCAGGTATGGTAATGTGTTGCCTCATGAAAACATTTCCATTGAAATGTCCATAGTGGAAAGTGTGATGATCGAACATGTAAAAGGCTTAGAACATGAACAGGGATCGCAGAAAACACCTATTGATGAGTACGTTACATGATACAATGCCGCAAGATAGCGACCATGATCAGGCGTATTCTCTCCAGGAATGCTTGCACTTGGTGCATCTGTAGAACCTGGTGGTCGGCTCATCGGCAGAACGTGTCTGTCTCAGATGCCAATAAGCGCCTATGTTGCCGCACTTCGGACAGAGGACGCTTTCATCGATGGGCATGGTATCCAGGTCCTCAAAGACAGGAACATCCTTCAGGTCCTCTTCCAGTGTGGTCCTACCGAGAGCTTCAACCGACCCATCAATGGGTTTGTCGAACCCGCATCTCGGGCATACCAGGTTTTCGCCATCAGGCCTCAAAAGTGATTTGCAGCTTGGACAGAACATCGTGGACACTCCAGAAAATGATAGAAGTCCATTGTCATACTCAATAAATACTTTTTCCAAACAGAGACCATAGCTTCCAATACGATAATATAACAGTATATGGATGAACTGGCCAGGTATAGTGGGGACCTGATCATGACCGATTCCAATGGATATGTCGCCTGTCCGCTTTGTAAAAAAGGAAGACTCATTCCAGTCATGATCGGTGCTGGTGAGGACAGGGATGTGAAGTATAGATGTACGGAACCTTCCTGCGGGGTGAGGTTCGACAAACACGGATATGAAAAATTCAATGAGACGGTCCAGGATTGGGAAAGAGTGGCAGGTGATGGCCCTGTTCTTCCCTGATCCGGTGATCGAAAGTTCCATCATGGAAGAACCTGTCATCTATCTTAAAAGGACAGGACTGTTCTGCTCCCATTGCAACAAGGAGATCAGAGGAAGGATACACCATCTAGGTCCAAAGTTCTATGATGAATACTGCTGGTCCCTCAGGTACATCCTTGAAGCCCAGGAAGCGGAGATCGAAAGACATGCGGAACTGAGAAAGAGAATGGATCACGAGTAGGTCAGGGGCATACATTGACCTAATCATTTTATACCTCCAGCCTATTCTTTCGAATGTCCTTGTTGGACCAAAGGAACGGTGCAGTCATGAAGGTAGTGATCGAGAATATCATAGCTGCTTGCAAGATCAAGGGAAACCTAGACCTCAAAGAGATCGCTAGTTCGATCGAGGATGCCAGGTACCAACCCGAAGTATTCAAAGGGATCACTCTTGATAGAGATAACCCACCTTACAGATCATTCATACTGGAAGATGGAACCATAAAATTCCATGGTTTGACCTCGGAAGACGGCATGCGATCTGCGCTTGATGACATACTATCGACGTCGATCCTCAACAAGTTTTCCATTGAAGAACCTCTGAAGATACAGGAGATAGTAGCATCTGTTGACCTGGGCGGTCCAGTGGACGCAAAGATGGTTTACGATGAGTTCCAGAAGGAGGGAGTGATCTATGATCCCTCTGAACTTCCAGGATTCATTCTGAATGTGGGGTCCACTGGTATAGAGGTGCTGATATTCCCGGAAGGAAAGATCATTTCAAAGGGAGCGACCGACCTTCTTGATGCCGTTTCATCGTTGCAGATGGTCTATGGCAGGATCAATGAAAAATAGGCGTGATGGGATGATCAAAGGAATCCCCGTGATGGATGCGCATATTCACCTGGACCCAATGGGAACGAACAGAGAGGCGGTCCGCAAGTTCAAGAATGCTGGCGGCACTCATCTGCTCATCATTCACAAACCATATCATCATATTCCTGAGATCGATCTTGGGTCTTACAAGAGGTCCTTCCAGACAACCATTGATATGACGGAGATCGCCAGAAATGAGGGTGTGGAAGCTTACTGTATGATAGGGCCCTATCCTGGAAGTCTACCACATCAAGCAAATACATATGGTCTTGAAGAGGCTTTCGAACTACAGATGAGAGCGATGCAACATGCTTTCGACCTGATCGATGAAGGTTCGGCTTTGGGTATAGGCGAAGTGGGCAGGGTCCATTTCAAGGTCGAAGAAGAGATAATGAGCAAATGTAACGAGATCCTGATGTCAGCATTGAAAGGATCGAAAGAAAGGAACTGCCCTGTTGTTCTCCATACGGAATCACCAATGGAAAATCCCGATCTCTTCCGATACCTGTCCTCACTGATCGAATCCGCATCCATGACAAAACACAGGGTGATTAAGCATTATTCGGGCTGGGAGTCGGCCGACCCTTCCAATAACATGGGATTGTCCATTTCCATGCAGGCAAGACGATCGAACCTGGAGAACGCTCTTTCAAATGATTTCGATTTCCTGCTTGAGACAGATTTCATAGACGAGAATAGTCGACCGAATGTTGTCATGCCTCCGGATACTGTTCCGAAGAAGATCGAATGGGCATACCGAAGAGGTCTGTTGGACAGTGAGAAGCATCATCACCTGATGGTCGATCTACCGAAAAAGATACTTGGAATAGACATGGATCGATATTGATCCTACATCTTTTTTGCATATAGGATTAAAAGATCTAGTCGTTCCATTCTTTGAAAGATCAATAACTGGAAGGGGGATCTTGATCGGGGGTTTTGAGGCAAGTACTATCTAATATGAATGCACTCATTCAGATCCGATCCTTCATCATGTGGAATGGTGTCAGGAGTTGCTTCTGCCAACGGTGCTAAGCAAATAATAAATACCATCTGAACGTTTTGAACAAAGAGTCTATTCGGACCGTTAAGAAATATATATCCAGGGGGTTATTCATGGCACACTTTGGGTCTTCTTTCATAATGACAAGGAACATAGCGAAAAAGGTAGCGATATTCGGCATCTGTCTGTTATTTATCGGAGCTCTTCCGCTCGTATCAGAGGGTCAAGAGGACCTGCAGGCAGTGTATGACCACAGAGGCACTTCAGGAGGGGCCCTCATGGGATGGAACCTCACAGGTGTCGGAGACATCAATAATGACGGTGATGATGATTACGCCATGGGAAATCCTGGGGAGAACAAGGTATATGTTTTCCTCGGACCCCTTCCAAGAACGGTCACACCAGCTTCGGCTGGATGGGTCATCACTGGCCCATCATCCTCTGATTTCGGATGGGATGTCCAGGGACTTGGAGATTATGATTCCGACGGTTATGATGACCTTATTGTCGGGGCACCAGGGATCGACAAGGCCTATGTATTCAATGGAAGGACCAGAACAGGATCCTACACTTCAGCGGACCACGAGATAAGCGGAACCACAGGCGAGAAGTTCGGTCATTCGGTATGCGGGATCAATTATGACGGCGATATTGGGATGTTCGCAGTTGTCGGAGCTCCATTGAACACGCATTTTATCGAGTCACAGGGGGATTTCAGCAATGGTGCGGTATTCCTGATAAATCTTACGTACTTCGATGATATGACACAGAAGGACATAGGTGCGGGTACCGACGCGAATTACACATACAAGGGAGATGTTGACAGTGGAGAATTTGGTTTCGCCGTGAGGAATCTCGGAGATATCAGCGGTGATTCCATAGATGACCTTGGAATGTCCGACCCCTACTATTCACCATCCGGATTCACCAACAAGGGAAGTCTCCATATCCAGTATGGAAAGAATCTCATGGCAGAGCCTCCCGAAAAATTGACATCAAGTCTTGATGGCATCATTTCCGGGAAGGCAAATGGATCGAAATTCGGATGGGCCGTGAAAGGACTCGGTGACATCAGAGGCGGTTCTGAAGATGATTTCATGATCGGTGCACCTTTCGAAAATGAAGGATGGGCCTACCTTTTCTTCGGCATCGCCGGAGCATTCAACATAGATCTTGCGTCAGGTGGAACAGCTGATAATGAGTTCAATGGAACCGCAGCGGACGATCGGTTCGGAATGTCATTCGATGTGACAATGATCGCGGGCCAATCAACCACGGTCGTATCCATCGGCGCACCCGGATATGATAACGGCACTTCAAGGGCAAATGCAGGAGCGGTATACAGTTTCTGGTCATGGGCCTCCATTGAGAGTGCCAATAACGCGAACTCAAAACATTTCGGTGACCAGGCCGATGAGAACCTGGGATATTCACTCACCGAGGTCAATTATACACTCAACATACAGGAAGGTGAATATGTGATAGGCGTCCTTGCGTCGAGCCCATATTATGGAACAACCGATGGAGGAAGACTGCAGATCTTTAAAAGGAATCAACTTCCGACATTGGGACCCATCAACATCAATTTCAAGAAGGGGTCGACAAGCACATTTTTCACCATTGGAATGGAATACGAGGATGCTGATGATGATCCACCAGTATTCATCAATGTCGTATTCTACTATGATCAATCCGGCAACCGGATCGCAAGGACCGTACCTATGATCAGGCAGCCTGCGGATATTGACGCATTCTCCGATGGTGTCACATATGAGGCTATAACGACCCTGCCGAACTCGATAACAAGAGATGTGCCCGATCAGGACCTCTATGTCCAGGGCATCACACGAGCAGTAAGAGGATCCATCTCCGAAGTATTCTCACTGGGTGGGATCGTAAACGGACCGACCGTAGATGGCATCTTGCCATCTGCTGCCGACAACCTGAACGAGGTCAAGCACACATCTCTTCCCGAAGAAGAGCTGATACCTGGAACATTCAAGATATCATGGGAATGGCCCGAGGACAATGATGGATTCTCCAACACTGAAAGTGAACCGGTGGACAAACTTGAGATCAGGTATCTGGCAGGAAATGAGACGCTGGATGCGTCCAACTGGGACTCCGCCACCCCCTACAAGACCTACCAGGTATCGACCGAGATCGAGGAACCTTTCACGGCCGATAATCTTCTCGTCGGATATGATACCAATGATTTCAAACCAATGTTGTACTATTCCGTGGCCATGAGAGCATGGGACGATGTTGGAAATGAAGGGAATATATCTGCCACCATTAACGCCCAGGCATACTGGAGAAGGCCACAGATCCCTGAGCAGTGTGATTTCGTTAGCACATCAGACTACAAGGGCGAAAGCGGGATGGGAGATGATGGCGGCAAGCTGATCGTCAATTTCGGACCACCCCAGATGACCTATCCATCGGATATTTTCGAATACCGGGTATTCGTTACCGGGGATATAACAGACCTGAAAAATGTGACCGACATTGAATGGGAGGTCGACAGGGTTATCCTGAAGGATGAAGAGGAAGCATTCTACAACTACACGTTCGTGATCGATTCATATCACGGCGGAGACCTTGAGGACGGCCAGGAATACTATGTCGGTGTTGTTCCGGTGAACTGGCTGGGTCAGCATACAAAACTGATAAGGTGGTCCGATACGCCTGCCAAGGTGATCAATGATAATGAGACACCCATACCGAAGATCAGGGATGTGGATGCAATTTCTGTGAATGAAGAGGGTAAGATCAGGGTCACATGGACCCCTACGACACTCCCCAGATTCACCGAGTATGAGATATACGGTCAATCATACTATTTCGATGATATTGAAAATGCAATATTGATAGCAACCGTAACGGAGAGAACAGCAAGCGAATACCTTGTAGAAGATCTATCGGGAAATCCCATACTCGAGGAGAACCTATATTCTTTCGCTATCCTGGTAAAGGATCACAACGATCATACCGATTATGAATTGGATGCAAATAACACGGTCCATGGGGTCAAATACATTGGCTCACCTGTGACTCCCCCCGTCCCCCAGATCCAGGGTGTGTCCATGATCGATGTTCCGAACGATGGAGGATCTGCCTTGACCCTTTCCTGGTTCAAGTCGTTCTCCAAATTTTTCTGGCAATACAACATCTACTTCGATGACGAAATGATAACCGATATCAGTTCCATGGAACCACAATTCGTGATCGGTTCCAGTGCCAAAACAGATACGATGATAACGGAGTTCAATGGAAAACCACTTATCGACGGGGTCGAGTATTATGCAGCGATCACTATCGTGGATTGGAACCTTTTCGAGAATATCCTTATTGACCGGAACAACACTGCTTCGGCCGAATCTGTCAACCAGAGCGATCATGAGGCCCCAAGGGTTACCCCGACAAACCTTGGCATCAGCGAACCTCCGACAAATACCGAGTTCACATTGACATGGGACCCGGTCTCCAAGGAGGATGTGATCGATTTCCATCATTATCTGGTCACCATTACAGGACCAAAAGGTATTGATAGGAAGGAGATCGAACATATAGATGCATCCTCCATATTGATCGATCGACTTACCAGAGGGACCGAATATAATGTCAATATCTCTGTTGTGGATGATAACGGAAACATCGGTCCGGGATCAAGCTCGTTGAAGATCACCACAAACGGAACGAACCAACGACCCTGGGTAGAACAGATCATACTCACCATAGGTGAGGACCTCTACTACCTCAAGAATACCACCGATAGAGCACCTGTTGACCTCAATAAGGATTCTATCATTTACTTCACCGGACAGGGGGATGATGATTATACAAAACCCTCAAGGCTTCTTTTCTCCTGGAATCTGACCCTTCCTTCAGGAGAAACCATCGAGAAGAGCTCATACCAGTTCGATCTTGATATTTCAGAGAAAGGCGAATATGAGATCACATTGGTCGTCACGGACCAGGAAGGACTTAAGTCCGAGCCATTCACCATCTTCCTCGACGCAGAAGAGAGATTCGAAGATACAAAAACAAACTGGGCTTTTGTGATAGCCGCAATTATCGGAACTGTGATCCTTGCCGCCGCCATTGTGATATTCGTTCTGTTCTCCGGAAGCAAATCCCAGAAGAAGCAGAGAATGGAAGAATACGAGGAAAAACGTCAGAATATAGATGCAATGGAACCGATCTACACCAACCTGCCAACCTGGACTTGCGATTGCGGGACCACACAGGTAGCGCTGATCGATCACGCATACTGTAATTCCTGCTATCAGTCACACGAGGCAGTACCCATCGATGGGGTCGATGAATATCTCAGTGAACATGATCTAGTCCTCGCCGAGATGAAGATCGACATTCCACCTGGCTGGCAGGGGCAGGATTCCGCCAAGGCCGATGCAACGAACGATCTGGTGGAAAGGAAAAAGAGAGCGCTTGACTCCCTCAACGAGGAATTCAGACCCTGGCTGAAAGGGACCGAATATGAGAGCGAACTGAAGGAACTTGTGGAAGAGGCACCGGAAGGTGAGGATGAAACTCAAAAGAACATCATGCATCATGCAGGAGCGATCGTTCCCGGTCAGGCTCCCCCATCCGGCCCTGCCCAGGGTGGACCCATAGTTCCAGGGCGACCTGGACCCATCGTCCCGGGAAGACCAGGACCCATTGTCCCTGGAAGACCAGGCCCGATCGTCCCCGGACAACCGGGCCCGATCAGGCCGATGGTAGGAGGACAGCCTCAGATAGGGCAGGCTAGACCTCCGGTGGTCCCACAGGTCGGAGCACCAGGTCAGAGACCACCCATACCTCAGGTAGGTCCCCCTCAGCAGAGACCACCACAGCCGCCAGAGCAGTCGTAGACCCAAAAAGGGCGGGAGGAACAACCCCTCCCGCCCTATTTTTTCTTAACTTTTCTATATGAGGACATTATGCTAGTATGAGGACCTACGCCCATGGCCACGATTGAAGAACAGATCAAGGAAGTCGAAGACGAGATCTTCAACACCCATAAGAACAAGGCCACAGAGCATCATATAGGCAAGCTCAAAGCAAAGATGGCAAAGCTAAGAGCTCAGCTTGAGCTCCACCGAGCGAAATCCTCCGGTGGTGGAAAAGGTTATTACATCAAAAAGGCCGGAGACGGCACCGTGGCCCTGGTAGGATGGCCTTCGGTTGGAAAATCATCGTTACTCAATTATTTCACCGGATCGAAAAGTGAGGTCGCCGATTATAAATTCACCACATTGGAAGTTATACCCGGAATAATGGAATACAAGGGAGCGAAGATACAGATCCTTGATATGCCTGGTATCATCAAGGGAGCTTCCAAGGGAAAAGGAAGGGGGAAGGAGGTCATTGCAGCCGCCAGGAACTCCGACATCATCATTCTCATGGGAGATGTATTCAATTACAGAATAGATATCCTTTCCAGGGAACTCTATGATGCAGGGATCAGGATGGACAAGAAACCACCCAATATCCATTTCAGCCATTCTGATAGGGGCGGACTTGTCGTCAGATCCACGATCAAACTCACACAGATGACGGAAGAACAGGTCATCGAGATCGTCAGGGCATACGGCCTGATCTCAGGAACGATCGTGTTCAGAGAGGATGTGGAACCGGACAGA
>JAUVCN010000153.1 GCA_030595715.1 Thermoplasmatales archaeon
AGAGCTCTAATGAATAATAAGTTCAAGGATCATTGCAAATAGCATCATCATTGGAATCTGTGCGAGGGCTGTGATGTTAGAGTCGTATTTCAATTTACGATCATTCAGACTCTAACATTAGACCAAAAACGGCAGTTATCAGAATTCGATCATTTTTGGTTGCATGTGATCAGTATAGAGCACCATTTCTCATAGCAGTATAAAATTTACGAAAGAGAAACCTCACCAAATCAGAGATTTGGCTGGCCTTTGTTTTTATAATTAGGATAGATACTAAAGAAAACAAAGATGGTGCGAGGGCTGTGATCTTAGAACCGTATTGGGATCAATGGTTTTTTAGGTTCTAAGGTCAAGATGAAAAACGGCAATAATTGTCTTGAATAATTTTTCATCGAGTGTAAGTGATGTATAGCACCATTTTCCGTACAAGAATAAAATCAATGAAAGGAAAATGGTGCGAGTGCTGTGATTTGAACACAGGAACCACTAAGGACTAGACCCTCAATCTAGCGCCGTTGACCAAGCTAAGCTACCCTCGCACTGGGTTTCGGTTATTTTGGGCGTATGATGGACCACCTATTCAATCCCTGCTTGGTCAACGGGAACCGGGTTGAGAACGGATGTTCTCAACCTGAACAAGATCCTGAGGGGATCTTGTGGAATTGACCAAGCTACCTGGCAGTTCGCTGCAATTGCTGACCATCTGAAGGCTGGCCTGACCTTTTTCCGAAGTAAGCAGAAATGAGATTTAAGCTTTATCCAGGCCGGAGATGTCATCTCTCAATGCCTCGAACTTGTCTGATAGATGGTTCAATGCATAGATCAGAGCATTCTTGGCAGGAACGGCCCCATCGGTCTCGAAGTTGAACACGAACTTCTCATCCTCGTAACCTATCTCGATGACCTTCTTTCCGGAGCCATCAACAGAGTCCAGGATCGGAGTATCGTAGTACATAGGATCCTTTGTCTCAAGAGGTTTGATGTCCTTCACTGTGATCTTGTTCTTATCGAGCTTCAGGACCCCCTCGGGGAATGACTTCACGATGGCTTCCAGATCATCTGCTTTGGCATCATTGTTAACTTTAAGTTTTGGATAGTTCATGTATCCACAGATTGTGACAGGCTGCCACTTGGCATGGCTTCTTCCTTTGCCGAGGATAGCAGTTGCGTAGATCAGAAGCGCCTGTTTTTCCTTGAGCTTGACAATGGGAATGAGCTCCTGCTTGATCTTCAGGTTCATATCTCCGAGCGGCTGAAGATCGCCTGAATACACCGTGCAGGGACCTTTCTTGTTCATCACATATATGATAGTGCAGTGAGGGCATCCTGATCCCTCGCATTCGCACTGGTCCTTGAATGTGAATTGTTCAAGATCTGTTGGTATCGGGATCATGCTCAACCGGTGGGCGATCATCTCATCGAAGAGAGCGGAGTTGGAATCGTATTCGTTCCCTTCCTCGTCCCTGATAGGTCCCATGTGGAACTCAACCTCGTCGATAGCCATCTTTGGAACATGGGCGATCAATTCTCTTCTCAGAGTGTTCACAACATCCGGTCTGACATTATCCACGATGAAAGAACATCTGGTATCTGTTAGCTCCCTTACAACCAGTTTCATTTGCTCACCTCTGTGATCAGACCCTTCTCCCCCTCTTACCGCCCTTGGGTTTGGTACCGTCGTGGGGGACCGGGGTGACGTCCTCGATCCTGCCGATCCTGAGACCGGCCCTGGAAAGTGACCTGATTACACCCTGCGCACCGGGTCCTGGAGATGATGGTCCGTTACCACCGGGCGCTCTCACCTTGATATGAATGTTGGTTATTCCCTTTTCCTTTGCCCTGTCAGCTATGAGCTCACCTGCCCTCATAGCAGCAAAAGGTGAAGATTCATCCTTTGCGGCCTTGACGACCATGCCGCCTGTTGCCTTTGCCACCGTCTCGGCTCCGGTCAGATCGGTAAGGGTGATCAGTATATTGTTGTATGATGCATAGATGTGGCATACACCCCATTTCTCGCTCATTACTTCTCACCTTCCTTTGTAGCTGTATCTATGCTGATCTTCTCCGGGACCTGCGATGGTCCTTCAAGGGGTTCCGGGGTTGATACGTTTGGCCTCATCGGGTGCCCTTCGAATGCAAAGGGTGATGATATATCATAATCTATGAACTTCTCATCGAACTTCGGAACGATCATTCCGGGTATTGTCATCCTCCGGTCCTTGATGATGATGTGACCGTGGGAGATGAGCTGTCTTGCCTGCTTTGGAGTGGTTGCCAGTCCCCTGGTATAGACCAGTGACTGGAGTCTTCTTGACAGAACGACCTCGACCTCGATGGCCAGCACCTCGTTGAGCGGTGCTCCCTCGTTGAGGAGACCGAGCTTGTAGCATTTCTTCAGAAGGAGATCGGTCTCCTTCATTGCCTGCTTTCCCTCGGTCCTGATCTGGGCAGAAAGTGTTCTTGCCTGTCCTCTGAGGTTCCTCAGGTAGGATTGGGCCTTCCAGACCTCTTTCTTGTTCTTCAGGCCGTATTTGACCATCAATTCTTTCTCGAGCTTGATCCTCTCACCCTGCCAGGGGTGTGAGGGGGTATCGTATCTCTTTCTCAGTTTCCTTGGATCTCCCATCTCAACACCTCCTTACTTCACCTTTCTCCTCGAGACACCAACGGTGGCACCCTTCCTGCCGTTCGACCTTGACCTCTGCCCTCTGACCTTCTGTCCGGTATCGTGCCGGATGCCCCTGTAGCACCTTATCTTCCTCAGAAGGTTGATGTCCTCATTCTGGGTCATATCTAGATCGGTGGAGATGGCGTGTGTATCCTCTCCGGTATCGATATCTCTCTGCCTGTTGAGTAGCCAGGCAGGAAGTCTTGAGGGTATGTCCTCGATGAGTTCCACAAGCTGCTTGGTCTCTTCCTGGGTGAGGTCACCCATTAGCTTGTCCTGTGGGACACCAAGGTCCTTGACAAGGATGTTGGAGATCCTGTAGTTTATTCCGAGGATGGAGGTAAGACCATGTATGATCTTCTTCTCACCATCAATATCGGAATTGACAATACGTACGATAAACATGAAGTCTGGCCCATGTTCGGGCTTTCCTTCCTTTTGAGATTTTCCTTTTTTTTCGGCCATATTAAGCCTCCGGGGCGGCCAGGCAGGGAATCGTTCCCGGCTCCGGCCCGCATTTTTCTGTTTTGCGGCGGCCAGATATTATCTGGCTTTGGCTCCAGCTTCCCTCCGATAAGGATTCCTATTTATATCACTTTCCATACGCAGAGGTATTATGCTCATGGTAGAGCAAAGTAGGGTCAGAACCTTTTCCTATAAGAATAAATAGGTTGGAGACGTGTGTTGACCAAGTGATTTTTAATGGGAACGATCACCCTTGTAAGCGGTCCCCTTGCAAAAGAGGGAGCAACCTTCAGATACGTTGGTACAGCAGATGAATGCGACGGATGCGGTCTGAGGGAGATCTGTCATAAATTAAAACCAGGTAGATACTATAAAGTGGTCAAGGTCAGAAAAGTGGAACACCCTTGCGAAGTGCATGTGGATGACAAGGTCCATGTAGTTGAGGTCGAAGAACTACCTGTGGAAACATCGATCCCACAGCGAAAGGCGCTGGAAGCAGCCCTGATCACACTTGATGGGCCCGAATGTCCGAGGAAATGGTGCCCGAACCATGCCCTCTGCACGCTACCCGGGGATATCAGGGGAAAAAAGGTAATGGTCCTGAAGATCGGCGAATTACTCGAATGTCCAAGAGGTTTAAAGCTTAAAAGAGCCATGATCGAACCCAAATGATCAGTGAGAGGCGATCCAATGGGCTCTGATATTCAAGGTTATTTCAAATTATCAGTCGATGAGAGGTTCCGGAAGTTGATGGAGGCCACGGGTCTATCCGAGGAGGACATCAAGGGACTCAGGAAGGATTCCACATCGATGGACCTTCTTGACGGTATGATCGAGAATGTCGTTGGAACATTCGAACTGCCGGTAGGTATCGCCACGAATTTCCTGATAAATGGGAAGGATGTTCTTGTTCCGATGGCGACCGAGGAACCTTCGGTCGTTGCAGCCGCATCGAAAGCTGCCAAGATCGCAAGGGTCAAGGGCGGATTCCGGGCAAAGAGCTCCGATCCGATAATGATAGGACAGGTCCAGCTTACTTCGATCCATGACCCTGAAAAAGCTGTCTCTTCGATCAAGGAAGCGAAGGATGATCTTATTGAACTGGCCAATTCAAAGGATCCCATGCTGGTGAAGTTCGGAGGAGGATGCAGGGACATCGAGGTGAGGTCCCTTTACGGTGATATGGGGCCTATGGTGGTCTGTCACCTGCTGGTGGACTGCAGGGATGCGATGGGAGCAAACGCGGTCAACACAATGGCAGAGGCGATATCTCCCGAGATAGAAAGGCTGACGGGCGGCAGGGTAGTTCTCCGGATAATATCCAATCTTGCGATCCACAGGATCGCAAAAGCAAGTGCTGTGTTCTCCAAAGAGGAGCTTGGTGGGGAAAAAGGAGTGGAACTGATCCTCTGGGCACTTTCACTGGCGGATGTAGACCCGTTCAGGGCCACTACCCACAACAAAGGTGTGATGAACGGGATCTCTGCGGTAGTCAGAGCTACCGGAAATGATACGAGAGCGGTGGAATCCGGAGTTCACTCCTACGCCTCGTATAAAGGTTCATATGGACCTGTTACCGAATATCATAAAAATGATGATGGGGACCTTGTCGGAAGTATAGATGTACCGGTTCCCATTGGTCTTGTAGGCGGTGCCACAAAGGTCCATCCGTCTGCTCAGGCAGCTGTCAAGGTCCTTGGAGTGAGAACATCCGGAGAATTGGGGGAGGTCCTCGCCTGTGTCGGCCTGGCGCAGAACCTGGCAGCTCTCAGGGCCCTTTCGCAGGAGGGCATCCAGAGAGGACACATGAAGCTTCATGCAAGGAACCTGGCAATGCAAGCCGGAGCAACCGCCGAAGAGATCGATAAATTGGTTGCAGCGATGATATCGGATGGAAAGGTCACTGCATCTGCTGCAGTCGATATCCTTGGGCAAATGAGATCTTGAGAGGAGTAAAGAATAAAAATAGGAAATCGAATTATAAAAAAAGAGAAGGAGAAAGATCCATGCATCCAACGATTCAACTTGCTACTGTTTTTTGCTTATTGACATCTTCCTTTTTCATCTTGATCCCAGGTGTAGATATTGATGCGAATGAGGTCC
>JAUVCN010000129.1 GCA_030595715.1 Thermoplasmatales archaeon
GGCATGGCCCTGAAGGTCATCAAGATACTCAACATTGCAAATGGCACTGAGAAAGAGGTTGCCATAGCTCTGTTCACAAATTCCAACAAACTCGGCAAAAAGGACATTGTCAAGGTCGAGGACATGGAACTTGGACCAAAGGATGTGAACAGACTTGCCATCTTGACCCCGAATGCGACCATATCCATAATCAGGGATTACAAGGTGGTGAAGAAGTTCAAGGTCCATCTTCCGAAGCAGATCGAGGGTCTTGCAAAATGTGAGAACCTGAACTGTATTACAAATCAGAAGGAACCTGTCAGTCCGAAATTGATCAGAACAGCAGAGGAACCACCCAATTATAGGTGCTTCTACTGTGGAAGGGATCAAGAGGATGTGGCATCCAACATCATCATCTAGATGCTTCCAGGACGATACGGCTTGCCTGCTTCAGTGTATCCATCGACATGTGTGGTACCCTGTACATCCTGACATCTGCTGCTATCATCTCCGTGGCCATGGGAAGATGGATGAATCCTCCTTTTGCGCCTGTTCGATCGCAGTATTCCATCAATGTATAGAATATCTCATTGCAGATGTAAACTCCTGCAGAATAGGATAATGCAGCAGGAATGTCGTCATTCCTCAGTTTCTCAAGTATTTTCTTCAGTGGAAGCGTTGACCTGTAGGATAGGGGTCCCTTATCCGCAAGGACCTGGTCCAGCGGCATGTTCCCTGAATTATCAGGTATCTCGGAAGAGGCGATGTTCACGGCGATCTCTTCAAGAGCGATATGGCCGATCGTGGCATTCAGACCGAAAGAGATCACAAGGTCAGGGTCAAGATCTTCCAGATCATCCTGCATTGCTTTTCTTGCATCACCGAAGACAACAGGGAGTATACTTGATGTGACATCTTCGTTCTCCTCCTCGAGGGCTTTCGCTACCACCTGAGCGGGATTGAAAGAAAAACGATCGAAGGGGCCGAAGCCGGTGATAAGGATCTTCACCGATATTTCACCTCGGCCCCTTCAATGGGGTATTGCTTAAAGTCTCTTCCTCATCCTTATGAAGAATGTGGATCCGACAACGAGCAGAGCAACGAAAGCAACCGCACCGCCGATCACAGTTCCAGTTCCTACAGGTGTTGGTTCTGGATCACCACTGTCAGATTTCTGGATCTGGACGTTGATCTCGAAGGCAACTTCCGAGTTTTCCCTGTCGTCGTCCATAACATAGAGCTTGGCTGCATAGAGTCCGGTCTTCTCATATGTATGGGCAACGACCTTGGACGGGACGTAACCATTGATCCCCTGCGAAAGGTCCGAATGGGTTCCGTCACCGAAGTCCCAGTAGTATCCGATGATCTCTCCATCCTCGTCATATGATCCTTCACCGGAGAACATGACGGGCTGTTCATCATAGAACTGGGTTATGGTATCATCCACGGAAACCGCATGGGGCAACCTGTTGGCAACCTCGATGGTGTAAGATTCGGACCAGTTCATTCCCTTGCTGTCCGACGTCCTGATGGTCACCGTGTATGTTCCATTGTCCTTGTAAATGTGGTCGACCTTTGACAGCTTGGATACAGTGCCGTCACCCAGGTCCCAGGTGAGTCCGTAGAGATCGTCCAATGGACTTGTCTCCAACTTGTCATCGAGGTATGCGTCACCATCCGGATCATAGGATTGTGATGCATCGAAGGTCATCCTCACATTGGTGAAGACCTCCCTTGTATCGATATCCTTCCAGCTCTCGGATGTTATCTCCACAACGCCCACAGGTCCCTGGTTGGCCGGTATGACCTTGACCTTGGTGGTGGACGTGTCCGTGAACTCTCCATCCGAAACGGTCAACATCACCGTGAAGGTTCCCGCCTTGTTGTATTCATGCGTCAAAGCGCGACCCATGACGGTTGCGGAACCATCTCCGAAATCCCAGGTATACAGGAGCCTGTCCTGATACTCGGAGTCCCTCTTGTTGTCGTAGTTGGGGTCGTCATTGGGATCGTAGGATCTTGAACCATCGAAATCCACGGTCATTCCAACCTCGATCTCCTCACCCTGTGGCGGGAGATTGGGTCCTGCATTTGCAGTTGGAGGCAGATTGATATTGACAATGAATGGCGGATCGGATTCCATTGTGGACCTTCCATCCCATATCCTGAGGGTTACAGGCCAGTATTTCTTTCCGGTCTGCACCGCTCCCCTATCCTGCCACTTGTATTCTGCCTGGGCATTCTGGGAGAACGATTCTGTCCTGGTCCCGTCGCCCCAGTCCCACTGATATTTCAAAGACACATCGGGAACGCCGTCTCCATCCTCATCGAATCCGGGTAAACCGCCCCATCTGTCATCTTCCAGCGGGATATCTGTCATCCAGATATCCGGGTCGTATGATAATGAACCATTGAAGTAGATCACCCTGTTCTTGGTGGAGTTGATTTGACCAAGTGAATAGCTTTCCATCACAGGATTGTGGCTTGCCCTGATCACAGGGACCGGATCATTGTTGCTGATAACATGGACAACAAGGGTCTTATTCCCTGATAATGTGTTGATACTGTCAAGTGGGCCATCATATACTGTAAGGGTCACATTCCAGGTACCGATCTCATCTTCTGTGAACAGATAGTCAAGTATGTTCGTATGTTCATGATGGTAGTAGATGCCGTAAGGGCCATATATGTCCCAGTAGAAGAACAGCTCAGAATTCGGATCCGGATCGAAAGCATATCCGTTGAATACGATATGCTGTTGTGGCAGTACCCATGCTTCTCCCCTGTTCTCATAGTCTGCAGGGATCTGCGGGACTGCGGTAAGGGATACCATGGGCGCATTCTGGGACTTGTATGCAAGTACTTGAATGGTATGGGTCCCCTGATTCCTATCACCGTCGATAACGGTCAAAGTTACATTCAGGGTAAGGAACTGCTGATTGACCGGAAGGCTCTGGTCCATGGCAGGAAGTTTGACCTTCCAATCAAGAATTGGGGAGCTCTGAAGACCACCGCTTATCCTGATGGTCTGTTCCATGGAATATCCCGGGATGCTGACCTTTGCTTCCCACTGATATTTCAGTCTGTCCATTTCGCCATAATTATTGGATCTCCATCCATCGCCGCCATCGAAACCGTTGTCAATGGACTTGGTGTCCTCACCTGTATCAGGACCGGGCCAATCAGGGGCACCGTAACCGATACCATCCGCTCCCACATCATCCTGCGGGTCATATGAGTGTGTAGCATCGAATGTGATGATCTCTCCCTCTTTGATCTGCGGGGACTCATCGCTGAAGATGGGGTCCACGTTCTTGGGGTCCTCTTCCCAATCGTCCTTGTTCTCGGGGAATCCCATGTCATCTCCGGTGTCTGCTACAGGAAGCTGTTTGGGGTGGAGATATGGAAGGGATATCCAGCTGAGTTTCTCGGTATATCCGCAATAGAGGAGGAGGTCCATTGTCCTGTTGTCAAAGTCATCAGGCTGGTTGTCAGTTCTCCAGGTAAGTACCCAGATCCTTCCACCCTGTATGTCACCGGGTATGTTCGGATGCCCATCATCATCGAGATCGAGCCAGTAACCGATACCGTCGGCGAACTCCTCCATCTGTCTATTGGTTGGACTGTTCATCTCCCGGGCCACTGTGGTATACGGCTCGATGGTTCCCACGGGGTTCGCAGGATCGAAAGGTGTGTCCCACCAGTTGAAGTCAAAGCGCATCATACCCTCGATGCTTGCAGTTGGTGATGGATCCTCGAAATCATAATCGCCATCCGTATCCACCCATACCTCGACATTTATTTCCTTACCAGCACCCAAAAGTGGGTTGGTCCAGGAGGTTGGGTTGGGGAGAAGACCAAGGGGATTGATGGTCATGTTGATGACACCGATATGGTTCATCTCCTCGTAATACTTGGCTGTCAACTGCTTGTCCGACCTTGGATATGTGAAGTTCATGGGATCATCATAGGACTGTGTGAGGTTCAGATCCTCCTTCATTAGTCCGACCTCATCACCATTCGTGGTGGCATTGATATCATCAAGCCACTGATAATCCTCGGTCATGTTCTTGCACCGGAGCCAGAATTCGGTCTGGTCGTACATCTCGTTCATACGATATGTGCTCCAGTTGTGCCACTGCTGGTTCCATGGGTTCTCGTAATCGTCAATGTTCCAACCGTTCCACTGAGTATCCCGATAATCAGTAAGTAGGTTGTATGGGTCTGTCCTTGTTGCCGTATCGTCTTCCATCGCTACTGCATTTGTCTGTGGCGTCTTCACGAATGCAAACATACTCACAGTCACGAGAAGTCCGAACAAGACAAGGGCTAAAACACCTTTACGCATGATTTCCCTCCATCGATAATACCTACACTAGTAAACCTAAGTGTACCACGTGGGGTTTGGGTATTACTGATACAATAGATAAAGCTTCCCACCTTGAAAAGGCACTGGACACGTCATGATCCGATGCTCCAATAACGGAATTCCTTATCCTTCCATCTTTCATACCTTCGCCCTTGCAGGTAATGATAAAAAAGCAGCGGGTTTTTATTTAAGGGTTACCTTTTCATGTGAGGATTTACCCTTAACCTTTGGTCTGAATTTGGATGAGCATGGTTTCCATCTGGTTGCATACGCCGACATAGGTCTTCATCTCACCTTTCTGTCTTGCCTGCTCCGCAAATGTCATCAGATCGAATATCTGTGAGACATCCTTCCCAGCTTCGTTCATTTTAATACTGGCATTATATACGAACTGATATTTCTTGTATGCATTCTGTATGGATCCGACCGGAGTTCCATCGGCAGAAGCTTCATGTTCTGCCTTTTCCATGGGCGCTTTTTCTTTTTTGATCTCCCGGACCTCGGCTTCCGGTTCGACCTCTGGTGCTGATATCTCTTCTTCGACGGTCTCTTCCTTGACGATCGGTTTCTCGGGTGTTTCATCTTTTTCGAGTTCCACCTTCGGCTTGTCCTTTGGAATGTCCTTTTTGATCTGTTTTCTGTATTCCTTTCTTTCCTTCCTGACCTTCTGAACAGGAACAAGTTTCTTGACAGTGACGATCTTGATGACAGGTTTATCCTCTTCTACCGGATCAGGTCCTTCTTCCTCATCAAGTATGATCTTCTCCTCTTTCGGAGCTTCCTTCTCTTCGGTCTTTTCCGGTAATTTTTGAACGATCTTCCGCTTGAGGGTCCTTTTCGTTTTCGGAGCCTCTTTTTCCTCATGTGCGCCTTTGACCTGGACAATGACCTCTTCTTCGACGATATCCTTGATGGCGTATTCGGCAAGAGCATTGACATCCCCGGCGATGAGGATGAAATCCTGGTCCCCATCCTTTAATGAGATCGCAAGTTCCTTGAACTTATCTTTCGCCTTGGTCGTGTCGCCTCCAAGTTCGGAATACTCTCCTATTTTCTTCTGGAGCTCCACAACTACCGATCTTCTGAAATCATCTGTGTCGACCTTCTTCTTCAATATTCTGCTCAGGTCCATGGCCTTACCGAAGTTACCGTCCTTGTAATCTCTGGCAATATCTGTAATGCCTTCACAAACCTTTGCCACCTCTCCGCCCAGACCGCTGAGTGGTTTGATGTGATTCTGAAGCTCGATCATACCATTGGCCGCTTTCTCCTTTGCCTCGATGTTCTTGAGGTCCTTGTCGGCGGCCATTTTGAAGGTTACCTTGTTTTCTTCTACTTCCATCTCAATCGTTGGGCCGACATCCTTCGGGGAAATGAATTCGATGCTTCCCTTGGAATCGGGTCTCTTTTCAGCGGACGATATCTCAACATCACCGAACAGCTCCTGTGAAAAACCGCCTGATAGCATGGCCTCCTGTCTCTCGTCTGACATCAAAGTTGGTTTTTCTCCATGTGCCCTTAACCAGAGGGACCTAAATGGCTCCTGGAGGTCATTTGGTGTAGTTACCTTATCGATGCTGTCAAGGAACTTTTCAACTCTTTCGAGCCTTTGTAGTGCTGCAGAAGGTGCCATATTGCTCCACCCAGTAACTTCTCGATAAGTACTCCACTACTTGATATATAATTTGCGATATGACGACTGAAAGGGACAGGTCGCATGAGATGATATAGCCTCAAACATGATAAAAACTGTTAGTATCTGATGAAATGGCGTTTTTTCTGGCTTTTCCCCTTCTGTTATATTGATCGTGATGAGTAGGATAAAAAGCGCAGAGGAGGGGAGGGGTAGCATTGTCTTGTGATCATCGTTACCAAAATGCTACCCCATCGTAAAATCAGAGATTTTACTGGCCTTGGCATTTAAATTTCATTTCAATGTCAAGACTGAGATGAAAAACGGTTCATTTCAATATGAAATTATTTTTCATCGCATCTAATTGATATGACGCGCCATTCTCCAAACTGTTGTAAAATTAACGAAAGGAGAACCTCAACAAATCAAAGATTTGTCTGGCCATTATTTTTATGTTTTTATACTACTGCATGGTAAAAAAAAAAGGTGGCGCAGAGGAGGGGATTTGATGCAGCAGCAATTTCCTCGCAACATGGTTGTTCAGAAATGGTGCGCACTTCGAAACACGGTAATTAATGTGGTGTTTCGAAGACCAAGGTTCAAATGTTTGCACGATCACAGATTGTGCACACACGTGAAAAATTCCATTTTTCACATGTCCCCAGATCCACCCTCTGGATCCTATTCAAGAATTGGACATTGATCGTGATGAATAGGATAAAAAGCGCAGAGGAGGGGATTTGAACCCCCGAGGGATTGCTCCCACGAGATGTCCGGATGACAGCGAAGTCTTTTCCAGTCTCGCGCCTTACCGGGCTGAGCTACCTCTGCAGTTGAATTGGGTCCGGATACGGTCCGGGAATACGCCTAATCGGAAGGTCATATTTAACCATTTATGAGAAGAGGAATACTATTTGAGGTCTTCATCTTCTGGGATGTTGAGATCGTCATCGGTGATATCATCATCAGGAATATTGAGGTCCTCATCGGTCTGGTCATCTTCTGTGGACAGGTCCTCATCCGACATATCATCGTCCGGGATATTTTCATCCTCATCAGGGATATGATCGATGTCATCAGGTTCGTCCTCACTCTTCTCTTCCTCTTTCTTTTCCTCATCCCGGGGTCCCTGATAATAGATGTCCTTCCTTCTATCTTCCATTTCCTGGCGCGAGAGTTCCATATCCTTTTCATCTGAAAGAGAGATGAATTCAGCAGGTATCTCCTCGACGGTAAACACCGTCTTTCCTGCCCTCTGGATGATTATTCCGTTGTTAAGGGCTGTCTCGGCATCGATCTTCAGGATCACTGGGTCGGGTCCTTCTCTATGGGTTCCGGCCTCGTACGCGTCATCCCATATCTTTGAAAGATGGACCATTTTCCGATCCTCCGGAGTGAGACCGTTGCTGAGGACAGAGTCCTGCTCTTCCGGGGTGGTGGGGTAGTATAATCTTTCAGGTATATTGTCTGTGGGAAGACTCATTGAAAGGTCGAGGGAGTGACCGTAAGTTGCCCTTACGTGGTTGTTATCTACCTGATATCTTCCTTTCGGGTCCGTCTCCACCAGTCCAATGATATGGGTGGGTCTGAGCCATCTCATCCTGTCGCCCCTCTTTCTCTTTATTGCGGAAACGATCTTGTAGATATCAATGAATCCCTCTTCATCCATATCAAGATGGAACCTATCGGGGAAATGTCTGAGTATTCCCGCCATGATCCTTCCAAGGGATTCGAGTTCGTATGAGCTCATTAAGAATTTGCCTTCCTCTCCGCAGACTGGACATTCTTCACTTCTAAAGAAGCCATGCTCTCTACACATTCTAAGCATATGAACACCTCGTATTCAGAATATTTGCCAAAGGAAGTAGGCCATGATCTTCCCGAAGCCATTCTAAAGTTCAAACCGTCTAAAGCTTTCTTATTATATAAAGGAGATGAGATAAAAAAAATCATTCATTTTCTTCGATTAGATCGCGGTCCTTCACCACTTTCTTGTTCATGATCCTGTTGTAGATGATATCAAGGATAGAGTCGGACATTTCCCTTCGCCTTTCGGCTTCCTCGACGATCTCGGTTTTGTCCTTGATATCTTCCCGCATCATCTTGTGGATCTTGAGCCCCATGGTCATCTATTTACCCCTTGATCGAGAATGAAAATTCACTGATATGCTATCAAACATGTTCGACCTTAATAATATTTACCCGTTGAATGGCGAAAGATGGTAATGATATATCCAGTCTTTTTTTGGAACATTGGGAGAATGACCCGTATCATTCATCCCAGCCCTCATCTTCAAACTCTTCCCATTCCTCCTCGTCCTCCCATTCTTCTCCCTCATCCT
>JAUVCN010000157.1 GCA_030595715.1 Thermoplasmatales archaeon
CGGAAGAACCTCCTTCATCATTTCCACGAGCCGATATAAGAAAATCATTGTATCCATCAGCATTAACATCACCTGCTTTTGATACAATAAAACCTGCCTCATCACCATTTGCTTCTCCTGTGAAGGAGGCGTCAGCCGTCGATAGGCTAACATTATTTGTCCATCCAGAGTTCTTTCCAAGGAATAGATATGTCTCTCCACCATTTTGCATTCTAGCAGCGATGATGAAATCGCCTAATCCATCTCCATTTACATCTCCAACTCCTGAAACTGATCCTCCAGAATACTCATTCGACCCCTCTCCTATGAAAGAAGCGTCTGAGGTGGAAATATCTGTGTCCATCGCCCAACCTGTAGCTTTTCCAAATACCAGGTAGGTTTTCCCGGTTTGAGGACCTAAATCAGCTTTATACCAGGCACCAATGAGAATATCATCTATCCCGTCGCCATTGACATCTCCAACACCAGATACTGATCTTCCAAATTGATTGCCTGAAGATTCAGCGAGAAATGACGCATCCGCATTCGAGAGGTTTGTATCCATCGCCCAATCTGTGTTTTTTCCAAATATCAGATATACTTGTCCAGCTGGAGTGCCTCCTTCACTGTCGTAAGGTGCTCCAATTATGATATCATCTATGCCATCATTATTTACATCTCCTGCAGAAGAAATATCCATTCCTGTTCTATCATCAATTCTTTCTCCAATATAACTCGCCTCAGCGATCTCGGATATATTCATGTTCATGGTCCAATCTTCAAATCCCCGCGTTTCCTCTCTTGTGGCATTTATCATAGAAGATTCTTCAGGCAACACAGAGAATCCAGTTGTCAGTAATAACAATACAAGTGCAATTGCGAATAGCTTGTTCATTCCACACACCTCTATCTCAATTGGAATCATCTGAAACAGGACCGGAAGTGATTCCCCCCATCCCTCACGCTATAATCCGATCCTGATTGCTTCCAACCGATATTCTATATGCTATGTCCAATAATTATAATTTATGTAGATTATAATCGAAAATAGCATATATGTTCGGTTATTACTTCGAAAACAGATTCAGTTAATTGTAGAAATGGTTCGGATCAAACGCCTTGACTCATAAGAAAAAACCATTAAATATCTGTTTGATCGGAATTTGATGAGGTTGATCTTCTGATGTTTAATTATATATATGTTTCCATGTAAATTTAGGATTAGCCCAAAATAATGAGCGGACCCATGGGGATTCGAACCCCAGTCCCCGGCTCCGAAGGCCAGAAGGATATCCAGACTACCCTATGGGTCCATGGAGTGTTGACAGTCGTCAACACTCCTTATGTGTGGCCCCATAGTAGCCTGATGTGCTACAAACGTTTTGATGGAACTTTTTTGAAAAGTTCCCCAGATAGAGATCCAGACTACCCTATGGGCCCACTGAGCTATTGCTCGAAAAGCAATAGCCCCTATTTAATTTGCCGATATCCCAACTTTGATAGATTAACTCTGATCTAAGCCTCTCAATGTTGGGAGAAGCCTCACTTTGACACTCATCTGCATTTATATGTAAAAGTTAGGCTATATGTTCTACATATTCTCCTTCTTATCTTGATCGTAACTTCCCTCCCGCAATATCTTTCCAATTAGAAAGACCAGAGCGGCAAACGCGATGATCATTACAAAACACCACGTCCCGGAAGATAGGTCCAGCACCCCCCCGTTCACCTCCTCCCCTTCAAGTTCCCATACCAGCGGTTTCTCATCGTAGGATCCCGCGGACCCGTTGATCAGATACATGTCGTCAACGAATCCGTCCCCATCCTTGTCGTTTCCCCTCCAGTCGCTCCACATGTTGCCCCCGCCGAACTCCATGAACCACGTGTTGTTCTTTCCGTAGTCGGAGGCCTGATATCTTTCGACATCCTTGTGTTCGGTTGAATCGTGGTTCCTGTCAAAGGTGTTTGCCCAAATAGTGAAATTGTTCGCCCCCCTATTGAGGCTCAAGCCAATATGTTCATTCCTCTCGAAGTTGTTACCCGTTATCATCACATCAGATACCATCTCAGCTTCCAATCCGATTACATTATTGATGATCTCATTCCCAATTATATACCCTCGATCCGCTCGATAGATGGAGATGCCCTTCCGATAATTATCATTAATGTGGTTATCACTGATGGTGAAGTTCTCACATCCATACAACGTAATGCCATATCTTCCATTTTCAATGGTGTTATTGTTGACGTATATATTTGAGGCGGTTCCCACTGATATGGAATTGTATTCCGAATCCGAGAAGTAGTTGTCCATGATCCTGATATCATCCACTCTACTCAGGTAAACTCCGCTGGATCCCTGCATCCAGTTATCTGATATCCTCACTACCTGAGAGTCCATGAAATTCGCCCTCATGTGCTTTCCTCTCAGATGGTTTCCATTGAATACAACATCAATGCATTCGTGAAAAACTGGCCCTCCCTGAGTGTGGGATATTGTATTGTCGATGAACTCGATCTCTTCACATCCTTTGAAATCAAAAAAGCCCAGGTCCCCGAGCATCTCGTTTCCGATCATCCTGATCCCGGTAGTGTCCTCGATCTCGATCGCTCTGTGAACGTCTGATATGATGTTGTTCTGGAATGTGATATCCCATGCATCCTCTACCTGAAGTCCGGAGGACCCTTCCTCAAATGTGCAGTTCTCGATGATACTGTAACCTCCTCCCGATATCTTGATCCCGTCCCCGCGTATGGCGGAATTATTTATCCGGATACGTTCGCAGTTCTTCAACATGAAATTGAAACCACTTGAGATGTTCAGGGAATCGAAGATCAGGTCACTGGAATAGTGGACGGAGATACCGCCATAGAATGAGTATTTCGATAACTCGCTGACATCCTGATCATGAAGGTCAAATATCATAAGTTGAAAAATGTCTCCATCGGGCAGAAGCCCCGGATCGAAGGTTCCTTTCAGATACATGATGGGCAAACCAGCGATGGTATTCCCGCCTCCGATCTCCAACGAGGACAGGGACCCGCCGTCCAGGTAGATCCCGATGAAGCCGCAGCTGATCCTGTTGTCCAGGATACGGTTATGCATGCATGTCCCTACCAGGTTTATTCCGCTGTAATAGCCGCCCAGGGTGTTATTCTTGAACAGGGTGAAGTTACAATTTGATACCGATATCGGCCAGCCGCCAGTCATGTTGTTTTGAATGAAACTGATGTGGTCGGAGGAATCCAAACGGGCATAGGACGAGTAATAGGTGGACTGGATAGAGCAATTAGATACCTCGATATCCTCGCATTCATCGATCTGCAAAACCGTTCCACGGGAAGAGAGGGTCGACCCAATCACATCGATATCTTTCGATCTGGAGAAGGTAATTGAGTTGTATCCACATTCAACGGATGTGTTGATCACCATGATCTCCCTGCAATTCGACAACTGCAATCCGATGAGGTTAGTTGGTTCGTGATGATCTCCAATAGACAGGCCGGAGACGTTCATCAGGATAATGTAACCCAGGTCCCCGGTGTAAACCGCACCATCGAACCTCTCATTCTGCAACAGTATGATCTGTTGACCATTGATCGTATTGTTTCCAATATTGAACTTCGTTGGAAATGTCCCTTCACCCGAGATGTAGAAGAAATAATTAGTGAAATTATTGTTGTACATTGAAATGTCATCACAGGACTCGATCATCATCACTTCCATGCCCTCTCCGATGAATGTATTTCCGCTGATATTCAATTTCTCGGATCTTGTCAGTGTTGGTCCGTGCGAAGTGAAGATGTTATTATGGATGGTAAAACCGTTGCCATCCTCCGACACAGTCCATATGTTCCGATTGCCTTCAATGATCGAATCCCGGGACCCGTAGAAGGTAAAATGCCCATTTTCATTGTCGATGATCCTGATCTTTTCACAATCGAGGAAGCTGAAGTATACCTGATCATAGAGGAAGTTGAAGTATGGCTGATCGTGTCTGGTTATGGTGGCATTCGAACAATTTCTGAGGAACAGGTCCCATTCGGAATATCTGTACTCCTCGATCTCGATATCTCTCAAGTTTCCATTTATAAACGTGCAATTTTCCAGGATCAGATGAAGGGATGTGTTGTCGAGTCTAAATGCGGGATTGTAGCTGTTTCCCCGGAATGATATGTCCCTGATGATGATAGGGTCCTCTTCCGTCCCCGACCCATTCCATTCGAAGAAGTCCCTTGCCTCAAGAAGCTCTTCGTCCCCCTGGACCCTTAGATATCTATCATCCAGGGAGAACTCAGTCCTTGTTTCCTCCTCGACCAAAGCCTCTTTCAGGTCAATTTCATCATCAGAGCTCACAGGAATAGTGGAGAGGCCCATGAAAAGTATGGACAGGAGGATGAGAACGGGTGCATACCTCAGGATATCTCCTCCATAACATAGCCACCTTTTTCTCCTCGCCCCCAGTCTACATATCGCCTATCTGGCATTATTATGTTTCCCGGTATAGGTCATGATCCTTGAAACATCAGGATGGAGGAAACCTATATCATTCACTCAAACGGATATATTCCCGGTGATAGATTGGATGATCGGCCTCTTATCGCGGTAATCGGAGCGGGAGACATCAATGAGGATGACCCCATATACGAGCTTGCGTTCGAATTGGGGAAAGCCCTGATAGATAACGGCTACCGCATAATTACGGGCGGCTACGGTGGGATAATGGAGGCCGCGTCCAGGGGCGGGAGAGCATCAGATAAACACAGTTCAGGGGACATCATTGGGATCCTGCCCTCCAGGTCCAGGGAAGGGGCCAATCAATTCATTGACATCGCCATCCCAAGCGGATTGGGGCTCATGAGGAACTCCGTTATTGCAAATTCAGATGCTGTTATCGCCGTGGGTGGAGGGGCGGGGACCCTTTCCGAGATGGCGTTCGCCTGGCAGTTCGGACGGCTTTTGATAGCTTACAGGGTGGAGGGATGGAGCGGAGAATTGGCGGATAGACAGATCGACGGAAGGGAGCGTGCGCCCAACGTTCAAAACGACAGGGTTTACGG
>JAUVCN010000193.1 GCA_030595715.1 Thermoplasmatales archaeon
CTATCTCATCCCTGTATTTGGGATATGGGGGGTATATTATGGAGTCCAGGTACCTTGAAACGCTATCCTCGTGGTAAACCATCAGTACGTTGTCGAACGAGGACCTGTAGTTCTCTATCTCGAACAGGGGTACCGATGGCATGGGCTTCCAGTAAGGATAGAATATGGATCCAAGGTCCCTGTATATTGGGAGTTTCCCATCCCCGGTACCGAGGATAAGGTCCTGATTAATGTCGCCATCCATGTCTATCAGGCCAGGTGTTATTGGTCCCTTGTGGTTTGAGACGGATAACATCGAATTCCTTTTCTCGTAGTTCAAAGTCCTTTCATTCCTTCCCGTGAACCCGTAATGTATTATGTTCCCATCTCCGGACCCTATCATCAGGTCGGGAAATCCGTCGTTTCCATAATAATTGGAATCTGTCCAGGGTGATCTATAAGTTCTCGGTGCGGTGTAGTTTACCATTGGAATGATCCCGGACAGAACGTATTTGGTATTGGATGTATATATACCGCTGAAATCCGAATATATATCGATCGTCATCGTCCTGACGATCCCCATCTGGTCTCCATATGCAAATGTAAGCTCGTAATAATCCCCCTCCTCCGGGTTCACGATAAGGATGCACTCAAGGACGGTGGGTGATAGATTGTCCAAACCGGGCATCGTCAATATATTGATCATCGTGTGTTCTCCCTCCATTCTTGGATGCCTTATTAGCATAATAGAATATGAGTCGCATAAGATATATTCGGAGAAACCATCATCATCAATATCATACAGTAAGGGGCACAGCCAATCTCCTTCGATCCACTGAAGATAAAAATCCAATTCATCCTCCATATCCCCCTCTATGAATATCGGATTGCCATCCCATCCTATGTTCTCGTAATATCTCAGGTTCATCCCATATGCTATCAGCATATCCTCATCGCCATCTCCGTCCACATCTCCGAATGTAGGCTTGGACCCACCTGGGAGGTCCACGGGCCTTGAACCCGCCCTCAACACGTTCTTGATGAACGGCTCCTGAAGCCATTGTGGGAGTAGGTCCACGGCCTCGCCCATCTTTCCATATCGCAGGGAGGAAAAACCCTTGTACCCCTGGATCGATGGAACCCCCGTCTCGTTGATGAATATCCTGGTCTCACCACCTGGAGGCACCTCCACCACCTCATCGAATATTGGTTCACGATCCATCTCATCGTAAACCTTATCGTAGATACCATCTGTCCCTTCATCACCCGACCCACCGTTGATAACGGTCGGAAATATCAGGACCAAAACGAACAAAGCGGCGAAAAATACCCTCGATGGTCTACTCATGACAGAACCCATACCGAATATACGCGTCGTATAAATAAAAGGTATCCAAAGTCGAACAGGCATTGTTCCATTTGTACTGTTCATTTATCCTCTACTGCCGGGACCCCTTTAACGAGGGTGTGCGGCCTTATATCCTTCAATACCAGTGAATTGGATGCGATGACTGCCCCTTCCCCCACCGTCACGCCCCCACTCACGGGGGCTAGGCCCCCTACCAAGCAACCAAACTTCAGGTGAACCTCTCTCACAATGTATTTTCTCTCCACTCCCATAGAAGATGGGTTCTGGTCCACCTGATGGGAGAGTATTATTGCTCCCCAACCTATGAAAACATCATCCTCCAGGTAGATCATTTCCGGAGCAACAGGGTCAATCACCGCATATGGTGCAATGAACACCCTCTTTCCGATATTAGCGCCCCCCACCCTGTAGATAAAATTCTTTATCCAACATGGGGGCAGCGGCCTTGCGAGGTTGTATATGAACCATATGAACCCATTACGGACATATGATTTTCCGGTGAAAGATAGAAGCGTTTTCAAACCTATCGATGATAAATATCGTCAATGTCATATAAAAACAATGCACTGATAGTTCCTCCAGTGCTTTTAAAATATCAGAATTGCCTTCACCAGAATATGGCAGAAAGCGACCATGAGATCCCCGTTGGAGATGGAAGATGGGAGATCGTCTTCGACGAGGGTGAGAAACCAGAAAGGGACAGCTGGGATATATACTTCATGAAGATCGCAAGGCAGATAGCCACAAGAGGTACATGCCACAGAAAACACGTTGGTTGCGTCATAGTCAGGGACAGGACCATTCTTGCCACCGGTTACAACGGTTCGATCCGGGGAATGCCACACTGTGATGAGGTTGGCCACATGATGGAGGGAGGACACTGCACCAGAACCGTCCATGCCGAGGCAAATGCCATAGCTCAGGCTGCCAGGAACGGTATATCATTGAAGGGCGGTGAGACCTACGTCACGGCAAGCCCCTGTTGGAACTGCTTCAAACTGATGGCAAATTCCGGGATAGAGAAGATCGTTTACGGTGAGTTCTACAGGGACGATCGGATCTTTGAGGCAGCGAAACGACTTGGAATTGAACTTGCCCACATCTCCGAGGATGGATCGACAAAGGTGTATCCGATCACAGAAAAATAGTCTACAGCTTGAGATCGGGTTTCTTGATCCTCAATGAGATCAGCTCGGACCTGGCCCTTTCCACAAGTGGGGATGGGTCCCTGTAATATTCGTTAACCACCTTTGCGACGCTTACGTAATTGGTCTCATCCTTGAATGCCAGCCATCTTAGAACATCTGCCCGCCTGTTGACCTCCTCTATGATCTGCTCCTGTGTCATTCCCTCGCGGTCCATGATCTTCTCGTACAGCCTTGAATGTCCCGAGAACCTGAACTCATCTTTGGCTGGATTCCAGAAATATACCTTGTTGGATACTATCTCGTTGGTGGTCGGCTCGATCCCAACGATCTCTGTGAGCTCCTTGATCCTCCTGGTCCTTTTCTTTCTCACCCTCACCTGTGCCTGCAGAAG
>JAUVCN010000144.1 GCA_030595715.1 Thermoplasmatales archaeon
ATGGAAGTTGGAGATATTGTGATGGGTGAGATCGGATTCGCATTCGACATCCATTTCCGTCAGGATATTTCTGAGTATGCTTTTCTTTTCCCCATTGTCCATGGACAGTTCGAAGGCCATCTTCCCATTTTCAAAGAGTAGGTCGATCTTGTTTATATTGGATCGATAGAGCTTGATCATCCTTCCTTTCTTGGATAGGATCTCGTGATCCTTTGTGACGATACCCATCTCCTGCAGGAGCTCGATCCTCCTGTAACATGCAGTCACCGAGATCCCGAATTCATGGCTCAGATCGGTAATGGACATTGGAGTCTCATTGGTTGCATAGAGTATCTTCAACATATGCTCATCGCTGAGGAGTTCAATAAGAGATTGGCTACTGTTCATCACAATTCCTCAATTCATCCCCTTCTCGATTGAAGAATTCATTTCAAGCAATTTAAATGTTACCGGTTGATATCCTCTTTCGATCCATTTCACAAGAGGAATTGATCTCTTTTCGATCGAATTAACAATCGTGATCTCCCGACTTCAGAACATATCTCATTTTTCTCAGGACCTCTTCCATGATCATCGGACCGTTCCTCTCACCATCCGGAAGGAGGACCGTTCCTTCGACAAGTTCCATATATCTTCTGACCCGGTCCAATCCCTTTATGGACCTGATATAATCCAGGAACGAATTTTCCTGCAGGTCGAACATAATATCCCCTTTCACTCCCCCTCCGATGGTCTGCTCAAGCTCGAGAGCGATGAGATCGAACTCGCATTGAAGGGCTCTCGGAGGAAATAACTGGAAATGTATCCTTCCTGTCCCCGGGTCCCATTTCCTTCTTCTGATCCTTTCATGGAACCTCATGTCCTCTTCTATCGTATCTATAACTGCCATGATCTCCTCCGAAGGTCCAACATCGAGAACAAGGTACTCCATCGGATCTTCCACATCGGGGATGATGAGGTCGACTCCCAGATACCATCCGCCATCTTTATCGCTCAATCTGCAGTTCATCGGAAGGTCCACACAGAAGTCGAACCTGTTCAATGTCCCGGGAAGGAACCTGAACGGTCCGGAAAGGTCCACGGAATCAATGGACCGGACCCTGGTCGTTCTGGTCCAACCGAATTCGGATCGGTTCGTATCCTCCGAGAACTCGATCAACTGTAAGTAAAGACCGCTGCCGCATAGCTCGGGATCACCGGTCCGGATGATGATGGAGCCAGTGACCTTGTCGTTCTGTGAATGGTGATTATCATCTGTCTGGATCGTGATCTCGCAACCATTCTTCTGGATCCTGCTCCTGGTGCCTATCACATTGCTCTTCGATCCCATTATCTCCCCGTTTCTTGATGGATGACAGACTATAAACAACTTACAATCGAGCCGGGATCAGTTCCTGAAGAACCCTTTCTCGATATCCCTGTTGGTAGGCTCCCTTTCCCTGCCAATGTCTATCAACAGGATAATGGATAGGAACAGAATGAATGGGGTCGGAAGAAGAAGGTAGTATGACATCCCGAAACTTCCGGATCTCGTCAATCCCTCCTTGACCTCCTCTTCGAGGAAGATCCCGGACGGAGGAAGACCATCGTCGATATGATCATGGACCGCCCCTTCAAAGTTCATTGAGGTCTGGTAGATAACGATGATCGATCCGATCAATATGATGAGGGCAAGCATGATGGGTAGAACTGATCGCCCATTTCTCAATGCGGATACGAAACCGATGATCAACAGTGGGATATGGAGTAATATCATCAGTATGAGCGAGGTCAGATCATGATCGGTCAGTTCCTCCAGTTCACCCTCATATCCATGTTCCTCCCGCTTGAAATTATCACCCAGTATTCCGGACCATACATTAACGTGAACGAATCCATTCAGGCCGTATTCGACCCTGTGCTCTGACCAGATCGATCCCTCGCTCTTTTCACCATCCAGATGATAGGCCGAATACCAATCATCCGTAACGAATGATGTAATTATCAGTCCCAATGAAATGAGCGGTAGCAATGCCGCGGTTAGTTTCCTTGCAGACCTCAGGTCCATATCCAATCCCTGGATGGTGATGGATACAAACATTATAGATATCACGGTTTCGAAAACCAGTCCATATCGTTGTTCGGTAAGATGTTCATAAACCAATAAACTTCTGCCAATGTCGAATATATTTATATGAAAATACCCATAAGTTTATATTCAGCACAGATCGATCCTTTTGTATGGAAGAAGGATGTAGAAGGCCATTATTTTCGGTCATGTTCTGTTCACTGATCCTGATGGCATCATCCGTTCCTCTTCTTTCGTCATGGTCCGAGGGGCATCCGAACCAGAAAGCGGTTGAAAGGATCCTGATGGAAGATGATCAATATATCCAACACCCTTCAATATTCGAAGACCTCGTTACCTATCGCAGGAGTGGCGATATCTATCTCCTGGATATCTTGACAGGTATAGAGATTAGATTAACTGATGATGATGCATCCCAATTCCATCCGCAGATCCACGGAGAATGGGTAGTCTGGAAGGACAAACGTAGTGACCGGAATGCGGATGATTGGGACCTGTATGGATACAATGTTCGAACAGGAAAAGAATCGATGTTGATCTCCGGATTGAATGGATATGATGATGTTTCCATTCATGGAGATAGGGTAGTATTCTCCCAATATGTCGATGAGGAGATAGATCGATGGACTGACGGTCATTATGACATTTTCATGTATGATATATCATCCGGAGAGAAGATCAGAATAACCGATAATATCACCGATCAACATGATCCTGATATATCTGGAAATGTGATCGTCTGGGCAGATGAAAGATATGATAGCAGTGATATTTTCATGTATGACATCTTGACCGGTGTGGAAACTCCACTGACACATTATGAGGAGGATCAATTTACTCCTAGGGTCGATGGGGACAGGATCGTCTGGATAGACCAGAGACATAGTTACTATCAAAGCAGCAGGTCAGATTCAATATATCTCTACAATATCACAACAAAGGAAGAAAGAAGGGTTACAGAGCATGTTTCAGATATCAGGGGTATTGAGATCCAGGGAGACAGGATCCTCTGGGCAGATGATCCCACCAATTCACGTGACCCTCTGTACATTCTCGATCTTACCACGAACAAGGGAAAGAGGATCACAGAAGATAGAGCTGATAGTTTTGGAGCGGACATCTTTGGAAGTAGAATTGTCTGGTACGAGTATTATAATTCTTACAATAGTTATCCCTTGGATAGGGAAAATAAACTGTTCATGTTCGATCTGGATATCGTTCCGGAGATACGTATCACGAATGAGACCACAGTAGGGAAAAGCCCTGTGATATTTGATGAGGACCTGTCCTGGATAGATGTAGGTATCAGGTCCACTTACATTTCAAAATTGAAATATTTCGGTTACAATTCAGATAACCCGTATACAAGAAAAATGATGATGGACATACCTGATGCTGATGGACTTTCCTATGGTCATAACACTTTGGTCTGGTCAGACAGATCAGATGGCGATCAGGATATTTACGTTGGATCGACAGATACGGGAGATCGGCTCAAGTTGACCGATAGTGGTTCGGACCAGCATAACCCCTGTATTTCAGATGATATTGTTGTATGGGTCGATGAGCGAGAGGGTAATTCAGATATCTACGGCTATGATATGAATGAGGATCATATGATAATGATCGCAAATGGTTCATCAAACCAGACATCACCCTCTATCGATGGGGGAAGGATCACCTGGGTAGATGACAGGTTCGGAAATCGCGACATATTCCTTTACGATCTGGAAGAGAAAGAAGAATACAGGATAACTGATGATCCCTATGATCAGACCTCACCAGATATAGATGGTGATATGATAGTATGGCAGGATAACAGGACCGGGAATTGGAGCATCCATTCATATGATACCGGATCGAATACCGAGAGAAGATTGTCGGATGAAAGTTCGAACCAGACATGCCCCAAGATCCTCGGGAACAGGGTGATCTGGATAGATGATGATGGCCAAAACGATGATATCTGCATGTATGATCCCACATCAAAGGATAATATCCAGCTGACCCAAAGCCGGTCAAATAAATCATCACTGGTAATTGGCAAGGACCTGATAGCGTGGGTAGATGACCGCCATTGTTCCAGGGATATCTACCTCAGGATGTTCGATAGAGACTGTGACGATGTAATTGACTCCGTTGATCTCTATCCGGACAATCCTTTCTTCTCGAAGGATACGGATGGCGACGGTGTTCCCGATAATATGGATGATTTCCCTGAAGACCCATCAGCAAGTGTTGATCTGGACCAGGATGATCATCCGGAGAAATGGAATGATGGTTACGGACCCGAGGACTCGATCACTAATTTAACAATAGATCAGGTTCCGCGTAATTACAGAGAATGGATCGACGCCGATGGAGATGGACATGGGGACGATGAAGAAGATGAGTTCCCGAACGATCCGCTGGAATGGAACGATGATGATGGCGATGGAATTGGGGATAATACTGACATGTTCCCCGATGATAGAAGGGAATGGAACGATACTGACGGAGATGGGGTTGGAGACAACAAGGATTCATTTCCAAACGATCCGGACATTTCAAAGGATCATGATGAAGATGGATACCCGGATGAATGGAACGAGAGAACCTTTGATAAGGAGTTCTCCTCCACAGGTCTGAAACTTGATGAGTTTCGTGGTGATCCTGATGAATGGAACGATACGGATAAAGATGAGGTCGGCGATAATTCCGATGCATTCCCGAACGACCCTGCGGCATCTGTTGATTCCGATGGGGACGGGTATCCTGATGAATGGAACTATTACATGGATGAGGATGATTCAACGACCGGATTGAAACTGGATCATTACCCCTATGACCCGGAAAGAGCAAGGGAAAGGTCTGAAGATGGACTTGATCTATCCACTATGACCTCCGTGATCGTTCCGGTATCATGTGCTATCTTCATCGGCATATTCATGATCGTTCTGATGATCATCATCGGTGTGGCGCTTAAAGGAAAAGACACACCAAAGACGGAACCGAAAGATTCCTACAGACCACTTGTCAGAGAGCTGAAGGACCCAAGGAAAGAAGTGATCGTAGATGGAACCGGGATCGATAAAGAATGACCCGTTCGTCCGGATGCAGAGCTCGAGGCAGCAACCCTTTATGCGGATCGTAAGAGTCTATTTTGTAAAGAATTAATTTGGAAATGCAAAGCATCCGCCCAATTGGAACAGTTAATGATTAGAAACTGGATAGAATGCGATTAATGGGGTAATGAGGAGACTCTACATTTTGATATGAATGCGCTCATTCATATCAGATTATCATAAAAAATTGCTTTATAATGGGTCCGACATTACCATTCAGAGGGATTTAAGATGTGGGGAAGAGCTTTCTTGATGGTTTCCATCTTGATCAGTGGAACCTGTATTTCGATGATCCAAAATGATACCGTCACAATGGGAACGGGATCCGATGATGAATATCCTCCACTCGATACATATGACGTACAGGCAAATATCGATTCAACTGCAGAAGGAGGAACGCTTTTTCTTCCCGAAGGGAATTTTAGTGGAACCTTCTACATAAATAGGTCCATGGATATCTCCGGGATGAGTGACACCCTCTCGGTGATCTCTTCAAAGGATACCGCATTGTATATCAAAGCGTCAAATGTGACCGTATCAGATCTTGGGTTCAGGGCTCGCAACACCTGTATATCATCAACATATGGATACGATGATATTGAGATAATGAGATGCAACTTCTCTTACAGTTACATGGGAATCTACATCTATGATTCCTTGTACAACGATCACAAGGTCAGAATACACATTCACAATAATTCATTCTATTCGATATTTTCATATGGGTGCTATTTCGGATATCTTGATATGTCCAATATCAGGGACAATAGATTTGATCACACAGATGTTGGTATCTTTGCATATGTATTCTACAATTCAAATATAACCGAAAACACGATCATCAGAGGATCAAAAGGACTCTATATAAGAAGTGGATCATTTGGAAATTTGATTTCCAATACGATCATTGATCAGCAGACATCTGTCAAGATGGAGCGATCGATTCGCTGCAGGATAAATGGAAATCTGATACGCAACTCAGAAATTGGTCTAGATATTCAGCGTTCCGATAAAAATGAAATTGACAACAACCTGATCATGGACCATGGTGATGGAATATACCTGTATGATTCGGAGAAGAACAGAATTCATAATAACTCGATCGAGGACTGCACCGGGAATGGGGTCGAGGTATATTATTCACCTTATAACACGATCGAGAACTGCACGATAACCAATTGTGCTACTGAATTCGATCAGTACTTCTATGGTGGGATCTATCTCAGTATTAATTCTCGGTATTCTACTATTTTGAACAATGAGATGTTCGGATGCGGTCTGGTCTCCCTACCACTATCTTCAACCTGGTCCACATATGAAATATCTGGAAATCATGTTAATTCCAGAGATCTGATATTCCATGATGGTGCAAAGGATGTTACGGTGGATGGAAATGCGGGCCAGGTCGTTCTCCATGGCTGCAGTAACATCACGGTCCAGGGTCAAAATCTTTCCAGATCGACCATTGGGATCACTGTGGATGATTCGTATGACATTCATATCCTTGACAATTTGATGAATGACAACATGATAGGGATTTACTATGATAATTCCAACCAGTATGATTCCATCACGGATGTAACAATTATCAATAATACCATCTACAATTCATATTCATATGGAATTCATCTCGATTCGAACTACTGGTTGGAGGATATATCCATTGAGAATAATCACATGGAAGTAGGAGGTACAG
>JAUVCN010000008.1 GCA_030595715.1 Thermoplasmatales archaeon
TTCTAATCATCGTGATTATCCTTTCAGTTGCGCTCCCATGGGGATTCTGGATGGGAGCTCAGGATGCAGACAAAGAATATGACGACTGGTTCGATTCGTCAGGTCCCGGTGATTCGATTACAGTATCTGGTACTATTAAGGATGAGGAAAAGACCACTCTAATGGGAACGTCCTACTATGGATACAAGTTCAAGGGATGTGACAACGGATTCATGTCTTCCGAGGATATCGGGGATGAGGGTGACATCATAATCGTTGAGGTAGAGAAGGATTCCATGTTGGGATTTCCCGAAGCAAAAACGAACTTAGCGACTCCGGTCGCTGTAGGTCCCAACGCATGTTGCTGCTGCTTAACAGGAACCATCTTCCTGATAGGAGGAATAATGGTCATCACAGGACTCATCAGAGGGAAAAAGAAAAGATCCCCCAAGAAGAAAGGATCCGAAGAGTGAACCTTCATTACACATGAGAGAAAGCTGAATTCATGTGAAGAAGCCGTTGAAATACAGTTGATACCGATACTCGATGGATGCGTCCTTTGAGAAGACTGGCAAAGATCGGTCTATTATTGACCTTGATATCAATAATTGGCCTGGTTTCCCTTCCCTTATCATTTATTGCCTTTGAACCATTTTTCTATCTGGGCCATTCCAACTCGGGAGATTATGATGCATGGATAGAGGATGCTTCATCTGGTGATGAGATCACTGTGATCGGTCAGATTGAAACGGAAGTGGATGGTTCAAACCAAAGGTTCCTTCACATTCTCAATAGTTACAAGCTCAAAGGATCCAACCATTATTTCAACTCTGAGAGGAACATCGGAATGGTTGGGGACTGGGTCGAGGTAAGGATCGAAATGAATACAACAGGACCTTTATTGAAGGATTTTACACCACATCATAAATTGAGGTTCCCCATGATCGTCTATTGCTGCATATGGATATCTCTATTGCTCACCGGAGGGTTCATGACGGTCCAGGGATTTCGAAGACCACACTGGAAATATGACCCTGATCGTCTTATGAAACCGTTATAATAACCCAAAAAGAATTTACATATTGACGTTGTACCAGACCCATGGTGATCCTAACAGACCAGGATATCGTTCACAGGCTCGAAAAGGGCACCATGAAAATAGATCCTTTCAGGGAGAAGAACCTGACCCCGAACGGATATGATCTCACAATAAATGAGGTATACTTCAAGGCCCCCGAAGGTAAAGTGACCATAGGGTCAGCATACCTTGAACCCGGTCAATGGTGCCTGGTATCAACAGAGGAATTCCTTGAGATCCCCCACGACCTCTGCGCAACCCTCTGGATGAGGTCCTCCTTTATCAGAAAAGGGTTGCTTGCAGGATTCGGTCTTGTGGATGCTGGGTTCAGGGGGACCTTGACCTTTTCGATCACGAATGTAGGTCCAGCGAAGGTAGCACTTCCCATCAATGAGAGAATATGCCAGATATCCTATCAGAAGCTTCAATCCATACCCCAGAAGCTCTACGATGACAGGTCCGGGACCTATCAAGGACAGATGGGGGTCACCCTCGATGGAGGAAGAAAGGTTTGAATGGTGACGTCTGCAGGAAAATGGATTGCTCCATCTGCTGCCATTCTACCGAGATGGAATTGACCAGTGCCGATATCGAGAGGATCACCTCCCTGGGGCATTCGGATTTCTACTTCGATGATAACGGAGAAAGGATCTTGAGGAACATCAATGGTCACTGCTTCTTCTTGAAGGACGGGGACTGTATCATCTACAAGTACAAACCGAAGGGATGTACCTTATATCCATTGATAATGTCGCTTCCAGGCAGAGTTCCAATGATGGATGAGGATTGCCCTCATAGACATCTGTTCAAATTCGACCCGGATGATATCATTGAACTGAGCGATCTGATAGACGAACTGGAGAGGTCATGATGCAATACATATCACTCATGTCAGGGGGGATCGATTCTCCTGTGGCAACTCATCTGATGCTGAAAAAAGGTGCGAACGTATCTATCCTGAACATGGACAACAGACCTTTCGGTGGCGATGATGAGCTGGAAAAGGTGGATGATATCACACAGAGATTGTCGGACATCTACCCGGGACAGGTCAGATTGTTCAGAGGAAAACATGGTGTCAATCTGGGATCTTTCTCAGAAATGTCGAATCCGAAGTATATGTGCATCCTCTGCAAGAAAGCGATGCTGATGGTCGCAGACCTATTATGCACAAAAATGGAATGTGATGGGATCATCATGGGAGATTCAATGGGTCAGGTTGCCTCCCAGACCCTGCCCAATATGGCGGCTGTTTCCACAGGTGTGAAGAATCCGATCATCAGACCTTTGATCGGACTTGACAAGTTGGATATTGAAGAAATTGCCAAAGTATCCGGTACTTTCGAGATATCCATCAGAAGGACCGTTGGATGCACGGCTGCGCCAAAGCACCCCATAACACATGCGATCATAGAGCGTTTGAATGAAGAAGCCGAGAAGGCCCACATTCAGGACACGGTGAAAAGGGTATTCGATTCCATTGAAGAGGTTCCCTTCCGGTAGAATTTTAAACCTTGCGTGATGTTACCTCTTCTGGTGAGGTCCCATGGAAGGATTTGCTGATTGTAAAGCTTGTAATGAAGGAGTTCTCGTTCCATTCTATTCTCCCGAGGGACAGGTCGTCTACTTCTGCAATAACTGCAGGTCAAGGTTCTCGGCCTATTATGAGGATCCACAGATCGACGGGATACCGGTATTCACTTCACTTGCATACTACATCACTGAAGGGGACCTTGCCAATGATACAACATTCACGACCGGCGCCTTGATGGAGGAGTTCAAGAAGGTACTGGAAGATATACCCCCTGAACCTCTGGAACTGGAAGAGGGTGGATGTCCGTTCTGCACAGGTTCGTTGGGACCGAATGGGAAATGCTCCGACCTCTGCTATCTTCCGAAGGTTTGACCCTTCAATATCTCAACATATGTCATCACTCTGGCGGGAGCTGCCCCCAGGGCCGTGCAGGTCTCGAAGGACACTCCTTTTCCGGTCAGGTCCATATGGACCTCTCCCATCTTCATTATCTTTTCAGGCAGACCTCTCGGACCTAGTCCGAATACCATCAAGAGCGACTTGCCATCGACAAGCATCCGGGCCACCTCTTCAGGTCCCATCGATATCTTCGGATCCGGTTTCCTCGTGGCGACAACGATCTTTCCCAGCTGAGGAGGGAATCCTTTCTTCGGAGCGTCAAAGAACGAGAACCTTCCACCTTCCGCCAGTTTCACGATATAGTCCCCACCCTGTCCGATGGAACTGGTTCCGACCAACCAATCAGCAACCTCTTTGGGTGTCCTCATCTCCCGATCGAAAGGGAAACCAAAGACACAGAGGTTGCAATCGAAGGCGAACGCCACAGGTCCGGCCCTTGCAAGTGCCCTCCTGTGGGCTTCAGAGAACTTAACGGGGTCATAGGAGTTGTACAATCCAAGTGTCAATCTTCCTGGCACCCATAGAACCCCCTGAAGATCAGATATATCTCGATGGACTTCTTGAGGGAGCTAAGGGGCTTATGGTTCTCGACCCTCCAAAAATATTTGGAGAACTCCTTTTTCAACTCTCCCACCTCGTCACCCTGGAACAACTTGACTACCACGTTGCCTCTTTTTTTCAGAACCGATAGTGATAGGTCCATCACTGACCATGCAAGTCCCAGGGACCTTCCCCTATCCAAAGTCCTGTTCCCGGATAGGGAGGGGGAGATATCGGACATCACTATGTCATATTCGGTTGAACATTCCAATATCTTCTCCCTGACCGAGGGGTGCTCGATATCCCCGCGGATGAAGGTCACACCTTCAAGAGAGGGCATTGGAATGATATCCACCGCAACAACAAGACCTGTTTCCCCCACTCTTTCCCTGGCGTACTGGCTCCATCCTCCGGGTGATACTCCAAGGTCAAGGACACGATATCCCTTCTTCAACAATCGGACCCTCTCATCCATCTGTTTGATCTTGTAGGTCGCACGGGATCGATAGCCCTCTGACTTGGCCTTCCGGTAATAGGGGTCCTTTTTCCTCTGCCTTATCCATTCCTTTGTCAATTAAAACCCTCATACAGGTTTGATTATCCCGATGGTCGGTTCATATACCTGGCCCTCATCGAGTAGTTCCTGAATGGTCTCTTCGAGCTGGATCTTGTCGATCCCTTTCTTCTCGCAATCGGTAATGATGTCTCTGTATAGAGCACCTTTATCACCGGATAGTCCCTTGATTATCTCAAGGACAATGTCCTTTGTCCCATCATCGGTGTCTTTGGCGATCACTTCAGGTTCATCTTTCTTGATGAGTCCATCCGATTGAGCGATCTTCGGTATCTCTCCAATGGATTCTCCACCACCCTCGATGACAAGGTCCAGAGCGTCCTTGAGCGATAGTTTGATGGGGTCGACATCCACATTCCCGTATATTCCAACAGACCTGACCGCAGAGACGGCTGCCCTCTTGGGATGCCCTTTCTCGATCAGCCCCTCCTCTGTTGGCTCATCCTCTTCCATGGCATCCTTCAATGCCCTTATCCGGTCCATTGTGTACTTTGTTGTGGATATGATCCATCTGTCCCTCTGGGGGATATCGACCGGAAATACAACTTCAGGTTTTACTGAAGCGTAGAATGACCCATCATCCCTGACGTATGTCCGTACCTTACCGACCACGCCGATGAGGGTGGGGGGTTCCAGCTGGGCCAACGCGGTCAATGCCTGGGGTTGATACTGACCGGCATACAGGTAGAAGGTCCCGGTCGGGTCCCTGACCTCGGCACGGTACATCGGAGAATCGTCGGTCCCATTGTTCGTCTTTGTCATCATGACACCGATGAAATATATCCTGCTAACATTCTCTCCCAGTGGAGTTATCACAAAGTTGGGTGCATTCTCCTCAAGGCCCCTATCCTCATGCTGGCTCAGATTGTACTCTGATGCGAATACCCTCTTGGCTGCCTGCCTCAATCTTGCCATTCAAAGCACCTCCACCACGTCGATGAGGGCCTTCGCCTCTTCCATGTATTCATCATCTTCCCTCATAACGGCATTCGGGAGGACCGTTGGTCCGAAATCATCCCTTATCACGTTTCCCCTCATCACGAATTCCTTGCCAAGGAGCTTTTCGCTCAGAAGATCGATAACCCTGGTCTCATCCCCATTGAACCTGGATTCACATTCCTCGACCCCCATTCCGAGGATCTCCGTTGTGATCTCGGTGTTCAGTATGGCAAAAAGAGCTCCTGTTCCGTCATCGAGGACCACTTTTGTCCTGAGGTCCGTAACACCTTCCTGCTGACCATGGATCGAACAGTTTCCACCCATCAGGGCCCTGTTGCATTCCGGACACCTGAATATCAATCCCGAACCGTCCCTGATCTCGATTATGGCCCCGGCAACCTCAACATCGGATGCTCCGGCCTCTATCAGCTCCTCGGCAAGGAGCCTGTGTGTCTTCATGACATCGAACTCTACAGCTTCCAGCTTCTCTATCTCGGCCCTGTCGTCGAAATTTATCTGAGGGATCCCCCTCCATTCCTTCACATAGGCCCCTTTGACGGAAACAACATCACCTGTCTCTATCTTGAAATCATGCCATGATGTGAACCTGACCCTTTTGGTATCATCTGCAATTATGCCGTCGAAGATCGTTTTGGAACCTTTTTCCGTTTCAATATTCCTCTTTTCGATGTTGAGGACCTTTCCCCGGATGATGATGTTCCCGAGACCGGTCTTCACATCCTTCAAGAGAACCTCCATGAGGTTCCCGAACCTTGGCAGCTTCGATACGTCAAGGTCCGAGAGTGCATCTTCCGGAGCATCCTCGACCTTGGTATAACTCCCCATGCTGAGCTCCACCTCACCGCGGAAAACCTTTGCCTGGGCCCCCCTGATGCAGTAATTGCTGCCCTTTTCAAGAAGATGTCCTTCCCATGATACGAACCTCCGTATCATGGTGCTATCTGCAACGAGACCCGTTACAAGGGTCTTGTCGCCATTTACTGTCTTCTGGATCCTCTCGTTCGATGAGAGGCACTTGACGGTAACGTCAACGTTCATCTCATTTCCCTGCAGTTCCGAAAGCTTCTTTTCTCCAACGGAAGTGAAGGACTGAGTGGTCCCACCGAACTTCCTGATTATCGCTTTCTTCGCTTCTGTTGCCACGATCCCATACTTGAGATACCTGTCCATTTCCTTGCTGATCTCATTCTCATCCACATCGGGTAGCGCCTCTTTTATCTCCTTGAGAATAGGCGCGATCTCTTCAGACATATGATGCCCTCCACACCCCTCAGAGGGGGACTTTCGCGAACGGACTTGTACATATTAAGGCTTCTTATCATAGGTTTTTCGGATGATCGGACCAGAGGATCGATAAATGAAAATTCCTTCTACGGGTCCGGTCGATGAAATGAAATATCCAACTATCGAAGGTCCCAAAAATTGAAAAGGCTACAGACGGGAAATGGCGGTGAAGTTGATATTTAGAGGGCCCTGATGGGCCCTGGAACATCGTCTTATATCTGATCAGCCGGAACTGACAGAGGTATGCCCAATCTCACCTTGTCCTCATCCGAAAGGTTCTCGAGATCCAGTGAAAGGAGGATCCTCAGTTCCTTTTTCTTCTGGATGATCACGTAGACCCTGATGATCATCAAGGGCAGCATTATCAGGAAGGATATCACGAAGAATATCGGAACCAACGGAAGTAGCGGTTCATAGCTAGTCTTCATCATCACTTCCGATGCAAGATTGTCATATGGATCTTCAGGATCATCAGGATTGTAGAATACCATGTAGTATGTCGATGTGTCAGCATCCCTGAATGCAAGGTTCCAACTCAGAGATGGTCTTGAATATGTGATGGAACCGTTCCGGAACGAGGTCAATCTGAAATACGATCTGAGCTCCTCTGACGTTGTTCCGGTGACATCCACGGAGAGTTCTGGCATCTCGTCCTTGAAGAGATAGATATAGATCCTGTTATGCTCGTTCGCGGCGGTCAGGTCCATCTCGAACTCGAATTCTATCCAATATAATGTCGGAACCGCTATCGCTTCGATGGCCCCGGACTGCTCGTATGACTCCTTCCCGACCGAGAACCTCATGTTATGTTCGCTGGTTCTTTCTGAAACAGGAAGGATAAAGAGTGTCAGGACAACACCAAAGAACAGAGCTGATGCCACGAAGGCGAATATCCATCTCTGTTTTGCAACGTCCAGATCGGCAGAGCGTTCCATCAGCTTCTGCTTGATGATATCATTGTCATCCATCATCGAAAAGTCCCCGGGGACATGCGGTCCACTGGCTAATCACTGATATATGTTAAAAACCCTTTCCAACTGACCTTTTCATATTCATACCAAAAATTAATATCTCACCACGGAGCAATATGGGCCAGGTGTTCAGATGAGGAATTCGATACTTATCCTTACGGCCCTTGCATTGGCCATGATGGCAGGGATCCTTGTAACGTTCGATGCAGCTGCTCAAACGGCTGTGATCGATGAGGCTGGAATAACTTACGATAAAGAGACCCCGAAGTATTCGGACACGGTGACCATCACCGTTCCTGTGGTTTTCGTCGATGCGGAACCGGTAACGGATGGTATCGTTCTGGAATGGAAGCTCTGCACCGATCTAAGCTGCGAGATCCCGACGAAGACCGTCATGACCGACAATGGAGATGGGACCTATTCAGCAACCATCGGAGGACCGTTTCCCGAAATGGATGCCTTTGCTAATCCTTACGTAGATATCGGATTCACCGTGGAAGTTACCTATACCCCTACCGGGGGCGGGGATGAACAGATGGTTGAATCTGCAGAGATAGAACTGTATTTCGATGAGGATACGACCCATACGGATGATGATGACACACACGACGATGACACGGATGACGACGAAGATGAGGAGGAGGATTCTCCAATTGGTTTCGAGGTCCTTCTTATCGGTGTCATCATCGTAATTGGAATATTCTCATTCAAGAGAAGGAAGTAGATCAGATAGTATTGGTCACCCATCCTATCTCGAGGATATCCAGTATGCGCTGTTTCAGCTCATCGACTTCCAGCAACAGTATCCCTCTGTTCCCACCGGGAACCAGAACACCGACCCCGTTGGTCTCACCGTCCTCCAGACGGGGGTCCAGAACTCTCTCGTATGTCAGCCTGGCAACAGAGTCATCTTCTGAGGCAGCGAACATGAAGGGGCGGACGGAACCATAGTTCTCACAGAGCTGGAATACATCAAGAGAATAGACATCGAGAAGCGGGGAGAGGATCACGGCAGACATGAACATATCCCTTGACATGCGGGCCACCTGGGAAAAAGCAAGCAATCCACCCCTTCCCACACCGATCATGGACCCCATCTCACCTGCATCGGTGTTCTTGTTACCTTCGGTATCCTCACCATGGACCCATCTGTATGCTCCCTGGAGGTCAAGTTCCACACCCAGCATGTCCGTGGAATCCATCGTGGTCCAATCATATGTGATTTCAGGGGACCTTATGTTGATAAGTGATTCTCCATGACCCCTGAGATCGATGGCAAGGACATTGTATCCCTCTCCCTGCAGTTCCCTGGCGTAATCATTCCAGACAGTCCTATCATCACCCACATCATGCACGAGATAAATAGTGGAAGCCCCGATTTCCGCAGATGAATAGAAGGTCCCGTTGATCACGGCACCGTCGCTTGAAGTGTAGAACACCTCCCTTGGAGCATTCGGAGTGGGATCATCCTCCTGGAAAAGCGATAACGCAAATAGAGCGACGACAATGAGAATGATCGCTACAAATAATGCGATGACCATGCCCACTATCGCCGACTTTGGGAGCTCCTTGAACACCCTGCGGGGTCTTTCAACCTTTGTCTCCTTGAGTCTCCTTTTCGGATCCAGATCGGGATGCATCTTGCGATAATGTTTGGTTATGTTCTTCCTCTCGATCATTATCGAGCAGTCCGGACATTTCAACTTGGAGGTCTGACCCATGTTATCATCTCTTAAGTCATGTAAGCATTTATATGGTTTTTGAGGTGGATTGGGATCGATTCACTTCTTTTTGAGGGATAGAAGTACCTTCAGGACCGCTTCTTCGGTATCCATATCATTCAGATCTTGAATATATTCATCGGAGGACCCAATGATGGAACGAAGGGCAACCGGAGATCCCTTTGTGGAACGGAATAGCTCCTGTGACAGTAATTCATCGAGACCCGCGGACGTGGCCCTTTCCCGAAAAAGGTCCCATGCCATGCCCTTGATCTCGATGACAGGTCCCTTGAGGGCGATATCAGCAGAGGTGGTCATGATCAGGTCGATCCCATTGAGTTCAGAGGGCCAATCCTGATCCCTGATATCCTTAACTTCATTATCATCATGCAGGAGCCTATCTACATCCGGATCGCCTCCTCCAAGCAGTACCAGAAGGTCCCAGGGCCCGCCTTCCAGGCAGTTTCCCCCACTATCTCCTTTCTCCAGTACCAGGCCCCTTCTGCCCCTTGATCGGGACCAAAGGTCGATCATCTCCATCTTGCCTGAACCCGAGGGTCCTTTCAATATGGCCATCCCATCCTTTTCCAGCAACCCATCGATCAACACCAGTTCCTCATTATCGAATGTCTGTCCCTTGATGGGGTCCTTGTGAACGTATGGCTTCCAACCGTTGGGAAGCAAGGGGCCGGACCCGCAATGACCTATCGATGCGGATGTCCACATAATGTCGTTCCATGGAACGGTCTCCTTCAGTATGGACAGGAATTGAGGGAGTGGTATGGACCCCATTGACAGCGACACCAACAGGTGATTGATCTCGATATGGACATCCCTTACGGACCCGTGATGTGTCAGACCCTCGTCATCGATCCAGTCAAGTTCCTCTTTCTCACATCGATCGATGGCTTCCCTGGCTGCAAGGGTCCCGTTCTCCGTGAGTGAATAGACCTTTACCCTCCTTGGTCTGCCAGGGGCCCTGCCAAGGTCTTCCGTGATCATCCCACCATTGATCAATGGTTTGAGGGTACGGGGAACATGTGTCCTGCCGATCCCGCAGCTGGAAGCGATCATATCCTGATCCGATACACCTCCGGACCAGCCCTCCGGCTCGCCTCTGTGGAAAAGGTGGATGAGGACCCTGTCGCCGGAGGTGACAGGCATGGATATCATCCCTCCCTGGATCTCTTGTATTTCTTGGCCGCTTCCACAAGCCCCAGGAAAAGAGGTGCCGGCCTCTCGGGCCGGGACAGGAACTCTGGATGGAACTGACATCCGATATGGTATTGAGCCTCCTTCAGCTCACCTATCTCCATCTTGATATTATCCTCCGATATCCCTGAAAAGATCATTCCCGCTTCCTGGATCCTGTCGATATATTCCGGATTCACCTCGTATCGATGTCGATGTCGCTCGAATATCTCGGTCTTTCCGTAAAGTTCATGGGCCAATGTTCCCTCGTTGATCTTGCACTTCTGTGCTCCAAGCCTCATGGATGCCCCCATCTGGGTCACCCTGAGCTGTTCGGGAAGAATATCCACAACAGGATATTTCGTGTTCTCATCGAACTCGGTCGAGCTGGCCCCCTTCAATCCAATGACATTCCTGCAGAACTCGGCAATGGCCAGCTGCAGGCCGAGGCATATACCAAGGAATGGGACATCGTTCTCCCTTGCATACTTGATGGCCTCTATCTTTCCTTCAGTTCCCCTTACTCCAAATCCACCGGGAACCAGGATCCCGTGGACCTTCGAGAGCTCCTTCATCAGTCCCTTGAGCTCTTCTTCGTAATGTGGTCCCCTTTCAGGTGCATCTATCCAGACCACCTCTATGTTGACACCGGACTTTGCACCTGAATGTTCGAATGCCTTGTAATGGGAGATATATGAATCCTTCAGACCGGTATATTTGCCCACAAGAGCGATCTTGATCGTCTCTTTCGGGCTCTTGATCCTTTCCACGAACTCCCCCCAGGCCTTAAGCTCGGTCCTGTTCTTCTTCAATCCGAGAAGGTCCCTGACATGATCCGTCAATCCCTGCTCGTGGAGGAGCAATGGGACCATATAGACCGTTGATACATCGTGCGCAGTGAATACGGCCTCTACCGGCACATTGCAAAACAGGGATATCTTCTCCTTTGTGGATTGTGCCAGAGGTTCGCTGCATCTTCCGATTATTATGTCCGGAATGATGCCGATCGATCTCAGTTCCTTCACCGAATGCTGTGTGGGTTTTGTCTTCTGTTCCCCCACAACACCCATGATCGGGATCAGTGTAGTGTGGATGAAGACCACATCTTTTCCCAGTTCCATCTGGAGCTGTCTTGCCGCTTCGAGAAAAGGCATGGATTCCATGTCGCCAACGGTTCCACCAAGTTCCACCAGACATACATTGGCCCCTGAGCTCTTGCCAACGTTCGTGATCGTGTTCTTGATCTCCTGAACGATATGAGGAATGATCTGGACCGTCTTGCCAAGATAATCTCCTTTCCGCTCCTTTTCGATCACCGAACGGTAGATCTTGCCGGTAGTGATGTTATGATCCGACCCGAGTGTCACATCCATGAACCGTTCATAGTTTCCCAGGTCCAGGTCAACTTCACCCCCATCGTGAAGAACAAAGACCTCACCATGTTCATAGGGGTTCATCGTACCTGCATCACAGTTCAGGTACGGATCGACCTTTATCGCAGTTACAGTAAGCCCGGATCGCTTAAGGAGAAGTCCAAGGGAAGAGGTGGCGATACCTTTTCCCAAGCCTGACAACACCCCGCCAGAAACAAAGATGTATTTCATCTTGGTACCACTTCACAGTATATAGCAAACAGGTCAATAAAGATTGCCAAGATTCGGACATCATCTACGTTCATTGGCCGGTTCCCACCGGCAGGAAACGGCCGAGATATCCGTCCACCATCCATTTTATCCTGCCTTCGGGATCACGCTTTATCCAGTAGGGGACCACAACCCTTCGGGACCATCTCACATCAAAGGTGGAGGGATCAAAAAGGTATCTCACCTCCTGATAGATCGTGGACATCAAGGTCTCCCTTACAAGTCTATCCTCGGCATGTTTCTCCCTGACAAGACGGTCCTTCAGAGCCCGGACGTATCCCTTATCATCCTCTTTTGCCTTTTCGATGTTGTTTGCAGGTCCGGCACCATCCCAGATGGAAAGGGTCGATCTCAGTTCTTCAGCGAGGGCATCCGGTATGTCGATAAGACCTGCCTTGATGGGATCGTAGAGATACTGCCCCAATCTGCTCACATGGTCCCCGTCCTCGGACCTGAGGGAATAGGAAACACTGACAAGCAAGTTGGGAACATGTTCCATCTCGATCTCGGTATCGATGGCCGCGCCAGCTTTGGCACAGGCTTCCTCCCTCGAACATTTGGTCGGCGCCAATGTCGCACCTACCCATGGCCTCTTTTCGGGTGCAGTATCTTCCATTGCACTCATGAATGGCATATCGAACGAGAATGGATCGACCTTTGCTTCCTCTTCTGGTTTATCCGTCTGTTCGACAACCTCTTCTTTCTCCGGTTCCGGAACCTTATCCTCTTTCTTCTTCCAATCCTCGAAACCGGCCCATGCCCCTATAAGGATGTCTTCGGGCACATTGGAAACGGCCTGAACATCCTCCTCCTTCTTCTCGGTGGTATCCGGGAATGATACCTTTTCCACCTTCAGAGGTACGGCGGACCTCTGTGGTGAAATATCAACTGCTTCTTTCTTGGAAGATCGTTCTGAATGGACATTGAAGACCGGTTCCGATCCCTTCTCGAACTGCCTCAGTTCTGCAACCGGGTCCACATCACCTGCCTTGAACATGTTCAGGATCCGTTGATGGTCAAATACGGGTCCTTCCTCCACCTCAACCTCTCCCGTGGAGGTTATCACCTGTTCACCAATGGCAATTGCAAGGGCCATTCTGTCCCACATAGCAGACCCGCCCTTCTCCAGGGCTTTCTTCGAAGCCCTTTTCAGTTTCTCCGGAGAGATGAAAAGAGTTGAATCGGCCGAAGCGTTCTCTGCCATGGACAGGAACATATCGACCTCACCCTCGGTTGCGTTATGGCCAGGGTCCACGTAACCGACTGCCAGTGTGGAGGATCCTCTCTTGAGAAGTAGATAGCTGTTCTCTGGAGAAGATACCATGACCTCGTATCCTCTTGATCTGAAGATATCCGATAGTAAGGAGATCAGTTTCATCCGGTTCCCATCCTTTTCAAACTACAATGGTGAAAAAACATATTAAACATGTCGCAGGGAGGATCAGAGATCTTTCAGTGCATCTCTGAGATCCTCTTCCGATCTCTCAGGTTTCTTCGAGGCCTTTGGTCTCATGGCGAACAGGGGTTTCCTGGGGGTGCTTCTTTTCCGCTCGACCGGTTCATCGATCCTGATGTCGAAATCATCGTCGGAGGATGCTGGTATCCCTAACTTCTTCTGGGTCTTGACCTCTGGTTTCCTGATCTCGGGTAGTTCTATATCGAAATCATCATCCACCTTCTTCAGGTCTAAGACCTTTGCCCTCGGTCTTTCCCGGGAGATCTCACGTTCCTTTGACATTGCCCTGTCCCTGGAATCCATCTCCCGTTGGATATCCTTTACCGCTTTCTTACGTTCGCGGTCCTCCAGTTTCAAACGCCGTTTCTCGGCTCTAATGGCGTCGACCCTGGCCCTTCTCTCGGGGCTCTGGGTATAATGATACAGTGCCACGAAAGGAGGTTCCTTCCCTCTTGGAAGCTTTCGCTTACGCATTGTCAACGGCCAGATACCGGAATTCAGGAGAATCACGAAAAGTACTACATAGAACATTGCCGCCCAGGCCCATGGAACATATGTGAAATCCAATCCGAATATGTAGACCATGAAGGTCATTTCATATGAGTGTATTTCCTCCCTCCCCTCATCCCTGGCCTGGTATTTATCGTAATATGAAATTGCCTTTACGCTGAAATCAACGGTCTCCATTCGCCATTTGATGGTGCTCCTGGGTGCAGTGACGGTTATCCTGGCCCTCCCTTCGCTTCTCGGCCCGATATCAATGGAGGTCCTGTTGAATTCAAATATCCATCCTTCCTTGGCATATGCTTTCTCGTTGGGGATCGTGAGATCGACCCTTTCATTGCCGTTACCGGTGTTCATCACTATGACATCTATCTCACCACTTCCACCGGGACTGAGGTCCACCATGGCAGGATCGAAGGACATCTGAAGATAATGATAGGGGACGACGTGAACGTAAATGTAGAATGGTTCGATGTTCCCTCCATACCATGTTCCGTTCTCCTGGCCTGCATTCCATTGAGATAACCATGTGCCCCATACTTTCACTTTGACCAGGGGGTTTATTCCTGTGGAATAATCCAGCATTGGAGTGGTAAGGCTGATAGATGCAACGATGGGGATATATTCGATCTTCGTGCCCACTCCCACATTGATGTCATGGACCATGGGGTAGATAGAGCCTCTGACAATATCAATATCATCGGATTCAAAGTAGAGACTAATACTGATCCTGTCCCTGAGTGCCTTGGCGGTCCTGTAGACGGTCAGGTTCCCGAAGAATTGATCAGTGAACCTGCTCTCTCCTGGACCGGTATAGAGCTTGACGACATTTCCCTTCTGATTGGGGCCAGTTGGGAACATCGTGATGAACGCTTCAACGTTCCTGATGGCATCAGCATCCTCCAACATATCTTCTTCCAGCACGACATCCAGTACCAGAATGGATGTCAGGACGATCACAGATATCGCCATCAACAGTCCGGAAAAACGGACAGTCCTTCTGGATACCTCGATCAGGGACATTCTACTCTCACCTGTCCTGGGGGGTGTCCACTTCCTCGATGATCTCTTCACCTGCATAGACAGCGTCCACGGAGTGAACGGAACCGGCCATCTCCTCGATGGTCTTCCGTATCAGACGATAGCTCAGGTTGAAACCTTCAATGACCACCTTGATATTCTCCGTTTCCTGATCCACCTCGTTCAGGAAAATGGACACTCCGGAAACGTGTTTAATATCAGATAATCTCTCTGAATATTCGACGATATCCGGCTTGTGGGGTTTCAGGACATCAAGGACAATTTTCCTAATTTTTGACAACTTTTTGCCTCCGATATCGAAACTTATTTTATGAAGTGCAAAGGTATTGGAGGTGGAATATATATAGATTGGGTAATCTCGGTCGAAAGATATCTGGCCCCCCCATCCCGGACAATCGGAGGAAGTAAATTGGCATATGGCAAGGACCCTTCTTTCATCAGAGGTCTTCTGATATCGTTCCTGATCCTCTTACCATCACTAGTTATTGCTTTGATCCCGGTGGTGGGAGTGTTCTTCGCTTTATCACTTGTACCTTATCTATCCGGAGCGGTTGGTGCGAGGTTCGCGCATCCCAAGGATAGGGCCCCACTTTCACTGACATGTGCCATGACCTGGTCGATCATTGAAACGGCCATCCTTCTGGCATTTTTATCCTTTATCACCAAAAATACCCCGATGGGATTGGTGATCGATGCACCAGAGCTAATGATGATAACAATGATATGGCTTGCCAATATCATATTCATGCTTCTGGGATCCTTCCACCCATGGAGGGATCCTTTCGCCGATCTCAAGTGACCTTCACTGAGTTTGTTGATCTTGTGGTGATACCGGAGCCTGTTGAGCTACCGGTGGTTGATATTGAGGTTGCGCAGGCACGGGTTGAGCGACAGGAGGCTGTTCCATCTGCCCCTGAGCGATGTCTGATGGCGACTGAGAGGGATACCCCACCTGAGGTGTGATGGAAGCCTGCTGAGGCTGGCCCTCAGGGGCAATGGGTTGTTCCCCCGGAGGAGATACTTCACCCATAGTGGTCCCATCTTGCCAGAATCGCTCCTTCTCCTTCTGTTCCATCTGTTTCCTGGCAGCTTCCCTGAGCATGATCTGCTGATGTCGGAGTTCCTTGTCCTCCGACAACAATCGTTCCATGGACCTGTCCGCCTTGCCGATTATCCCGATGAGGAACATTATCAGGCCTGCCAATCCTATCAGAAGACCGGGAAGGATCCATATCCAGCCAGAGAGGAATCCATGTCCCCCCCATGCTGCAAAACCCGGTGATACCGCTCTCTGCTCCAGGAACATATTTGGTCTGGACTCTACCTTGATAAGGACCCAATCGCCCTTTTCTCCCAGGTCCGTTTCCGAATATATCCATACATTGGATTCATAGTTCACATTCCCTTCCCGGAAAGCATGGACCCTGTTATCGTCCCCATCTCCATTTATCTCGTACGCTGTGAACTCATTGTATCCATGATTTACGCCCTCATCCCAGGTGGTGTCCTCAAAGGTGGAAACAGCAGTTATCTCGCCAAAGATCATCTGTTCGCCCCCCTTGACATTGTAGGACCACGCGCCGCTCTCGTAAACAGGTTCCACACCACCGGGAGAATAGACCAATAGCATTATGCTGAGATATAGTGTGATCATCAATACGACTCCGATGATCCCGACGATACCTCCAAGGAAGATCATGAAGGGGTTTCTTATCCTCTGGACCTTCATCTTGTCCATCTTCTCCTGAATATCATCCTGTGTGATCTCAGTGACCTCTACTCCTGGAATGAATGTTAGAGGTGATCCGCAAAAGGAACACTTCTTGACATCGCCATAATTGTTCTTACCACATTTGGGACATCTGCTCGTCAAGTCCACACCCCTCCGGACAACATCTTTGCCCTAAAAGATATTTTTGGTCCATCCCACCTCCGCGGGATCGTATGTCCCATGACTTTGATGAAGGTGTTGAAAGATCATGAAGTGAGGGTCCATCCGACATTATGGTTCATGACAGAGATGAAAGATGATCGCATTATCATCATCTAGCGCAGGCACAGTAAGATATTTTGAACTGAGGCTTCGCTCATCGGATGGCATCCTGGCAGGAGGTATCAGAACGATCCTGCCGCTTCAAAATAAGAAGGTCCGCTACCTACTTCACACTTTCCAGAATGGAAGTTGCGTTCCAGATAAGGGTCCTTGCGTGGAGGGGGATATTGGGATCGTTGGATAGCTCCTCCAGAACGGATACGACGCTTGCGCATCTGAGGTCCAATGCTTCCCTCTTGTCGAACAGTCTTTCCTTGGAATCTTTGGCTCCCTTTCTGATATTCCTCGGGACGGATGTATCCTCAGAGAGCATATCGAGATAAGCAGCAACCTGTTCCATTTTCTTATGATTCTCGTCCGGCATTCCTTCAACCTCCATGGGCCTAAGCGGTTCGGTGTGAGTGATTGATATTCCATATTTAAGGATTTCTACGTTTGTATGTACATTATGGTTTTTAATTGCTGATCGGACCGATCTCTATGTGGCATTCAGGTAATTTACTCATTACATGACATGTTGCCATTTAACGATGTTCTCACCATACAAGATATACATTATCCTTGAAAAAAAAAGGGAAGGACCTGGTGGCCCTTCCCGATGGTTCCCATTGGCTGGGACATGCTTACTTCTTCTCTGGGATCAGAAGCGTCACACCACATTCCTTGCAGGGGATCTCCGTAGGCCTCTTGTCTATACTGGCCACCTGCTGTGTCTTGCACTGTGGGCACTTGACCTTCACCGATTCCTTCTTGGCAGGACCTGAGCCTCCAGTTGCCTTGCCTATACCGGGTGCGGGTGCAAGGGCTCCGGGGGCCGATGGTAGTCCGCCTGCGGACTTCGAGGGTGCAGGCATTCCAGCAGTCTCCTTGATGACCTTTCTTGGTCCGCCCTTGTCAAATCCCCTCTCAGCCTTCATCCTCTCAACGAGTCCTTCGAGCTCTTTGATCTCCTTGTTCCTGTTGTAGGCAAGTCCAATGATCACCAGAATGGCAATTATCGCAAGGATCACTATGACAATGATGAGGGTTCCATATGATATCCAGTTCTTCAGGTTCAAGATGGATATCTTCCTTTTTACATCATCGTCATTGTTGTCATCATTGATCTCGATCAGACCTGGATCTATCTCGGCCTCGATGGTGAACGTCCCGGTTGTCGTGGGGGTCCAGATGACCTTGAACTCTTTTTCCGTTCCGTTGGGTATATCCAGGGATTCGGATGTCAGGGTTGTTCCGCCGATGGTAACAGTAACTGTCACATCATCTGCATCGGCACGACCGATGTTCTCCACGATCACCTTGATATCGTAGGAACGATCGGTGGATAGGTCGGCATCATCCGGCACATCGATCTCTTTCAGCACAAGTTCGGGAACCTGGGCATCGACATAGAACCGCTGATAGATCCTTGCGCTCCTTCCGGATACGGAACCATCGTCAGGCATGATCTCGAACCTCAGGATCTGGAGTCCATCCTCGAATCCGGACGTCTGGGAGAAGGTGATGGTCACTGTGATCTCCTCCTGCTCTCCGATCTGGACAATTGGTCTCTCTGGTGAGACCTGTATCGACCAGCCGGCGGGTGCGCTCGGCTTCTTGATGTAGAACTTGTCGTTCTTGTTTCCCATGTTCTCGATCGTGAACCTTAGCTTCAGATCATCCCTCTTGTTATTGACATCATAGATCAGGGGGTCGCTACTCTCACCGCCATCTTCCACCTCTGCCACGAAGACCTTGAACTCCTGTTCAACATTAACGGTGAAAGATATCAACTTTGGATCAGGGTCCTTGTCCTCACGGGATATGACCTCTATATCGAAGTCATATTTGCCAGCCTCGACATCTTCGGGATCATCCACATACGGCATGGTGGGGTCAAATGGATCCTCGGCGAGGAGTGGAACGATCACAGTCAGATAGATGTATGCCTCTCCCTCGGGATCAAGTGTAAGTGTTTCAGCCGAAAGGGTGGCCCAATCTTCCTTATCTCCCTTCACCTGGATCTCGTAATTATCGATGGAATTCCCCTTATTGGTCACCTTGAACCTGAAGGATACGGTCTCACCAATGGATGCGTCCTCGGTATCATCATCGGACGTCAGTTCATGAGTGAATGTATCCTTGACATCAATGCTGACGATCAGATAATCCACTGCCTTTTCCCACTCGAACTTGTTGGTCGAGTCGCGCTTGACAGTAACATTGAACCTGTAGTTCCCTGCCTCAGCATCTTCGTTGTCCCTTGGTACCCTTATGGTCAATCTGATGTCCACTTTGTCGTTGGTCGTCGCACCATTGGCATCAAGGGTAACCTTGGTCTTGGAAAGGATGGCCCAGTTATCGGTATCACTCAATTCCTTGACCTCGATCCTGAACGTATCCTGATCATTACCCTGGTTCTGAATGGTCATGGTGAACTGGACATCGGTCCCGACCTCTGCATCGATGTTCTCATTGTCCACTTCGATGGTGACGCCATATACCTGGTCCACTTCGACGGTCATCTCCTTCCAGGATGTGACGTAGTCCTTTTCTGCATTCCACTCATGGTCATCTCCCCTGGAGAGCCACCTGACCTTGAAATTGTACCTTCCTGTCAGGGTATCCATCGGCGCCTCGACCCTGATAAGGACCGATGCTTCATCACCTGCACCGACATTGGTGATGTCAGGCGCGCTAACGGAGTATGAAAGGCCCTGGTTCGTTGAGAACAGCAGGTCAAAGTCATCCGGGACTCCCTCCTTGTCCACCTCGACCTTGAAGTGATCATTACCGGTCCCGGTGTTCTCGACCCTGGATTCGAAAGTGGCGTAAAGGATGTTCAGATCCTCATCCTGCTTCGTCTTGATGTAATCCTCGCCGAGGATATTGGCACCATAAGCCTGTTTGACCTTGGTCTGAAGGATCAGGATGTCGGAATACTTGTCATCTGCATCCTTGTCACCCTCGCTGTAGGCCCAGATGACGGTCTTCCATGTTTCCGGTTCATAGTTATCGCTTGGAACCTGGACAGTGACCGTGATCGTCTCCGATCCCGACTTGGATATGGAGTTGGTCACTGTCTTTGAAAGGATAACTTTGAAGTTATGATCGGTCTTGGTGATGTTGCCCCATGTTCCAAGATCCACCGCAACGGGTTTGGAAACGGAAGAATCAAGGATCTGCACCTTGAAGGTATCAGAGGATTCTCCCTTGTTCTGGATCTGGATAGAATACTCGATCTCGGTATAGTCAAGGTCCACATCCGGAATGACCTCCTTCGTCTGTTCTGCGGATGACAGTTCAACATCCCTTCTCGGATCGACGGAAACGGTGACCGTTATCGAATCGGATTTGGAATCGTCACCCTTCGAAGTGGCCTTGATGACGAATGTCTGATCGCCGGCCGGGGCGTTCTCATCGACCTTTATGGTCAGATCTATGGTCTTCAGAGCGTCTATCGCAACATCATCAACGGATTTCTCACGTGGGTCTCCCCTGAATCCCCAGCTCTCGGCCCAGCTTGCCTTGGCCGATGAAAGGGTGAGCTCATATCCGTCAATTGTGTTTCCCGTATTCTTCATCTCCATCTCGAATGAAATGGCCTCACCTGGTTCCGCATCCTTCTTGGTCACGGAGTCGGAGATCTTGATGTCCACATCGTAATCTTCATCAACTGTCACCACGAATGGAGTAACAGCGAATACCTGTGAATTGGATGTATCCGAGACATTGAAGTAAATTGTGAACGTCTCTGCAACTGCATTGCTTGGAGCTTTTATATCTGCAAATACGGAATCTGCCATGTTGGGGTCGATATTCGTCAATGTTGACGGAGAGATCGTCACCCAGCTATTGTATTTAGGTGCTGTTTTCGAATCGACCTTGACGGTCATCGTTGCCACTTTATTACCCTTGTTGGTAACGTTAAGTTCCACGTTATCAATGGTCTTCCCGGGCTCAACATCCGCCGAGCCCAGTGGGATCAACAGCTGTATCTTGTTAACGGGCATGACCTTGACCTTCAGTGTGATGTTGTCGATCACGATATCATCGAGCTTCTGGGAGGTTTCTCCGTCCGAGACCGCCTCGAACAGGAGCTCATAGGTTCCGGTCTCTATTATCTTGTCAAGGATGTCCGGAACCGAAATGGATACCGCGATGTAGCTCTTCTGGTAAGGGGTCAATGCTATTGTCGAAGGTGAGATCACAATGTTCTCGAATTCCAGATCATCGACGACCTCTATCCTGAACGTATCGGAGGTCCTGGTTCCCCAATTCTCGATCGATACGTTGAAGATGGCTGCCTCGCCGGGTAATGCCTGTTCGAAGACATCATCCGAAGCAAGGTCACCAGCGAACTTGTCTGCGAACACCGCTGTGAAGTATTTTTCATCGGTGATCGTCAGATCCGTGGAGTGAGTAGCAGTGACCTTCACCCAGACGGACCCCCAATCGGGATCGGCCCCTGATTTGATGGTTGCTGTGAGGGTTATGACCTCCTGCTGAAGCGGCTGGAGAACCTTTGTTGTCAGGTTATCATTGGGTATGGAGAAGTCCACATCGGAGCCATAGTTCGGGTGGTCCAGTGAGATCTGATAGTAATCCGATGCCGTCCCCCTGTTCTGCACGATAATGCTGAATGTGACGGAGGAGCCAATGTTCACCTGTGATGAGTTCACGCCGGAAAGGATCTTGACCCTGTGGACTGGTTCGAGGACAAGGGATAGATTGATCTCTGATACCTTGTCATCGGATGTGTCCGTTATGGTGCCATTATCACTGGTGGTCTCGACAATGAAGAAGTATGTTCCAGCCGAGATACCGGAGCCGATCCTCGGCATCTCGATATCGAGCTTTGCGTCCTCTGACAATGCCGAGCCGATGGTGATCTTGGACCTTGTATTGTCCAGGAAGTATACCGAATATAGACCTGCAAAGCCAGCAGGAGCAGACTTGACCTCGATCGATATGGAATCGTCCTCTCCCGAGCCTCTGTTGTAGACATCAAGATCGAATGTTGCCGTGTTGGCAGTTCCCGAAATATTGGAGAACTGTCCCTTCACACTCTGCTTGTTGGCAGAGATGTCGACATTGTATAATTGTGGGATCCTAACAGACAGCCAGATGTTCTTGAACACCACGCTGTTGGTTGAACTTGCATTCACTTTGAACCTGTATGTTCCCTGTGTTGCATTGGATGGTGCGCTGACCGTCATGTTGAAGTAATAATACTCATCTGATTCAAGGGTCGGAGTGGTGGCAGATGAGACAAGTGGTGCCCATTCGGTCTCTATGGGGGATGTCTCTCCTTCGACCGATAGATCGAACGAATCCTTTCCATTTCCCTTGTTCTGAAGTCTGACAAGCATGGTGTAATCCTGTCCTGGCTGACCTGAAGAGATGATAGCACCGTTCGGCGCATCGAGGAAAGCCGCGTATTGCTTGTTGATCACCACAAAGAAATCGGAGTGTGCCGAAGGATCGTTGGTAGAGTTCGCGTATATCCTGATCTTGTAGGACTTGGCCTTGACGACATCCGAGTCCGGGTTCAGTGTAACGTTAACGGTTCTGCTTACACCTGCTCCAAGGGTTAAAGATGATGGTTCGATGGACGAGTCCTCGAATCCCTCCGGATATACAAGTTCCAGGTCTATATCGTCCTCATCATTTCCCTTGTTCGTTACCTGGAAGGTATAAACGATGGATCCGTCAGGGTCCACGGTCTTTGACGAAGGTCCGGTGTTGAGGATCGAAAGGTCATAATATGGTTTAACGACACAGGAGACCTTGACCTGATGGGCCACACTATTGTTACCAACCGATGTTGCATTGATATAGAATTCACCCTTGGAGTTAACAGCTGGACTGTAGGACTTTGAGGGCGTATAAACGTAGAAGGTGATGTTTGCCGAATCATCAGCATCGATCTTGGAAGTGGTGGTCGTGGAGAGATCCCCTCCCCACCCGCTGGCAATATACTGAGCTGGAACATAATACTCCAGGTTGAACTGGTCCTCTCCATTTCCAAGATTTGAAATCTCAACGTTGAAGTTCACAACCCTCTGGGCAGTGATATCCACTTCCTTCACACCGTCAGAGGAGATCGAGACCTTGTGTACCTGGTTTACATTGGCAGTGATCGTTCTTGTGGCCGTTGTGGAATTGTCTGTGATCGATACTGCCTTGACAACGAACTGATAGGACCGGGCATTGGCATCGGATGGTGCCTGGACCGTCAAAGTCGCGTTCTTTGAATTTCCGGGTGCGAACTTGCCAGTATCGAAATCTACAGCTGCCGACCATCCTGTCGGGACCGTCATTGCTTCAAGGGAATATCCATCCTGGTCATTCCCCTCGTTCTTTACCTTGAAGTTGTAGGTGGCAGAGATTCCGGGGTTCATGCTCTTGATCCCGGGAGATGTGATGGACACACCGTATGTCCTCTTCAGCACGGTCGAGAGAAGGACAGAGGCCGAGGAGTTGGTAGGATCGTTGGAGGAGGTCACCTTGATCGTGGCATAGCAGTAAGATGATATGTCCACTCCTGTGGAAGGTGCCCTGACGGTCACGGTGAACGTTGTCGTTGAACCGCTACCAACATTTCCGGTGGATGTCTGGCTCAGCAGAACCGTCCATGTGGAAGGTGATTTGGAAATATTGCTTGTGATGCCATAGGTATCACCATTGTTACCATCATTGGTTATGGTCATGAGGTAGGACACCTGCTGGCCGGATGCTACCTCCTTGCTGGCATTATCTGATGTGAGGCTCACATCATAAGCGGAAGCTGAGCTTGCGAATGGTGCATTGTATACAAGAACAGCAAGTCCGCTCATGATGAGCATCATCACCAGAGCGATCTTGAGAAATCTATTGTCATTGGATGCTTTCATTACTATCCCTCTGCTTGTGTGACAAAAATGAACGTATATAATACTTGTTGAATATTAATCTAGATGATCGTGAAAAAACATATTAAAAATATCCATATTACGAATATATATGTAATATATAACAAATACAAATAGTTAAATATGTAATATTTCATTAAGAAATATATAATGTTTTCTAAGAGGTGAGCTGAAATGGGGGATCTTCTGACACTCCGAATGGAAGAAAAGGATAAAAGGGCTCTGGCCCTGTCATCCACGCTTTCTGAAATGCCGATCTCGAAGGTGATCATGCCCTACCTGAACGAGGGTATAAATACCTCACTTGGAGGTATTCTGTTATACCACATCGACCGGTCCATGACGTTCGATAAGAGATCGTTCAACAATTTCACATCGATCTTGATCGAACCCACAAGAACTGGGGCCGCTCAGACCCCTGCGAGGGGTCCGGAAGATGTCGAGAGGACCTCGCCCAGGGTCATATGGGATTTCTTTGACATCCTTTCCGAACTGAAGGTCATCGAAAAATTAAACAATACCTTCGAGGCGGTTACCCTGTCAATGGATACCTCCTTTGTCACTCCGGCCTTTCTGAGAGCATTATGCTTCAGGCTGGGAGAGGCCTATATCAGATCAGGAGGTAATCTTGAACGGTTGGACTATCAATTGTCAAATGAGCTATTCTTCAAGATGATGCTGGATGAGTTCTACCAGTTCAATGCCACAGGAACCACCCGATCGCTCAGGTCAGAGCTTTACATGCACCAGACACGGATCAAGGACCTTTCTCTGGAAATGGTCAATTGCTATTCCGAAAGGTCAAAGACGAGAAAGTTCCAGGCCATCGAGGTTGCCTCTGATGAAAGAAAGAGAGGAAGACCTTCGATCAAGAAGAGGAGAAAGAAGATCGAGGAAGTATTGGTCGTTGAAGAGGTCTAGAAAGAATAGGACCTCAACCGTACATGAAGGGCATCGGAGCAGACCTCTTTCCACCGGGTTTCGATACCTTCTGATAGCCTCTCATCTTTGCCTCAAGCAGATCGGCCTCTGCATATAGGGGTGCAAGGTCTATCTCGAAGTACGGGATGATATCCTTCAATTTTTCGATGATTGTGGCCGCAGCCCTTGCATCCGGGATGTTATCCCTGGCCTCTGCCAGCAGGCAGGTGACCTCGAAATTCCTCTTCTTCCCCTCGTTCAGAAGGACCCCTGGAATGCCGGATATCAACCCTTCAGGGAATATTGGCGTCTTGGAGGTGTCCAACCTCTCTCGGCCGGAAGGTGTCGATGAGATCCCATACACCTGCTTATCAGATGATAATTGAGGGGTTTTTGGCACCATGGAGGTTGCCCCTTCCTCCTTCTCATCATTTCCCTTTTCCTGTGAAGCTTCTCCTTCGGTGACCAGACCCTCAGGGGATAGAAGACAGGTGCATTTTTGGTCCTCGGCCCAGTCAAGTACCGTATTGCAGATCATCTTGATCAGGTTGGATGGGGGCTGGAATTCCGAAAGGAAAACAACCAATCTTGTCCAATCACCATCTGGCCCTTCAAGGTCGCCAGCATAGAATCGGACCGGATGATGGGGTTCTCCGTCCCTTATAACCGATACCGTTGGAAAATAGACAGAGTCCATCACACCGATCAGTTCCATGTCCAATGCGGCCACGATATAACTTGCAGCGATCGTGCTGACAAGGCCTACACTGGGAAAACCATCGAGTATGAATGAATCTCTGAGGTCAAGCCTCCTGTACTCAAATATCTCGATATCATCCATCTTCCAACCTCCGGTAACGGATCAGCGCCGAACTTATCCGGAGTAGCATGGACAAAAGATAAAACATTTTCTTAAAAAAATATTCGAGGCTATCTGTATAATCTCCTCTTCTTCCAGTAAGAATCCAGCTTCTTCTCCAGCAGGGTAAGATCATGATCTATCTCCATGGAAAGGATCGTTGATAGTCCATCAACATCCTCGGGTTTGGAAACTTGAGAATGTTTCCAGTTCGAGAGGTCCTCCTCCGGAACTTGCTTGATTCCCTTCTTGACGCCTTCGGACATACCTTCTTTTTCCCCCGGGTATTCACTTTGACAGATAATATATAAGTTTAATCTTCCTTTTTCCCTCAGATATTAATTTGATATCTCTATAACATGTATTGGAGAAAGAGATCATTGCAACAACAAAAACAATAATTGATATCAGGTGGATGCACCTGCATGAAGCTTCCCTTCATCCATATCAACTGTGCCTCTTCGATCGATGGTCGAATATCAAAACCCGATGGTGAAAGGTTGAGGATCTCCTCAAGGAAAGACATGGAAAGGGTTCACATCCTGAGAAATGAATTGGGATCGATCCTTGTCGGGGCGAATACCATTATCACGGATGACCCAAAATTGACAGTGAAGGAAGAGTATGTGAAGGATCACTCCCCTCTCAACAAGATCGTGATCGATGGCAAGGGCAGGATCCCTGCAGGTTCCAGGTTCCTCAGAACCGAAGGAACCTCGTTCATCGTCACAAGCAATGATGCAGATACTGGATGGATGGATGAGATCGGATCCGCGATCGAAGAAGAGGACCTTGATGCCGAGTTGATCATATTGAAGGGAGATGGACCTGTTCTGAAAATGGACCGGGTCCTGATGGAACTGGCAGATCGTGGTATCGACCGTATTCTGGTGGAGGGAGGTTCGACCATGATCGGTCAGCTGTTGAATGAGGGTCTGTTCGACCGTTTCACGATCTATATCGGACCCATGATCATCGGAGGTGGGGGTCCCGGGATAGTAGGAGAAAGTATTCTGGATGAGCTGCCTCTGAAACTGAGGATATCCGGTGTCGATAGATCGAGCGGGGGAATTCTCCTCCATATCGACAAGTGAGGTTCAAAGACCGAACTTCGTTCTTTCTCCCTGAATGTCCCTCAATTTCTTGACTGCCTTCTTCTCCTTCAGGGATAGATGTCTCGGAACATCGACATTGACCTTCACATAGACATCTCCGATCCTCTTCGGGTATCGGATGTCAGGCATACCTCTACCTCTTACCCTCAGGATCGAGCCAGGCTGCGTCCCTGACGGGATCTTCAATTCCATCGATCCGGTTAGCGAAGGCATCTCTACCTTTGAACCAAGGACCGCCTGTGAATATGTGATCGATATCTGGCCATGTAGGTCGTTACCATCCCTCTCGAAGAAACTGTGGGGTTTCACACCGATCATCACATAAAGGTCACCGGGTGGTGCTCCCCTTTCGCCTGCATCGCCAAGACCGGCCACTCTGAGCCGATTGCCGTTATCAACACCTTTGGGGATGGTTATTGACTTCCCCTCGGTCTTTCTCACCTTCTTCTTTCCCCTGCATTTCTTGCATGGGGAAGAGATGATCGAACCCTCACCGTTGCACTTCGAACAGTTCTTGGTGGTAACGTATTGAACTGGACCCAGATTCCTCACGATCCTCTGTGCTCCCGAACCATGGCAACCCGGACATTCCTCCGGTTCGCTTCCGTCCTCCGAACCGTTCCCATCACATTCGGGGCAGAGGATCAGACGTTTTATCTCGATCTCCTCCTCAATACCCTTGGCTGCATCTTCAAGACTGATACTGATATGGGCGATCCTGTCATCACCCGATTGCGGACGCCTCCTGGCTCCATTCATACCTCCACCATAACCGAAAGGGTCCTCTCCTCCAAAAAAGGAGCCGAATCCACCTCCAAAGGACCTCATGAACATTCGGAGAGCATCATCGAGATTCACGTTCTGGTACTGATAACCGTGCATTCCGCCCTCATCGTCGGATGTGAATCCGTATTGATCATACTGATCCCTCTTGTCGGGATCGCTGAGCACCTCGTAGGCAGCCGTGACCTCGGTGAACTTGTCCGCTGCACTGGGATCATCCGGATTCTTGTCCGGATGATTTTTCAGAGCGAGCTTTCTGTAGGCTTTGTCCACATCGTCCTTTGTGGCATCCTTTGATAGGCCCAGGATCTCGTAGTAATCCTTCTTCATCCGAGAGGTCTCCTTGTATCATTAAAATGGGGGGGTTTTACCCCCCCTCCATTTTGGATCTCATTCCGTATCGTCTGCATCGACATCGATGTAGTCGTCGTCACTATCTTTCTCCTCGGTTTCAGGCGATGGTGGCTCCTCACCATCCGTGTCCATTGATTGGCCCGAGGCCTTGGATGCTTCTTTGTACATCTTCGTGAAGAGTTCCTGGGAGGCTTCCGAGAGCTCCTCTGTCCTCTTCTTTATCTCCTCGATATCATCGCCCTTTGACAGTTCATCGACTTCCTTCAAAAGGGCCTCGACCTTCTCAACGTCGTCATCATCGAGCTTGTCGCGGTTCTCCTTGATCGCCCTCTCGGTCGTGAAAACCATTGTGGAGGCATTATTCTTGACCTCGGCGGTTTCCAGTTTCTTCTTGTCCTCTTCCGCGAACTTGTCAGCATCGTCCATCATACTTTCGATGTCCTCATCGTTAAGAGCTCCCGTCCCCGATACGACGATATCCTGGGTATTGCCGGTCGCATGGTCCTTTGCGGTCACATGGACGATACCGTTCGCATCGATCTCGAATGTCACCTCTATCTGGGGTATACCCCTGGGTGCCGGAGGTATGCCGGTCAAAGTGAACATACCCAATGTCTTGTTGTCAGCGGCCATGGGCCTCTCACCTTGAAGAACGTGGATCTCCACCTGCGGTTGGTTGTCGGATGCGGTCGAGAATGTCTTGGACTTCTTTGTTGGGATCGTGGTATTCCTGTTGATGATCTTTGTCAATACACCACCAAGGGTTTCGATCCCCAGTGAAAGTGGGGTGACATCGAGAAGGACCATGTCCTTTCCGATCTCCCCTGAAAGGACCCCTGCCTGGATCGCAGCACCGATGGCAACGCACTCATCGGGGTTGATGTTCTTGGTCGGTTCCTTTTTAAGGATACCATTGATCTTCTTCTGCACCAGAGGAATCCTTGTGGAGCCTCCGACCAGAATTACCTTGTTGATATCTGATGGGGCCAGCTTGGCATCCTTCAATGCCTGCTTGAGCGGTTTGATGGTCCTGTCAACCAGATCCGTGATCAATGATTCGAACTGTGATCTGGAGAGGTCCATCTCGATGTGCAGTGGCCCATTATCTCCCTGCGTGATGAAAGGTAATGATATCTGCGTTGTAGGTGTTCCGGAGAGTTCGATCTTGGCCTTCTCGGCAGCATCCTTCAATCTCTGGATGGCCTGCTTGTCCTTGAGAAGGTCAATACCATGCTCCTTCTTGAACTCGGATGCGATCCATTCCATGACCTTCCTATCAAAGTCATCACCTCCAAGGTGGTTGTTCCCTGATGTCGATTTCACCTGGAAGACGCCCCCTCCGATCTGAAGGATGGATACATCGAAGGTCCCACCACCAAGATCGAACACGAGGATGGTCATGTCCTCTTCCTTATCCAGACCGTAAGCAAGAGCTGCAGCCGTGGGTTCGTTGATGATCCTCTTGACCTCGAGTCCTGCTATCTTCCCGGCATCCTTTGTTGCCTGCCTCTGTGCATCCTCGAAATAAGCTGGTACGGTAATGACCGCTTCCGTGATCTTCTCTCCAAGGTAAGCCTCCGCATCCTCCTTCAACTTCTGGAGGACCATAGCTGAGATCTCCTGTGGGGTGTAACCCTTGCCAGCCATCTTGACCTTGGTCTTCTTTCCCATTTTCCTCTTGATCGATGCGATCGTGTTATCCGGATTCGCAACTGCTTGCCTCTTTGCAAGCTCTCCAACCAATCTCTCGCCTTTCTTTGTGATTCCAACAACGGACGGTGTCGTCCTTCCCCCTTCTCTATTGGGGATCACGACGGGCTGTCCGCCTTCCATCATTGCAACCACAGAGTTTGTGGTTCCAAGATCTATACCTATTATCTTTCCCATTCATATCACTCCTTTGTATCGTTATTCTTCTTCGATGATCGTAATTTCTTCTTGGCCGGTCCTTTCGGCCTTCTGTTCACAATGACCTGAGCAGGTCTGAGAGCATTTCCCTTATAGAGGTAACACTCCTTGATCTCCTTTGATATGACCTCATCTTCCAGATCCATGCTCTCCGTGTATCCGATCGCTTCGTGGAAGTTGGGATCGAAAGGCCGTCCCTCGGAAGCCATGATCTTGATCCCGATCCTGTTGAACAGGTTGAGGACCTGGTTCTCCACCATCTCGATCCCCCTCATCATGGCCACGATGTTATCCTTTGCGGAGCTGGATCTGTTGATGGACTCCTTTGCGAAGATAAAACTGTCAAGCACATCGATGAGACCCGACCCTATCTCGATGATCTTTCGGTCTGCGATGGATTCCTTCTCGGTCTCGTGCCTTCTCCTGATGTTCTGGAAATCCTTCTGTAGGAAATGGACCCTCTCTTCAAGTAAACTTTTTTCCTCGGACACCTTTCCGAGCTGTTCCTTAAATCTTTCCAGCTCCTTCTCGAGGGAATCCAGGGAAATGGAAAGTTCCTCCTCTTCGGTCTTTTCGATCTTCGTTTCCTTCGAGTCCTTTCTTTTCATGTCCACTTCCAGTACACCCTGGGAGAATGTTACGGATATTCTTTCAGGGTCCGGTTCGAAGGATATTACCTGGACAGTACTGAACTTCCCTCTCTTTCCTTCGGCGTCAACCTTCAATATGTCCGAGGATACTCCCATCTTGATGGAATCCTGTGTAACACCCGGAAGCTCCACAATGAGCCGGGCTCCATCAACTGTCTCTTCGACCTGGGCCACCGGTTCTCTCACATCTTCGCCGTCCGCCATCTTTACTATCCTCCTGTATACAACTTCAGGTTGTTATCCTATACATTACCTAACAAGGTGGTATTATTTAAAGCTTGTTACACTGATATCCCTCAAGAGAATGGAAAGCGATTTTAAGGGCCATTCTCTTGGGCCATCATGGAAGTGTCGCCAATGATCTATATCGCCCTCCTCATCCTGGTGATCGTGGGGCCGGTACTGGCCATCGTATCGTTCAACGGTCTGAAGAAGATCTGGCTGGGAAGGACCTTTCTCGTCATTTCCGCATTGGCGGTGTTCATTCTCATTATCATCAACATTGTATAGGACGTTCGGATCATGACATCGGAACCGTTGACCACTCCAAAACACAAAGGGCCGAACCCCGCATGGATCTACCCGATCAGATCACCGGTGGACTGGACCTACAAGGGAGAGATGATAATACTGGAATACCCGAAGGACCTGAACAGGTTCGAAAGGACATTGAACAGGGTGATCAAGGGGCCGGAGACGATAAAAAGGCCGCTCGACGGGGTCGGAACCCTTCTCTGGGAAATGAGCGATGGAGAACATTCCCTTCTTGACATCTATCTTTCTGAACAGGAGCGGTTCCATGAATACGTGGAACCGGTGGACAAGGTGGTAGGTGGACTACTGGAAATGATGTTGAAACTCGGACTGTTGAGACTGGAGTTCAATCCAGGCGGTAAGCATGAAGAGAAAAAACACCATGGGAAGAGGATCGTCACCAGAGCTTACAAAGAATGATAGAAATTGACTTGGTGCCCCCACCATAGGATTGCTTCGTTTGTATGGCATATATGATAATGTTTTTATCTCCTGGTCCTATAGGCATCACGTACGAGGGGTTCCATACCCCTTACCATGGTCCCGGTGGTAAAATGTTCAGTGGATCGAAGATTCGGAGGCCCGTCCTCCTTCTGGTTCTCGGAATTCTGCTCAGCGCACCCCTCTTCACGGGTGTTCAGGATGTGTCAGCAGCATCCAAGCTTCCAAGCGGTTTCGAGAGTGTGTCATATCAAGATATGACCTCAATTAACAAGGTAACGTTGATCGATCACGATGGAGAGGGCATCCTGGATGACTTCGCATATCTTGCGGAAGTGCCAGCCTCCTCCTTCCACTCGGATAGTGATGACAGGGTATTCATGAACCCGGTCCTCTTCTATGAACCTCCCATGACAACATCGGATGTGGAAAGGACCTTCGACACATATCCAGGTGTGAAATACTTCATGGAGGACATGGCAACACTTTCAGGGACAGAACTGGACAAGATCGAACTTGTCAATTTCAACGGTGAAACACCAGGGGATGTTCAATCCGACTGGACCGCATCCAGGGTGAAGCATATAGATGATGATGATCCGTTCTCGATGTCCGCCAAGATAGCTCTTGAGAACTGGGAATATTCAGATACGGCAGTGGTTGCGGTTGTCGATCATGATCCGGAACCATTTGAAGAGACAATTTCAGGAGAGGTCGGAGGAAGGACCCCGGATTCTACCCCCATCTCGGGATCCGTCACGGGAACGAAGCAGCCTTCACCGGTCGATCCGAATACTCACGAATTCTCCATCGATACCGATTACAAGTACATATCCTCACAGCTCACCTGGGGGAAGAGCTGGAATCCCCTCTCAAGTATAACCGAAAGAGGGAAGGACCCTGACCTGCAGCTCTATGACATGCAACTTGGAATGGTTGGAGCCAGCGAGAAATGGAATGTCCTGGAAGGAGCATCGGAGGAGATCAGCTCCTACATCTATAATCCAGGTGAATGGGAGTTTGCAGTCACTTACATGCCAACTGAGAACTCGCTTGTCCACATGGATGAGGAATGGTCCTGGAACTCATTGCCCCTCCCCTCCGAGGTCACACCGCGGGAAAGGGACGAATGGCAGAGGAACAGGATCATAGATGTAATGCGTGACAGGGAAGAACGTGGACTCGATCCCGATGCCCTTTTCGATTCAACCGTTGAATACACCATCGATTACATCCTCTATCCCGGGATCGATGTTCCGGAACCTATCTCCACTCCCTTTTATTGCAGGGATGCAACATTCACCCTGGAATGGTCGGATAACTCCCAGGACCTGGGGCTGATACTCAGAGGACCTTCCGGAGCGGAGATCGCGGTAGCCACCGGAGCCGCTTCTGGAACCACACAGATAATAGAGGTTCCGGAGCTGGGAGACGGGGACTATACGGTATCCGTGGTAAATCTGGGAGGAGGCTCCAAAGCCACTGATTTCAAGGTCACCTATCAGTTCAAACAGTTGAAGGAAAGATGGGAGGGAACATCATGGGCCGGAGCTGCCAACGGAGCGGTCATCGCAACAGCCCTCAATGCGCCTCTCCTCTTCTCGGGAAAGAAAGGGCTCAGCGATGAGGTCGGCTCGGCCATCAACACACTTGGGGTCGATAAGGTCTATTTGATCGACCTTGACGGTCATTCGGGGGACAAGGTCGAAAAGGACATAAAGGGCCAGAGAGGACTGGTCCAGAGAATGATCGGAAAGGGGATCTCCGTAACCACATACGATGACTTCGATGGACTCTATGGGGCTGTAAGGAAGTTCACGACCATCGACGGCGTGAAGAACAGGGACATCGTCTTCACCACTATCAACCCGTGGACTTCATGGAATGTATTGGAGGGAAGAGATGCCTCTGGCAATCCCGGAGCAGAGGTGCCGGGAGCCCTGTTCATCGGCCCTGCGGCCCTTGCAGCGGCCATACATGGGGCGCCTGTTTTCGTGAACGATGTCCATTCCGAGCTGTCATGCGCACAGGCCTGGCATAATGAGTTCTGGGTCTATGCATACCATCACAACAGGGCACCGCCATCGGTGGCCTGCATGGTCTTGACAGCGAAAGAGGTATACTACAAGGTGATCGACAGATATGGGTTCGATATCAAGACCCCTGTCGATGAAGAGGGTAAATGCAAGGAATCCATCATCACGGTCGCCGATCAATTCGATATAGGCTCCTCATGGGACAGGGGATTCGTCGGCGGTGCCGATACTGGCAGGATCATGGGAACTCCCGTTGATACATCTGTCTGGATATCGCGGTCCCTACTGTATCCCAAACTTGCATATGCCAATCCTGCGATCAATCCTGAATTGGATGAATATGATGGCATGAGGATACAGGGGTCGAGTTCCACCAGAAGGGCCGGAGCCCTTGTTATCACGGAAGAGGAACATGAAGAGAAAGTGGATTTCCCTGTTGTTCAGACATGGGTGTCCTACCAATACAAGTTCAACGAGCAGGCGAGCGAATACTGGGGATGTGAATACATAACCAGGACAGGTATCACACCTTTCTTCGATGGATCATCAGCCACCGACCCGGATGGCATAGACCCGGACGGCAACTATCCTGACCTGGATTCTTCGGAGATCATACCTCACTATCTGGAGGCCTGTGGATATGACAATGTCTTTACCACCACGTTCGAAAAGACCATGGAAAACCTCAACAGAGGCAGTATCATGTGGCTTGAGGTCATGCATGGAGGCCATACAAGCTCCGGTGTACTGGGCTGGTGGGACGAGAGAGGGGCCAGTGAACCTGAACCCTGGAGAGGATACGAGGAAGCTGGCATCCCGATCGGAACCCAGACCATGAGGCTCAGAGGAGCGACAGATGATCCCGATGTCGTTACGATGTCGAAACATGTCGGACTCGACATCACACCCGGATTCGGCCCTCAGACCGATGTAGGCATAATTCCCGAGAGGCATGATGGCGTTGTCATCGCCATTGCTCAGCAGGGGCAGACCGAATACAGCGAGAACGGGCTGGCAATGGATGATGCCCTGGAAAATCTGCATTCCATGGGATTCTCGGCAGGTTCCTGCCTTATAGCGAACACATATCTCCACCTGATGCTTGTGAGGCACGGTTCGATATTCCAGGTCATCGACCCATGGCTGACATCGTGGTATTCCGCCTTTGCCATGAATATGTTCGTCAGGGACATCTACTATGGAAGGACCATCGGAGATGCATACGAGAGAGGCATCTCCCATGTCGGTATAGAATACCTCATCGATGGCTGGTGGTGGGACATCTTCGAGAACCTCGTCTACTATGGCGATCCCGACCTCAGGATATTCTCACCACAGAATCCCTGGGAAGAACCGGAACACCTTCAGAAGGGAGCAGTGATAGATGGACATTCACCCTACGGGGCAAGAGACCATCCAAATGCCATTGGAAACGGGTTGATATGGGATGTAGTTGCCCTCCTGGTAGTGATCGGTATTATCTCTGCAGGCGCATACGTTGCAATGAAATACAAGAAGGGTGAGAATGTTCCGCTCATTGACAGGTTCATCAACCGGAAACAACAACCCCTCTAAGGATATCTATATGTAAGGTTCATACAATCCCTGCCCGTAGCGATCGAGATCCGTTCAGGATAGGGGATCCGAATGATAATCAATAATCTGGACCACGTACCTGGAAAGAAGGTGGGGAAGAACATCGGCATCGCTTTTGGATATGCCAGAGGCGAAAAGGATGATAGCAAGGATTCCATGGAGAGGATATTCAAGGAAGCCCGGGATATAATGATATGTCAGGGAACGGACCTCTCTGCTGATGCCATACTGAAAGTTGATGGGAAGATCACAAGGGACAACGAGGGGAGACCCGAGATAATGCTCATCGGGACCGCAGTTGAGCTGATCGATAAGGGAGAGGACAAGGATGTGTCCCTGTCCATTAATGGCGACAGCTCAAATTGGACATTACCACCGGCCACTCCAACATCGGATGTGGTCCGTATGATAAATTACAGGAGCAGGAACGATCGGTCCGAGGAGAAGGAGAGGAAGGATATCTACGACCTTGCGGATGAGATCGGAATATCCTATGATAAGGCCAAACTCCTTATGGATAATGATATCAAGGACCTGGAAGCGATCTCCGATACTTCTAGCAAGGATATTGCGGAGATCGATGGAATTAACCCCACACAAGCTAGGATCCTCGTGAAGAAGGCAAGGGAACTTCTCGATGAAGAAAGAGGCCTCTGAATGGATCAGCTTCATATGATATTCACTTGCAAATCCCTTATTGTCGGGATCGTCCTGCTGGCCGGGTCGATCATGGACATCAGGACCCGCAGGATACATGATGAGACATGGATGGTCATGTTGGCGGCCTGCATCCCATTGCTTGGCTGGGAAATGTGGTTGAAGGGAGCTTCCGACTCACCAGTGACCCTCCTGGCCCTGTTGCTCCCCATCGGAGGGATGGTATTCGTTCTATTCGGCTATCCGGAGCCCGGCAAGGCCCTCAAGGGATCTGCCGTGGACATCTTCTTCATGATCGTCTATACCGCATGTATAATTGGTCCCATCATGGCCTTCATCAATGGGGATCGAGCCCTGTTCATCCCGATCGGTGTCACCTTTGTCTTCATGATCGTCTACTTTACCCTGTATCAGGTTCCGATCGGAGGGACCAGGATAATCCATGGCGGGGCAGATGCGAAGTGCCTGATGGCGCTTGCAGCGATATTCCCATGGTATATTCATGGATTGGTATATTCGATCGGACCATTCTATGGGGTGATCGAAGAGTTCCCCGCCTTCGGATGGATATTCCCCATCCATCTCTCCGTGCTCTTCAATGGGGCTGTCGTAACCGCGGCGGTCCTTTTCCTTATACTTCCTGTCATGAACATATTGAGGAAGGACCTATCATTCCCAAGGATGTTCACATCATATCGGAAGGATGTGGATGGGATCACGGGAAAACATGTCTGGATCATATTGGAGCATAAGTTGAAGAAGAAGGTCGAACCCACCGATATCATAGAGAGGAGATTGAAGGAACTGGGTCAGGACAGGGTATGGGTGACCCCTAAAATACCTTTCATCCTGTCATTGTTCATCGGATTCGCGATCCAGATATTGATCGGTAACATCGTTGCGATCCTGTTCCTGCAGATATGATGACGATCAGATAACACCCGTCTTGTGAAGTGCTTCATGATAGTCCTTCGGGGAAAAATATCCCAGGAAGGACTCATCTTTATCCTTGACAACAACAGCATAGGGGGCATACTTCGAGATCTTCAGGATGACCTCGGATATTGGGTCATCAACCCCTATCTCCATGATATTCGTATTCATGATATCCTCACCCTTTGCTGACTGAAGATCCACTTCCTTCACCGTAGCGATCAGGAATTCCCTTGCTGTAACAGCTCCGATGGGGACGCCACTCTCATTGACAAGGAATATCGCTCCTCTTGGGACTTCCATCAGCTTCTTGGCCAATTCCCGGCATAACATGGATTTGTCAACAGAGATGAACTCATCTGTGATCGTAAAATCCCTGATAGACATCTTTTCAAGTTCTGTAGCTCCATCCACACCATTTCCTTCCTCGGACATCAATTCACCCTAATTGGTGAATAGTGATAATTGAATATAAAACTTTGATGTAGATAATGTGCTTTTTTTCCATTGAAGGACGGTTATTGACCCCCATTTGGGCTAACCAAAGGCTTTATAGACACGATAACCTTCGGGGAATTCGCCAGGCTCGGTCGGGGGGTTAGGCCCTCCCTCTTGCGCAAGCATGCCACAGAATGGTCTATAGTGGGACGACAGGCCGGGGCGGCACAACCAGTACACCATCGGTCCAAGGGACGACCATGAAGTAACGTCCTACGGGGTTGGAAGCGGTACCTGGAACGGCTGTAGGGCCGTTTCGATGCCTTGATTACGGGAATCGGGTCAGGCCCGGAAGGGAGCAGCCTAACCGTAGATTCTCAACGCTCGTTGGGAGCCGGGACGGAGAAGGCCCGAGGGATCACCGATGACGGACCAGGGTGTCCACCCGGCTGGCCTGGCATCCTTTCTCTGGATGTCTGATCATGAAAAGACCATTGATCGTATTCGACATGGACGGCGTCCTTGTCGAACACCGAAGCTCCTGGAGGATGCTGCATGATGCCCTTGGAACGGATAATGAAGATTCATTTAGGGCATACATGAGAGGTGAGATCGATGATCTCGAGTTCATGCGAAGGGACATTGAACGATGGCTCCGATCCAAACCGGACCTTGACATTGAATTTTTCAGGTCCATATACGATTCGCAGAAACGGATCGATGGATTTTTGGAAGGTATTGCTCGGTTGAAGGGGTCGGGTGCCGCTGTCTATATCCTCAGCGGCGGGATCGATCTGCTTGCAAATGCACTATGCGGCGTCTCCGGAATGGATGGGGCCCATGCGAACGGGATCATGTTCGATAATGAAGGGAAATTGACCGGAGAGGGCATCCTGAGAGTCCCGTTAAGGGACAAAGGTTCGGTCCTGAAAAAGCTGGGATCGAATGGATTCGGACCTATTATCTCCGTTGGTGACTCACATGTGGACATCACGATGTTCGAGAACTCGGACCTCTCGATCGCCTTTAGACCCGAGAGCGATCGGGTTTCGGAGGCGGCAGACGTCACGATCACGGGATCTGACCTGACGCCAGTTATCGATGTTATCCTGGAATATCTGATAGGCTTACGCAAAAAGCCTTTATGATTAATTGATGATACCCCTTGAGACCCTAGGGGATGGTTGTGAAATCATGACAGCACACACGGATGAAGCGAGCAACGAGATCATCAGAGCCATAATGGAAATGCTTGATGAGAAGTTCTCAAAGGAGAAGAGCGTTACCGTCCAGAGAATCTTCGATAAGTTTGCAACCAGACTGGTCAAGGGCAGGGACATCACCCTCTACCTTTACAATATCGATCTGATCAAACCCAGGAGGGAGAATGAGACCCCGAAGGAAGCGAATCTCTGGAAGATCAACATGGAAAATGTCAAGGTCTTCCTCGAGAACGATGGCGCCCTTCTGGAATACAAATGTCCGCTATGCGGATCTCAAACCATATCCAAGACCTACAGAAGCTATCGCTGCACCAAATGTCTGTTCAAGGGTGACCTTCCTGACAAGCCATTCCCGAAGATCAACAAGTGATATCATCTATCCTTGACCTTTTCGAATCCGTAGTATTTTACCCTGAACCTGTCCCAGAAGTGGTCGGGTTGCGGATCGTCGACCCCCATACCGAAAGGATGTTTGGACCTCTCGTCCATTTCCCAGATCTTCTCGGTCTCACCCTTATCCACCCAGATCCCGTTGCATTCCGGGCATTGGTCAACATAAACACCGAATATCTCATGTGTGGGCATTATCCCCCTGCAGATCGGACACTTCAGACCTTCTCCCTTCAGGCTACCTGTGATCTGGATCAACAGCTCCAGGGTTCCATCCTCCCCGACCAGTTCATCAAGCTCATTGTGATCGAACCAAATTCCACCGCAACTCCAGCAGTGATCGATCCTGACCCCCCCTCGCTCTATCATGTAGAGGTTGTCCTGACATCTCGGACATTCTTTTCTGGTCTTGATACCTCGACTGGTCTCCACATCTGCCATAAGCTCACCGGAAGTACATCTCCGAATCGATTACAAATAGATTTTGATGTTATCATATGGCCGGAGAAATGTTGAAACCCTTCCCTTTATGGTCCAGGGCGAACATGGAAGTATTGTGATCCATCCCCCTCATCTTGATGCATCTGATCCGTCTCTGAAGGTCCACTTCCCCCACAGGGCTCAGGGTCAACTGGAAAACCCCATCGGAAAGGAACTCCTCTTCCCCGTATTCCATGTCAAGGTTCTTCTTCTCCGAGATTAGGATCGTTGTCGTTCCAAGACCCCTCATCCATTCGAACAGCTCGAATAGGAACTTTCTCTTATTGACCTCTCCGGAAAGGATCTCGAGGACCGGTAGAGAATCGATCACCAATAGCTCAGCATCACGTTTTTCGACAATATACTCAACATACGATCTGAGAGCTTCCATCCAATCATTGTCGGTGGAGAACTTGTCCATGGCAGCCCTGATCCGGCCCACGTCCGATACGATTATGTGCTGCTTGGCCTTTTCATCCATGGGCCGACCCATCCCTTCTTGCTGTCTTATCAGGCTGTCCATGGACTGTTCCAGCAGCAGAAAGATCCCCATGGAACCCTCCTTATGAGCGGCTTTGTACAATATCGAATATGCCATGGATGATTTGTATGTTCCCGGGGTTCCGGACAGCAGAATGATCGAACCCTTCGGGATACCTCCGCCTATCTCCTCGTCAAATCCCTTGATTGATGTTGATAGCAGTTCCATCGGATCACCCTGAAATGTCTCAATAGTCATACTTCTTCAAACGGAGAAGGTATCCACCGATGACCAGTGCGGAAACGATGATCATCAGAACCCCAATGGCAGCAAGGATCGCCGGAAGGTCATCCGAGATAGCGTTCTTGCTTCCCTTTGCGGATGTTTCGCTCCCTTCGATGATATCCTCATCATTTTCTGTCTCTTCCTCGATCCCGAACAGTTCCCTCAACCTATCAAGAGCTTCGGGATCGATCGGGGACTCTCCTTCATCTTCCATGCCCGGATATCCATCCGGGCCCGGGAATTCCATATCATCATCCCAGTAAGGTTCCTCCGGGACCGGAGGTCTGATCTGGGGCATGTAGGAAAGCTGTTCCATGACCTTGTTCATGATATCCATCAATCTCTCCATTGGAACGTCCATGTGGAATTTGACGGATTCTGGGTTGCCGTCGCTATTTCGATCGATCATCTCCAGATAGATATCATGGACATCATCGTTATTGATATCTACACTTATGACCAGCTTCTCCGGATTTCCATCGCTGTCCGAATCGAAGTAATCAAAATGGACCTTGATATTGTGAGGTCGGAACGGCTCCTCATCGAACCACTCCATCTCGACCATTACCCTTACTTCCGGGCCATCCGGTGAGAGGGCGATATCCATCATCACCGGATGATGATGCTCCGCGTTCACCTCCATCATATAGATCCCAAAGGGAAGCCTGATCTTGAACGATCCGGACCTATCGGTCTCTGTTGAAAAATGGTCCGGAACGGGTCTGACCATTGCTTCCGGATCCTGATCATACCCTGGCATCATTGGCATGAAGATCACGTGAGCACCGGGCAGGGGCTCGCCCTCCATGTTCACCACCTTTCCAACGACCATCCCGTACCGAATGTCATCTGGAATGGGCTTTTCCATTGTAATCATCAGACGGACCTCACCCTCTCTTGGAACCGTTACGGTCCCATCGACGGGGTCGATCCCTTCTGCTCTTGCAACCCATTTGTACACTCCCGGTTCCAGATGGAGACTGAAGGATCCATCCCTTTCGGTATCGATCTTGATCCCATCCCTGTTGTCTTTGAAGAACGCGACCACTCCGTTCATGACCTGGTCGTCCGGTGAGATCATCTGCCCGAACACATTTGGTTCAGGAGTGTCCGTCAATTCCTTCATGAGGAACTTCATCTCTATCTGCTCATCCTCTTCGAGTTGGATCTCCTTTCTCTGGGATACATATCCCCTGGCCTCGACCAGAATAAAAAGAGTGCCCGTTGGTAACAATGCTTCGAAATAACCCCGATCATCCGTTTCGATCGAGATCATGAAGCTCTGTTCAGGTGTTCCATGGATCGTTATCCTCGCAAAAAGCGGTCTTGATGTCTCGGCATCCAACACCTTGCCGATAATATCTGGTTCTTGAGGCGGTCTCTCCTGCTGTCCTATGACATTTGCAAACAATACAGTCGTTAGTAAAAGGGTAGCCACAAAGGCCAATGTTGCTCTATTGGACATGGTTCCATCTCCGTATCACTCAATATTCGAACACCACATATTAATATCCATCCCACCTAGATACGGCATATGGGGGAAAATGTATGATCAAAGAAGGGGACATGATACCGGATGTGAGCCTCAAGGACCAAGAGGGAAAGGAGATCAGGCTGAAGGACCTGGTCGGCCTGGGTTGGCTTGTTGTATATTTCTATCCAAAGGATGGGACCTCAAAATGTACTGCCCAGGCCTGCATGTTCAGGGACAGATATCAGGATTTTGCGGACTCCGGTGCGATAGTTGTCGGGATCAGTTCGGACAAGGAGAATACACACAAGGCATTCACCTCTCACTATCAACTGCCTTTCACTTTGTTGAGCGATGATAAGGGAGTGGCTAGAAAGGCCTTCGGGGTCCCCAGGAGCCTTGGCCTGATACCGGGGAGAGTAACATATGTGATCGGGCTGGATGGGATCATCAGGATGATCTTCAATTCGCAGATCAGGGCGACCGAACATGTCGATCGGGCACTCGAGTTCATCAGGAATGATGGTTCGAAACTGTAATGTTTCAATCGCAATCTATATGATATTCTTCCAGTATGAGGCTCTCAGTCCATGACCACCCAAGGGTGGTCCGACCGATGAGATCCCTTCCATCAGGAGGGGATTGCCCTGTCGTGACCCAGTCTGGACGGCAGGTGAATGAAATGATGAAAAAGAAAATATTGATAATGGGAGCAGCCGGAAGGGACTTCCACAACTTCAACCTGTACTTCAGGGATAATGAGGATTACGAGGTTGTGGCTTTCACGGCCACCCAGATACCAGGGATCGATGACAAGATGTACCCGGCTGTTCTAGCTGGCAAACTCTATCCTGACGGCATCCCGATCAAGTCGGAAGATGATCTGGTGGACCTTGTGGCCGAACACGATGTGGATATCTGCGTCCTTGCCTACTCCGACCTCGAATACGGTATCGTAATGAGAAAATCCGCCATTGTGAACGCCACCGGAGCAGATTTCATGCTCATGGGTCACAAGAACACCATGTTGAAGAGCGATAAACCCGTCATAGCGATCTGTGCATCAAGGACCGGATGCGGAAAATCACAGACCACCAGATACATAGTGGAGTTACTGAGGGACATGGGAAAGAAGTGTGTTGCCATCAGGCATCCCATGCCCTATGGCGATCTTGCAAAGCAGACCGTCCAGAGGTTTGCGACATACGATGATCTTGACAAACACGAATGCACCATCGAGGAGAGGGAAGAATACGAACCCCACATCGACAGGGACTCGATCGTTTACGCTGGAGTGGATTACGAGCAGATCCTAAGAGAGGCCGAAAAGGAGGCCGATGTAATATTGTGGGACGGTGGCAACAATGACATGTCCTTCATCAAAGCGGACCTCTATATCACTGTCGTTGACCCTCACAGACCCGGTGACGAGATCTCATACTACCCCGGAGAGGTGAACGTCCTCATGTCCGATGTTGTCATCATCAACAAGATCGATACAGCATATCCTGATGATATCGAAGAAGTAAGGCAGAACATCAGGGATATCAACCCGGATGCTATCATCATCGATGCGGCATCGCCTCTTTCAGTGGATGATCCGAATGCGATAATGGACAAGGTCGTTCTCGTTGTCGAGGATGGACCTACTGTAACACACGGCGGAATGGGATTCGGTGCGGGATATGTCGCCGCAACCAAGTTCGGAGCCGGTGAGATCGTTGACCCGCACCCGTATGCAGTCGGATCCATCGTAGATACCTTTGAAAAGTACGATCATCTCGATGATATCCTGCCTGCAATGGGATATGGTGACGAACAGATCAAGGACCTCGAAGATACCATCAACGCCACACCCTGTGATGTCGTTGTGACCGGAACACCCATAGATATCTCGAGGGTCGTCAAGGTCAACAAGCCCATTTTCAGGGTCAGGTATGACCTTCAGGTCATCGGTAAACCGGACCTCAGGTCCGTGGTCGAGGATCTCCTCAAGGAGTGATCTTACCTTATATTGTATGGAGGACCCTTTCCGGGTCCTCCTCTGTTATTCATAATATCATCCTCATAAGAGGCGCTTTTCCCCTATTTTAATCAAATATTAGTTATAGAAGAAGAACATCGTCAGTTCAGCTCCGGACCCCAACAGGGTTTTGGGAGGAATTGAGATGAATATTTACGTCGGAAATCTATCCTACAGCGTAGGAGAACAAGATATTAGAGCAGCTTTCGAGGAACATGGAACCGTTGACTCCGTGAAAATAATCATGGACAGAATGACTGACAGGTCCAAGGGATTCGGATTCGTTGAGATGTCGAATGATGATGAAGGAAAGGCCGCAATGGATGCACTTGATGGCAAGGACCTTCAGGGAAGACCATTGAAGGTGAACGAGGCCAGGCCCCGTGAAGAGAGAAGAAGACCATCATTCTGATCCATATTGAAGATCGGGGGAGTATCACTCCCCTTTTTTCTTAATTGATCTTTCATTGATCAAAAGATATCATCCAAGTTGATGATATCCTGTTTTTTTCAATATCAAGTAGCGGGAGCGTTACATCTTTTTATTTCAATATTGTTTTTATATGGGTGTTCATTTAGAATGGAAACTTTTGGTCTGAAGTGTTCATTTAGAATGGAAACCTATTTAAAGCCGCATTATTATTGACGATCATGATCAAAAAAAATCTTCTAAGGGAGATACTGTTGGATCAAAGAGAGACCATACTAGGAAAGGACCTTGGGATTCCCAGAGAGGCCATGAAAAGGGTTCTGAAAATTGTATCCCTCCCCCAGATCGTTGTGATATCCGGGATCAGAAGATGTGGAAAATCCACCCTTCTCAGACAGATCATTAAAGAACATTTCAACGATGAGGATTTCTTCTATATCAATTTCGAGGATGAGCGGTTCAGGGATTTCGACAGTTCTGAATTCGGTTCATTGTATGAGGAGCAACTATCCCTTTTTGGAGGTCATAAAGTAATGATGATAGATGAGATCCAGAACGTGAACGGATTCGAATCGTTCGTAAGAAGGTTCCACGATATGGGTTTCAAATTCTTTATAACGGGTTCCAATGCAAATCTCTTAAGCAGAGAACTGGGGACCAAACTCACTGGAAGATACCTGAGGATCGATCTGAAACCCTTCTCATTCACGGAATTCCTGGATATGAAGGAGATCGAACATGAGGAGAATGATCTGAATATCACAGGTCCGAGGGTTGAGATCAAAAAGGCATTTGATGAATATGTGGAAAAGGGAGGAATGCCGGAGTTCCTCAAATATCATGATCAGGAGATCCTTCTTCGTACCTATGAGGATATCGTGTTCAAGGATATCGTTGTCCGTTATGGATTGGAGAATGTTAGGATGATAAGGGACCTATATGGTTACCTTGTTTCCAATCTCACAAACCGGTTTACATACAATTCACTCAAGAAGACCATTGGAGCGGGAAGCTCTGTCACTATCCAAAACTATGTCAATTATCTCGAAGAAGCGAATTTCTGCTCTATCCTGTATAAGTATGAAAAGAAGATCAAGATGCAGCTGATCGCACCAAAGAAATTCTACATCACCGACCATGGATTCCTGAGACCCATTTCCACTCGATTGTCAAAAGAGAAGGGGAAGATACTGGAAAATATTGTCCTGGGTCAAATATCTCAAAAAGGAGACGTTTTCTACTTTGAGGGGAAGAATGAATGTGACTTCATTGTGATAAGTGGGAGAATGGTAGAAACTGCCATTCAGGTGACATGGGACCTGAATGAAGAGACCCGTGACAGAGAAGTGAGGGGATTGGTGGAGGCCTTGAACAATTTCGATCTGGATGTGGGTACGATAATAACCTATGACCAGGAGAATACGATTGAGATCGATGGAAGGAGAATCGAGGTAATACCACTCTGGAAATGGTTAATAAGGTTCTAACCGTTTATCTCCAGAAGGCAAATCTGATCAAGAATGCATAGGTTTCCGAAAATGTCAGGAAGGGAGATAGATGAAGCTTATCCAATGTCCAAATTGTGGTACAAGGATCGTGGAAATTGATGAGGTCTGTCCCAATTGTTATAAAGTGGCTGAAGCTGAATATATTAATTATTTTAATGAAGATAAGTTGAAAAGGAAATGGATCAAACGTCTGGCATCAATGATCACCATTGTGATCTTGTTCATCGTGTTCGCCATTATAGTCACAATAAATGTTTTCATTTAATGAGGACCAATGTTCATTTTCCTCAAATCCAACCAGAGAAGGTAGATCACCAAATGGTAAGAAATGAATGAATATTTGTTCCCACACATATATGCGGCAATATACATGCCAATTACACTGTCCCTTTATATGTTTTATAATTCTAAGAATTATTGCCAGAAAAGTATATTTGAAGAAGAAAATGGAATTCATTGAAAACGACAGAAACGCTGAAAAGAGGTTTGAAGAGTTTGAAAGGAGAACTAATATTTCCTAAACTCCCCGAAGAAGGAAATTGAATTCATAATGGGAAATAATCTTCATACTGGGTTACATGATCGTACCAGGTTGAATTGCCAGATTCATAGTTTTCAAAGAAATCATGAGAGGTTCCACCAAATTCATTCCACAAGGTCCATTTCAGCAACTTTCCTGTCTCAACATCAAAGAACCAAGTGTTAGTTTCATTAACTGATCCATTGTAGTATATTATTCTAGTTTCTTCAAATAATGGGGATGAGAAAGGAATCGAGAACGAACCTTCTGCTTCGACTTCAAGTATCGTAGCAATACAAAGCCTTCCGTTTACAGAATGAAATCCTCCGAAATTAAGGTCATCAGGTTCAATTTCAATAGATTTATATTCTGACCAACCTACTGAGTGATTGGGTTCTGGTTCTACAGAAACTTGGAACTCCATTGTGTAATTCAACTTGTCCAATGATTCTATTACATTGGTATTTGCATCCAACCAGCTAAAATTCATCTCATTTACTTCGTAGGCGTAGATCCAATCCCATATATTGATTAGCCGAATTTTTCCTGAAAAATAATCTACTTTAATTTCCACAGAAGATCCTTTCATTGGAGCATTTTGGAAAGTTGGATTAATATTTACATTCCAAGATTGCCAGTTGCTTTCATCTCTGGATACTTCCATCGAATATCCATTGGAATCCTTGTATCCTACCTCTTCAAGGAACGAATCCATGAATTCTGCTGATACATTCATTGCATGTTCGGGTCCGAATCTTATTTCATCATTTTCATTGATATTCATATCGATCCAGAAAGAATATGATACTTCTTCATCCATGTGAAAAATTGTACTCATCGAGATGCTAATATTGTCATCACAGACATATTGGACCTGTTTCTCGAAAGGATAATTAATGATTACTATCGTCTCAACAATTTTAGGATTTCCAAAGACCCCTCGTATTTTTTCGAGAGCTTCTTCCTCGCTACATCCTCTGAAAATGGAATGATCATTTGATACCAGTAACTCTGTTCCTTCATCATCATCGATCAATGGATCATTATTCTTATCATCTTTGTAATTTAATGAGACAATCCATACCAATGATATACCAAGCAAAATGAATATTCCGATCACTGCCATCTTCCTAGTTCTTTCAGATATCATTCTCATCTCCCAGATAAAAAAGGACCTGATCAATGATTATCTTTTTGGCTAATTGATAGAAGGATATTTTGTCATTATCTATGGAGGAAAATCTATATGGTAAGAAATCGTTTGAAAGTTTCCACAAATGGACGGAAAAGGCAAAATTGGGGAGAATATCTACAAATTATTTTGATGAGATTAAGGGATCCAAATGGAAGTTCTATTCAAATCAGATATTAAATATAATTACATCCCTCATCTAATGTTATTAGGATTACTTTGGTTCGTGGATTTTATAATGATTGTTATTTGTCCATCAATACTTGTAATCGGAGCTATCGTTGATAAAGAGCCTTTAATACTTCTTCTATTACCTTTTTCTGCCATTCCTATATTTCTCATTCATGGAAAAATTGTTACATGGTTACCTGAAAATTTTGAAATTCATGTTGACAAAATTATAGTTTATAGTCGAAGGTTTTTTACCCCTTGGATATCAGATCCATTCACTGTTGAAATCAAGGATATTGAGTATGGGGTCATACATGAACATTCCTTGTTTCTGAAATCTATAA
>JAUVCN010000124.1 GCA_030595715.1 Thermoplasmatales archaeon
CTCTAATAGCATTAAAAAGAGTTCTATTAACGATCATAACAACTGTTCCATTTTCAAAGATAAATCTATTGTATGTGATGTTCGAACCACTGAATTGGATCAACAGGTTCACTTCATTGTATGTGTCGATCCAGAGGACAGGCTCATAAGACCACAATCTGACTGGATAATTAAAAGTCTCCTTATCGATCAGAACCTTCTCTCCATCACTATCAAAGAACATAAACCATGTTTCATCATAGGACATACTCATGAAAACAAGATTATGATCTTGGTCCAGATCAATACCGAAATAATAACCATTGATGTCGTATTCCCTGTTCCGTTCATCCCATACCGTGTCGAAAACTCCCTTGATCAATGATCTCTTTTCATTGATGATCCCTCCATCAATGTTGAATGTGAATTGATAAAGATCAAGAGAGGGAGCATCCGAACCCATTGTCAGATCCAATTCCATCCAGAATACATCAACTCTATCCTCCCCATTGTAGTGAGAATCTATTCCACCAAAAAAAGCATCGGAGTCATATATTTCTGCGTCCACCATCGGTCTGGCCTTTACCAGGTAAATACCATTTTGGTCAAGTTTGGAGAATAGGATGCAATTTGATTCCTGGCACTCGGTTATTATGATCAAATTCCCATCACTATCAATATGCATCTCTGTATCAGGCCAATAATCCAGTTTTTCCCCTTCGATAGACAGATTGTAATATCCATCATCGGCTGGACCTGGTTCCGGATCGGTGTACGTTCCCCCTTGTGAATGCGGTATGAAAAGGGATGAACCTACCATCAGCATCATGATGACTGATATCAGGAAGGTTCTCCTCATACGTACTCCTCGACATGAAACAGATTTTATTGGGCTTAAAAGATTTCTGGTTCATGAGTTGAACAGAACATATTCTACGTTCCATTCAATACCGTTAAATATTCAAGCTTGAATCGAACCTTACAGGTATTCAGGTGGTCCTTTGAGGTATTCCTATTTCATTACAGCATTGCTTATGGTAACGTCATTTCTTTTTTTCCCAGGATCCTTGGAAGCCAATGGAGCTGAAACTCTTACCGTAGTGGAAGCTTCCTTCGGCCTTCCACAGGAGACGGATTCCTTCTCCACCGTTGAAGTGTTCGATTCCGACGGGAACGGAAAGGATGAGATCTACCTCGGCGGTGCCGGATTTGTTGAAGGAACCGTCCTGACAGAGGGTATCCGGGCCTATGAATATGATACGGATGCGGGTAAATGGGAACCATTCGGTTCAGGACTGCCCGGTGAGGGGTCCGGTGTCAATTATGGCGGTCTCGGCCTCGGTGATGTGAACAATGACGGCGAGATGGACATCGTCGGTCCTGTCCCGAGCAGATGGTATGAATATCAGGAAAATGGCCTGGATATCTATACCGGGGACGGGAACGGGAACTTCCAGTTCCTCCACAAGGTACGATTGGTGGATGAGTGGCCTGGTTCATCGAACGAGGTTGAGGTATATGATCTTGATAATGATGGTTTCAATGATCTGGTGGCATCCACCTATTCGGGGATCAAGGTATTCTTCGGAGACGGTTCCGGAACCAGATGGCTCGAGAGCGGTCCATCCAACCTGAACAATGTTGAAACATCCGGTATCGGGGTCGGGGACCTGAATGGAGATGGATTGCTGGATCTCGTCGGAACCCCGGGTCAGGGCTCATCCGAGGTGAAAGTATACATCCAGGGGAACCTCAGAAGCTGGAGAGAAGTGAATTTCAAGGATACGGACGCAGGATACGGGGTCAAGGTCATTGACCTTGACCTGGATGGGAACGATGATATCGTATACGGAACAAGGATCGAAGGGATCAAGGTCTGGCTTGGAGAGGGGACGGTCACGCTAACATCCATCCCCACAACGGAGGCCAGTTCGGGCCTCCCGGATTCCGATGGTGACTGGGACCAGATAGAATTTGCAGACATCAACGGAGATGATAAGCCTGACATGATAGCTGCGATCAATTCCAGGTCCACTGTCCACTGTTTCATCAATGATCTGCCAGATGGATGGAACGAGATATTCACAGGTTCAAAAGAGCTGTATGTCGGCGGGGATGCCTACGGTGCCAATTTTGGAGATTGGGATGGCAATGGTCAGCTAGATATTGCCGCCTGTTCCTGGGACCATGGAGCCGACGCATGGCTGATCCCGAAAGGTGGCGGAACCTCTCCGATCGCAGATGCAGGACGTGACAGGACCGTTGATATGGGTGGAGCGGTGATATTGGATGGTTCCGGAAGCCGTGATCCCGATGGGACCATTACGGAATGGGAATGGACCTGCACATCGCACGATCTTGTGTTGACAGATGCGGATACTTCCACCCCTTCGTTCATCCCGGATGAAGAGGGAACGTTCGTGTTCAATCTCCGGGTGATGGATGATGATGACGAATGGTCCCAGGTATCTTCTGTCAGGATCACGGTACTGGATCCCAACAAGAACACTCCTCCCGTTGCAGATGCAGGAAATCCCATTCATAATGCCTATGTTGGAGATCTGGTGGAACTGGATGGGTCCTCATCTTCCGATATCGATGGCAGTATAGTTGAATGGAAGTGGACCTGCACCAGCCATTCCATCGATATAGAGGATGATGATACTGCCTATGCCTCGTTCATTTCGGAAGAGGATGGCGATCACATCCTGAAATTGACGGTCACCGACGATGACGGTGATTCCTCCTCGGATCAGATAACCGTGAACGTGGACTACAGGAAGTTCAGTCCCAAGATCGGTCCGATCGCCTATGAGGATGGTGAACCCGTCCCAGACGCAGTCGTTTCTCTTTCAGGGAATGGCATCGAAAGAACGGCATTGACGGATGCCAACGGGTATGCACAGTTCCCGGTGGAGATCGTTGCAGGGACCTATACATGTTCGGTGACATTGGATGGTGTGGAATTGATGGAACCGTTCACGGTTACTATCACAAATACAGGTTCTGTTCAATACAAAGATGGGAAGGTCCCATCGATCCCGATCGATGAAGAGACCGATAACTCATTGATAATTTACATCGCGATGGGAGCTGTTGCTTTCATTGTTTTTGCAGGGATAGTGATGGTGGTAGTGAACAGAAGAAGGGCTGGTACCACTGCGTATGTCGAGGAAGTGAGAACAGTGCAGGCATACAACTGTGAGACATGTAACGGTAGACTTGAATACAATCCGGATTTCAATATGTATTACTGCCACACCTGCCAGAAGTATGCCGGACAGTAAATGTGGTCCATTGAAAGATATTGAGCACTCGGGACCAATAAATGATCTGTTCCTTATTCGTACATGTATTCGGAAACGATCTCTAACCCCTGAGGAGGCAAATCTGATATGTCAGAAAGGTGTTTCGGCTTTGTGGTTGAAGTCAGAAAGTTCCGAGGAAAGACTTAAAAGGAAAGTGAGGAGATTGAAATATTCACTAATTCTTACTATTATAATTCTCACAATCCTTGTATCTGGTTGCTTTACATCGAATAATGAAGATAATATTACAAATAATACTGAAAACAATTATTATAAGTATTCAATACTCATTCAAACTGAGGAAAATGGTGAATTTGAATTATACGTCCCAATTCCATACAATCCATTCATAAACTTCTCAAATATTAAAAATTCATTTCAAACAAATTTAATTGCAAATATTGAAAATGTTAGTTTTGAATTAATTGACACGATTCATGGTATATCCCTATTTATTACGGGGTCTGAAGATGTTGAGATAATTTCAGAGAGTATTGGAGGAGAGTACTTTGGATTAATACTAAGTATGGATGTAAACGAAACAGATTTAAAACCAAATAATAGAAATCATTGGATCTATTTCAATTCAACCCATATTAATGAAATTAACGTAAACATAAAGGTGATAAATGAAGCAAAAGATCTTGGAGGGGGTAGGTCAGAAAAAACTTCACCTGAGTTTCAACCAATTACAAATGGATGGAATGTGATTACAACTAGAGAAAATGTGTGGAATTATTGAACACGAGTTGATCTTTTCGTAAATCCCTCCTTAAAAAGGAAATTCTGATAAATTAGAAACGTCTTTCCGCTTTGTGGTTGAAATAGGAAATTTCCGACATTCGCCGAATAAGGCAAATAATAAATGATGAAAGGTTGAATCCTGGAATGGACGTAATAGACAAGTCCGATAAGGAATAAATGGGATATTGATAATGACAGGAAGATGAAATATGGTTAGAATATTTTGGATTTCTGAATATCAGAAAGCTAGTCAAATCATACCTCAAGATGATCCTTACCGAGATAGAAAAATCGGTACTTTAAAAGAACTCATCATCTCAAATTTTATTATTCTTAATATTTCATTTATTGTTCTTGGTTTTGTAGTGTACACATCGATTAGAGTATCACATTATAATGCTGTTTTAATAATAGGTGTAATACCCTTCTTAATTTGGATATTGAATTTAGTAGCCTATTTCATTTTTCGAAAATATCATATTTCACTCGTAAGATTAAAAACGATTTTTCCATGAGTCCATATGACCATAAAAAGATGGAAAAAATATTATGCGAATATATGTAATTCCGACTTTGCGCAAAGAGGCAAATCTGATAAGTGAGAAATGAGTTATCGAGTATGATAGTAAGAGGATAATTATACAAAATATTGCATTTTAGGAAAAATTGATATAAGAAGATGATTAATCCAATGATAATAAAAAGTGATGAATATGATTGAGAAGCTCAATGTGAGTAATTTCAAATCAATTAAGGACTTATCTATACCTTTGAAAAGAATAAACATATTTATTGGAGAACCCAACACTGGTAAATCCAATATTCTTGAATCAATTGGTTTCCTTTCAATGTTAGGTTATGATCCGTCTCGACCAAAGAACTTCATTCGGTTTCAAAGAGTGGTTGATTTGTTTTTTGACCAAATGCCGAAATCTGGTATCGAGATTTTTTGCAATAAAGAGAGTGAAAAAACAGTGATTGAGTTCGTCAATAATAAGTTAAAAGTTTTATCTTGGGATGGAAATCGTTATGAGTATGATATGAGAGGAGAATTTCGAGATATGAAAGGGAAATCGGATATGAATTGGTATAAACAATTTAAATACTATTTATTTAACAGAGAAATCGAATTTAGACAAGATAACTATGAAGGATTAACTCCACCTCATGGGACTAACCTTCCTTCCCTTATATATACAAATAATCAAATAAAGAATATGTTTGACAATATTATGACAGAATTCCAATATGAACCAATAGTTGATCCCTACGACAATGAAATCAAAGTAATGAAGAGAGCTAAGAAATTAAAGGTACTTCTTCCATATGAAGTGATATCGGAAGGATTGAGAAGACTTGTTTTCTTTAAAACTTCAGTTATTTCAAATGAAAATTCAATAATTACAATGGAAGAACCTGAATCATATTTATTTCCATATTACGTGTCCAACTTTGCAGAATCATTAGGAATGAAGAAAGATGGAAATACATACTTAATTGCCACGCACAATATTTACTTCCTTCATTCTATTCTAGAGAAGACACCAAAAAGTGACTTGCAGGTTTTTGTAACACATTTTGATCAAAATTCAACTCAAGCGGACCTCTTATCTAATAATGAAATAACCAGCCTGTTTGAAGAAGATCCATTTCATAAAATTTCTACATTGAAATTTAAAGGGTGAGTCAAAATGAACTTATCTGTTGAATGTAATACTGATCATTATATTATATCCTCATTAATCAAGCGTGTTCAACAAAATGATTTTAGGATATTACATCAGCAAGGAAAACCTGGAGTTATCAAACGAATCATGAAAAAGCAAAATGAAATAGGAATAATTGACGAAGATCCTTGGGCAAACCAACACCCAGATTTAGCAAAATTTGAATTGAGAAAAGACATGGGCCCGTTTCAATTATTTGTAAATGTTGATAATAATTGCAGATTAATTGTTATGCAACCGTTTCTAGAAGAAATTATTGTGGATGTTGCAAAAATTGAAGGTATTAATTCCGATCCGTATGGATTGATTTTAGATTCAAGTTTTATCCATCAAATAAACCCTTATAGGAATATAAGGTATCAAGAATTTCTCGATTTAGTTTTAGATTCATCTGGAGTATTTCATAATATTATAGATCTATTAATATGAAGTAGAAAATTTCCCCTATTCCCCCGGAAAAGGAAATCCTTATAACAACTCAAGGGTCTATTCTTTGTTACAACTGATCCAATCGATTGGCGATATATGATCATTATCGTCAATTTCCTTTTCCTCTTTCTGCTAAATTTTGCACTAATAGGAAAATTATTGACCAATAGGTGCCATAGTAGAATATCTCAATAATATCAAGAAATGTTGAAATCATCAAGTTATTTCAACTTTCCACTTTTCATTGATATTTCAACTTTCCACCATAAAGAGGAAATCTTTGGTTTCAACAAAACCAAGATATCTGACCCTGTTCTTGAAGAGGAAATGGAATGGTCCTTTAATCTTTCGATCGATCACTCTGTATTCTATCTTCTATCGATCAAGTCCGAGTTTATCCAGTTTCGACTGGCTTAGCTTCTTGTAGATCCCTTCGGCTGAAGCGTATTCAAGATCATTCCCGGGATCGACCATCACTGCTCCTGTCCTGATATCCGATCCCAATCCCTCTGTCACCGTGGTCCTCAAGATCACCGTGGTATCGATCGGAACCATTCTCAGGAAATGGGTTGTCAACGTCCTTGTGACAACTGGCAGCATCTTGAACCAACATGCTATCCCCATGGCCTCATCGAGAACAGCTGCCATTGCTCCTCCATGCACATGATCTGGAGGTCCCATTGACCTTTCACCGAAATGGACCTCTGCTCGAAGTTCATTCTTATCGTTCAGATAATAATCCACATCGATACCGTTGTCATATTCCGGAGCTGAAACGAAGGATCGATTCCTCCCTATGAAATCGGCAAGATCGATCTTCCTGAACCCTTCGAGCATACCCGGTGGATGGAGCAATACAATATAAAATCGTTTGATGCATATTCAATACTTTGAAAAAAGACGTCAATGAAATATTAATTTCTTTTTTCAAAGTCCCAATACATGGACCGGATCACTCTTCGTCATCATCCCAATCGTCATCATCATCGTATTCCTCGTTCTCATACATGTCCAGGTCCTCTTCATCCTCATCTTCATCGTCCTCGTCATCTTCCCAGAGCCCATCGTCCTCATAGTCCTCTTCCTCGTCCTCCCTGCCCTTGGAGATAACTAAGAAAGCTATCACGGCAATGAGGATCAAGGCGACGAACAGTATCAACCAGATGATCCACCATGGGAAGTCGGTCTCTTTTTCCCTGGGTTCAACTTCTATACTGCCGGAATCCGTGGTCGATCCACCGGTAACCTCCACTTCAAAGGAACCGATCTCTTTTCCATCCTCATCATACACAATGGCAGATCTGCTGCCGGCACTGACCTTGATAGAAAAGGCGCCATCGGCTCCTGTCGTTATCTCTTCCCCGGTGTCGAAGACGATCCTGGCCCCTTTGACCGGTTCTCCATCCTCATCCACGATGATCCCGGACACCGTTCCCTTGATATCTGTGGTGAACGAGGTTACGGTGGCAAAGGGGTTTCCGGCCAGGTCCTTCACGCTTATATTGATGGAATAGGTGGTTCCGGATGCCATGTTACCCGGGTCTATGGTAAACTCACCACCATCGAGAACCCATGTGGCTTCCTCGCCGTTCAGAAGGATCGAGACCGAATCCTCATCGATGACCTCGTTGAATTTGATTACAATGGGGCCAAGTGCAACGGCAGAGGTTCCCTGATGCGAGAAGCTCTCGAGACGGGGTGCAGTGACATCGACAACGAAACGAGATGTCGAGACAGCGGTGTTCCCTTTGATATCAGTCGCTCTGACATCGAGAGTATGTGTATCCTCGGTAAGATCGAACAATGCGGTCCTTCCATCCATCTCGGTTGTCCATCCGCCTCCATCGAACCTGTATTCTACAATGTTTATGGGGTGAACGATAGCATTCAGGGTCCATGTTGCATCGAATGATGTCATGCTTATGTAACTGCCGTCCGGGGGATGTGTTATGACCACTCCGGGTCTGGATGTGTCCACGGTGAATGTTACAATGGACCCGTTGACATTGCCTGCCATATCGGAACCCCTGATCCTGATCGTATGGTTTCCTTCTGCCAGATATCCGAATATGAAGGTCGTTCGTCCACCGACATCTGTGAAATTGGCATCATCCAATGATATCCAGTACAGGTCCATTTCACTGAGTCCACCGTCGCCTGTCCAGGTTGCATTGACCCTGTCAGATGTAAGGAACACCGTATCGGCAGGATGGAGGATCTCGATAACAGGTGGGGTAAGATCGATCAGTACGGTGATCGTGATCAGGATGCTATTCCCTGCAATGTCGGATGCCTCGAGGGTAAGGTCATGTGAGCCCTCCGATAGATCAAAGAATGTATAGGTCAGGTCCGAACCCATATCCATCA
>JAUVCN010000024.1 GCA_030595715.1 Thermoplasmatales archaeon
TTGAATTTCTTCACTTCGTTCAATCACATCACCAGATCTTCAATTTCCTTTTTAATGTCATATTTATCAGCGAAATCCAGAAGATATTCCTTATTGATCAGTCCAGAGATCAAGGCTCTTTTTAATATTCTCCTGGGGCGAGGGTTGACAGGATCTATTAGTATTGTCTGAACGATTGCCTCTTCCGGTGTTATCGAATCAATTCGTTTACTATACATCATGTATTCTCTATTGACCACCAGATCAAGGCCGAGATCCTCCAGCTCAGAAGGTCCGGCCAGGAATACATTTTCTTTATCGATAGTTTTATCATTTGAGAATAGGAACTCCTCCCATTGCTGCCACAGGATCACACCTTTACCTGTTATCTCTTTACCGATATCCCGATTATGGAATTGAATGAAATGGATCACAAATTCCTTCAGATCCCTCATAAGTGGATTCATGATGCAATATCCACCCCTTTGTCGGTAGGCCACCCCCATCCGACTCCATCTACCAATGTAGTTCAATACAGTTCTATAGGAGATCGAAGACCATCTTGCAATATCTCTCATGGTATTTCCTTTACTCAATAGGTAGGGAAGGATCAGTAGGGATGAGTCGCCAAGTGTCCTTTTCAGGTTAAGTTGCTTATTCTCAACGATCAGTTTTCTTAAGGATTCTCCGAGGATATTGTTTGATAGTATCACCTTTAACGTGATCCCTGTTCTGGATTGCTCGACCAGGCCCATTTTCCGAAGATGAGATACACATTCGGATGTCCATGAAGTAGAGATATCCAAGTTACCGGATATTGTTGATATATTATTGTCTCCGCCAACAAGAAGCTTCAGTATTCCGATCTCATTTTCATTCAATGTCCAATGCATGATGATATGAAATATGAACGAATTAGTATATATATAATTCGGTTACATTTCATATAATGCCTATAATACTCTCCAACCCTCGGGCCTGAAATCAGAGTTCTTCAAAGCCTCATCTATCTGGAAAAGCATCTTTTCTCTATCTTCCGGCAAGGTTCCTTTTATTGGAACGTAATTCGATGGATGGTTCGATCTGAAAACACAGTTGGTGACATCCATTCCCTCAATGATGGTCCTTATTTCCTTCAATGATCCTATGTAATATTTTATGAATATCTCCTCCTCTTTTTCCATTTGATATGCCTGGGATCCCAATTTGTATTCCTCAATGAATCCGGTAATGTATCAATGATGATCTCTTTTGATCTGATACGGATCTCCTATTAAGGTGATCCTTGCTTATTTTTGAAAAATCAATTTTAGGGTCCCTACTACCATCCTCTGATCTAAATGTATTATTGATCGATATATCTGGCTAATTATATTTCATTCGTTCCACCCTCTCCCTGCCCTGCTTTTATATTTTCAGATCAAATGGGACCATCATCAGAGCAGTTAAGATACCACTAAGTAAATATATGTGCATACACATATTATTGATGATATCTATGGTCAACATGACTTTGGCAGTTCCTAAGGAATTGAAGAAAGAAATGGATGAGTATCCATGGGTCAACTGGTCTGAGATCGCAAGGATCGCATTCAAGAACAGGGTTAAGGAGTTGAGGATATTGGATGAATTCAGATCGGATAGTGAGATGACAGAAGAGGATGCTATTGAATTGGGAAGAAAGGTCAATAAGAACTTGTACAAGAGATATAAGGAGAGCAGTTGATGGACCTTGTTGTTGATGCAAACGTCCTTTTTGCAGTTCTTATCAAGGATGGCGGATCTGCAAGATTGTTATTGCATGACAAGATCCAATTATTTGCACCAGAGTTCATACTGGATGAATTGGAGAAGTACGACAAACTTATACAAAAGAAAACTCACAGGAACGAGGGTGAATTGAGATTGATACTTTCTATTATCAAGGACAAGATATGTTTCATTCCTTTGAATGAGATCATTGATGTGTTTGCTGAAGCTGAATCAATATCTCCGGATATCAATGATAGTCCATATTTTGCAGTATCATTGTTGATTGGTGCTCCGTTGTGGACGAATGATAAGAGGTTAGGTCATCAAGATAGGATCAGGGTATACTCCACTAATGATCTTATCTGGATTTTTCCTGAATAGTTTTTCACTCGATCGATCGTATCATAAGGCCCTCCATCCCTCGGGCCTGAAATCGGAGTTCCTCAATGCCTCATCTATCTCGGAAAGCATTTTGGCTCTATCTTCCGGCAAGTTCCCTTTTATTGGAACATAATTCGATGGATGGTTCGATCTGAAAACACAATTGGTGACATCCATTCCCTCAATGATGGTCCTTATCTCTTTCAATGATTGCTCAGGTGATATCAATGTCATCTTTCCTTCTTCGATCTCTTTCAGGATCTCGGCACCGGGTTCGAGCAGAAGTGTCAGGGCTGCTGCATAATCAGGGTCCATTGCGGAAAGGACCTTTGCCGATTCCCTTGCATGGACCTCTGAAAGTTCCTGACCACCAAGGCCTAAGATCACCATCACCGAGAATTTGATACCGGCTGCCTTGACCTTCTTCCCGGCCTCGATCATCATATCCGGTGTGGCCCCTTTTCTCACCTTCTTCAGGACCTCCGCCGATCCACTTTCAAGACCCATGTATATCATCTGAAGGCCTGCTTCTTTCAATCGTTTCAGTTCATCAAGTGATTTCCTTTGTATGTCGATCGGACCTCCATACAAAGTGACCCTTCCGAGGTCCTTGAATCTGGAATAGAGGTATTCCAGGGTCGATGCCAGATCCTCCGTTTCCATGCAGAGGGCATTTGCATCCGCAAGGAAGATCTTTCGAATATCCTTGTAGAATGGGTAGACCTTGTCGACATCCTTGATGATGTCTTCAAGTGTCTTTGCCCTGAATTTCTTGCCATCGAATGCAGTACAGAAAGTACATCTGTTCCAGGAACATCCTATCGTCGCCTGCAGGATCAGTGAACGGGCCTCTGACGGAGGTCTGAAAATATTGCCTTCGTAGATGTCATGGAACATTGAAATGGTGAAATGCGAGAATGTATCTTAAAGTTCCCTAATAATGGAAGGCCTGTTCCTATTCCTTCAGTTTCTTCACTATGTTCTTGAACCTGGTAGTGGAGATGTAGTGGTCAACCAGCAATTCTCCATCATTGATCAGTGAGAAGGTCCCGTAAACGGATGGACCTTTCTGTGCCTCTTCAGGGTTTTTCAATTCGATGACCTTGATATCGATCTTTTTCGTAGCGGTGTATTCGGTGATCTCCTCGATGGACCTGGCCACCCATGAACACTGATTGGAGTATACTATGTTCAATCCTTCGTATTCTTTTAATGCCCTTTTCCAGTCCATGAACCTTGGACCCGGCCCATCCTCGATCCTCTTCACCAATAATGAGTAGGATGGTTCCTCTTCGGCAACGACCTCGAATCCGTTCTTGAGGAAGATATTCTTACCTGCCATGAATGGTCCTTCACTAGTAACGACCGCTACACCTTTCATTCCATTCTTTATCGCATCATCCATTGCTTCTTCGATCAGAAGAGATCCATTACCTAAGTTCCTGATCTTCTTTGGATTCGTCCAGAGACAATGGATGAACATGTATCCCTCGGCATTGACTGCTCTCCATGCATTCCTTCCATCGATATATTCGATGTATCCGATCACTTTCTTTCCGGTATCGTCCATCATCAATTTCAGCTTCAATCCATCTTCTTTGAACGAAGGTCCCATCCAATCGACCTTCTTCAGATGACCAGGTGAATCCGGTTTCATGAAGCAGGTGCAACGGTGTTCGGTCATGTTCGTTTTATCTATGTTCACGATCCTCTTTTCTTCCATGGAACTTGAAGATGTAGGTTATTGATAATACCATTTCATCGAGAGGGGTCAAAGTAAGTAATGGATCTTGGGTCACACGTTTATATTCTTTCAATGTCGTATATTATACGGTCCTGAATATGAATTTGATCGCAAAGGGTGGAGGTCGGTGTGTCAGTATTTTGAGATGGACGGCCCGGATCATCAGTTCACTTGTGATCTTATATACACTCTTCATGCTCATCGCAAGCGCTCTTTTCGATCCTACACCAGCCGATGCTGGTATTGGAGTTTTCGTGGGTTTTGCAGCCCCTACGATGTTAGCACTAGTATTGTCATGGAGGTGGGAGAGACTATGTGGATGGATCGCCCTCATCGGGAGTATTGGAATGGGAGTCACGGTGTTCTTCACATCCGGTCATAATGAACTGCTTGCAGGCATCCTGATCCCATCACCGTTCTATGTGTCCGCGATCCTCTTCATTCTGAGCGGGATGGGGGGTCACTCTTCAGATACTTCCTGAAAGTGTCCCTTCTTCCTTCGTATGGGGATGATCGTCATTATTATGATCGCAGTGATCACATTCATGGCGATCACTATTGGTAGGATTGTCAGTTCAAATAGCTGATCTTTTTGGATTTATAAACCAAAACCTATTTCAAATCCTTCAGAGAATGAAGTTTTCTATTATGGAGATGTGATTTTAAAATGACCTCCAAGAATATATTCATTTCAGCCATCGCATCGGTATTGGTCCTTACCTTTTTTTCCGGGTGTATCGACGACAGAGAAGTTGAAGATGATAGTGGAGTTGATCCGATCTTCATCCGGGAGACCTCCTTGATCTATCCGACAACAGGATCATCGGAGGAAAGGATGCTTCTGGTACTTGAAGAGGATAACGAAACATTCAACCTCCAAGGGGGCTGCATAGGGCCGCGAGGTACTTCAGTTACTTTTGGGAACTTCAGTGTCCCAGAGAACCTGTCAGGCGCTCTTGTTCTGAACTGTTCCATCCTTTTCAAATACGGGACCGATCGTCCTTTTCAAGAAGAAGAAACAAGAAGGATAGGATACCCATATGATGAAGTCAGATGGAAATTGGGGAATATCGACCATTCTTCAGGTTACAGACCCGGGGTCCAGGATAATTTATCCTGGATCATGATCCCGATCCTTGAAGATGGAATCTATTTACTTGATGATCTAGAACAGGTCTCTGTTACTTTCGGAGTAAATTATAGTGCATTGGGTGCAATAGGCTTGTATTTTGATGTTGTATGCTTGAATGTTGATTTTCAACGTGGACTGGAAGGCTTACCTGGATCGACCTGATAATATTCAATATCGTGAAAATTGGCAATTTTGATCATTGACTTATTTTTAACCGGCTTGGGCAATACCATCCGTCAAACTGTTTTATGCAGTATATATTCAAACGGACAGCAACTTCACCCGAGACCATTTCCTTACCGCATTTTGAACAGACCGGTACCTTTTTTTCATTCTGCATCATTCAACCTCCCTGCATTCACATATCTATTCAAACAATGGCTTTCTTCATGGATGATCCCGATATCTTTGCCTTCTCGATATTTGAATTCGTGAGTATTGCCTCTCTACAATTTGCACATCTCAAGTCTGATGAAGATAGGTCTGCACCGGATAGGTCGGCATCTGTAAGATCGGATTTCCATAGTATGGAACCATCCATCCGGGCCTTGACCAGACATGCTCCGGAAAGATCTCCAAAACTCAGATCCGCTCTTTGCAGCCATGCTCCTTTGAGATTTGCTTTCCTGAGGCTCACTTCTCTCATTTTGGCATCCATCAAATAAGCCCCCCTGAGATCCGTATCACTCAGATCAGCCCCGCAAAGGTCAGATCGGCTGAGGTGGGCCTTGGTAAGATTTGAACCTCTCAGGTCAGCAAAAGACAGATCTGCACTTCTAATGTCGGCATTGGAAAGGTCACATCCTACCATTTTAGTGTTGGAGAGATCTGCCCATTTGAGAATAAAACCACGGAGATCCCTACCCGATAGGTCTATACCTGAAAGATCGATCTCTCTGTTAGGTTCGCTCATCCTCCATGTGTTCCAGGCCTCTTCATCCTTTTCGATCATACGGATCAATGTTCTTTTTTTCTCAGATATGTCCTCGTTCATTCTTCTCCAACCTCCAAAACCAAATTATTTTCGAAGAGTTATATGGATCGGACTCTCAGTTCATCTTTTTCTCACACATAATTAATAGTAGATGATTATATACATTTGTCAAACATAATTATTACGGGTGGCTTAAATATGCCTGAAAAATCATCCAAAAGTAATAAATTAACGGATAATAGAATACTAAATGCTCTCTTGGAGGACCCTACAAGGAGTATGAGGGAGATCGCGCGGGAGCTGAATTCCTATAGGCAGACCATCTGGAGAAAGAAGAAAAGGATGGAAACCGAGAATATGATCTGGGGTTATACGGCAGTTGTCGATGAGGCCAAGCAGGGTAAGAGAACATTCCTTGTACTCATGAAGACAAGACCAATGGTAAGAGAGATGGCGGAAATAATGATCAAACGAATAAAGGGGAACGAGCCAGCAAAGAAGGACATCAGATTGATCGATCTATTTCAGGTCAATGGTGAATACGATTGGATATTAAGATTCTCAGCTCACGATCACACCACAGCCAGGAAATACTATGATACTCTAAGGGCCGTTTATAGCGTTTATCTGCTTGAGAAACCCGTTCTGGTCGATGTGAACTTCATACTTGTGGCAGAAGGTAAGAGGAATCCCGAGATAAATGATCTGTTCGATCTTGTAATAACTCTCTGATCATCGATCTCAACTTTGTTATCGACAGTATGGGCAGAACTCCGTTGATCAAATACTGGGACGTAATATACCAATTATCAAGAGAGATATTTGAGTTAAGTGAATAGATATCATTCCTTTTCCCCCATATAGTGAAAATTCGATATTATCCAAACCTGATGGTCTATTGGTCAGTATAGAGGTGAATGAAGAAGTGAAGTTTCCGGATCCGATTGGAAGAAGGAAAATGAAGGGAGATAACAATCCTGTAAATTGGTGATGGATCCCATTTATTATCAGATAAGGTTCAGATATTGTTAGACCGGTTATTATTTTTTCTTCAGAGTATAGATACTTCTTCCCTCTTTTACTATCTTGAAATGCTTGTTCAGCGGTCCATCATTTTTGATCAATTCACCTTTGATATGATGGTCGTTGAATAGGAGACATCCATTCTTTTTCAGGATCCTTTTCAATTCCTTAAGAATGCCTTCCCCGTCCGGAAGATCATGATATGTATCGAAGAGGTAAATCACATCAACGGAAGAGGACCTTAAACCTGTGTCTCGATCGGTTTTAATGAAAAACACATTTCTATCGCGACCTTTCCTTCTTGCGATCCTTTCAGCATGAACTCCTGCTCTTTGGTGGATATCTGCGGCATAGTATATTCCATCAGGTCCTATTCTATCAAGTGTGGGCCCTATATAGCCTCCGGGACCTGAACCGTAATCAAGGACAGTGATCCCCTCTTTCAGGGAGATCTCTTCAAGGACCTTGCTCCTTGGTGTGATCATATCCCTTATTTTGAATATAAATGCCATCAATTCAAAGGACCAACCGGGTTGATGTTGTGTAATTTTCTACCCCCCCATTAAATGAGAGAAAACTGAACCTCTATTCAAATCCATTCCATCACCTGAATTGATAGATATCGTAATATTATAAAGGTTGGCTATCGAATCTGAGGCGTCAGTGAATATTTTTTTCCAACCGGTTCCCGGACAGAATATGACCTTCAATAAAACCCGCTACTCCTGTCTTCCACTCGTACTCGGATCTGATCATCATATCATTGTGATCTCCTTCCAGTTCAAGGAATTCCTTTGGCTCTGGCACCCTATCGTAAAGGTCCTGCCCATGATGGAATTGGATGGTCACATCATCATTCCCATGTATCACCAGGATCGGGCAGTCAGCCTTTGCAAGATTCTCTGCGGTGGGGTAATCAAGGTCCACGATAAGCCCGAGGGGAAGGATGAAGAAAAGGTCCTTCACCTGCTCCATGAAAGATGTGAAGGTGGATTCCATGATGAAGGCCGCTGGAGATACCTTCGGAGCAAGATGGGATGATATGGCCCCACCAAGGGACCTCCCATATATGATTATCGAACCCGGATCCTTTCCAAGGTCCTCTGTCATATATTTCCATGCAGCTTCAACATCATTGTAGGTTCCCTTCTCTGTGGGTTCTCCTTCACTCCTTCCGTAACCTCTGTAATCGATCATGAAAGTTGATAACCCCATTGAATGGAACATCTTTGGATAGAACAGGCTTCCTCCCATATTGCATCCATTCCCGTGGCAGTACAAAACCGTAAGGTCCGCTCCTTCATATGGAACGTACCATGCATTAATGGAGATCCCATCCCCTGTTTCCAGGTATAGGTCATCGAATTCGAGATCGATATCCCCGGGAGTGGAATCAACATCCTTTCTGACGCTGTAAAGAACATCTTTGTGTAACATGAAGAAAAAAGTAGATACCAGGAAATACCCCAGTAACAGGACGATAATAAGATCCCTGAGGCTTCTCTTGATATTGAACCTGCTGCCGTCGGGCCCTCTCCTTCTTCCAATACTCATCTTGATCGGATGTCAATTCTTCTATTAAGTTATAAAGGTCCCGATATCTTCTCTGCCTGAAAGCATCCGTTCTTTCTCCAACGGAAAGCAGCAGGGTATCCTCAAAGACACGTATCACCCGTTCTTCCTTCCGGTGTCCAACTTTGTTCGAACCTCTTTCCTGACACGTGGGGCCAATACCTCATAGTTGCTATCCATGAACTCCTCCACGGACGAACGGTCGGTCTTTGACAGCTCCCTGAGAGCCCACGACAGGGCCTTAACGACCATATCGTCCCTGTCCTCTTTCAGCTTCTCGCACACCATCAGCGTTCTTGGGGTATCTCCCGTTCCTCCTCTGGCCTTCTGGTTAAGACCAAGTGTCGAAACCAGTGCTGACCTTCTCATCCATCTATCATTCGATGATGCCCACTTCATTATATTATCATCACCGATCCTTCCTTCTCTCCAGGCAACACCCGATAGATATCCTGAGAATGTATCCACGGAAACCCAGTTATCGAACCCCTTCCGGAGATCATTGAGGTCATCAAGTGTTAGTCTGGAATTCCATTTTTTCGTTTTCCCTAAAAGTTCATATGCAACCTGCTGGCACTCGAAGATCTCTGTATTGACCAGGTCCTTGCAAAGTGATATGATCTCATCAGGTTCTGATCCCTTCAATTTCTTTTTAAGGTCCATTACAACTGATCTCTGGTCGGGGACCTTCACACCGAGCGTCTTGAATGAAGTAGGATAGTAACCCTTTGACATCTCCTTTCTTTCCGGGTCTGCCAGGTCTTGCAGTTGTTGTATGGTCCGATCTATCAATTCATTGGGATCCAAACTTGCACCAGACCATGAAATGCCATCCTGATTATTAAAATGGACTTGGAGAGAGGTGTCCGAAGGAAGATCCTATCATCACAGGTCACAGATCTCTTGATATCTGAAGCAATTCACCTGGTGATCGTTCACCATTCCAATGGACTGCATCAGTGCATATATGATGGTGGGTCCCACGAAGTTCATCCCCCTCTGCTTCATATCCCTGGATATCCTTTCTGAAAGCGGGGTCTTTGCCGGGATCTCCTTCATTTCTCTGAATTCATTCCTTATTGGAATCCCATCAACGAACCCCCAGATGTATTCATCGAAGGATTCGAACTCCTTTTGTATCTCCATGAATACTTTTGCATTCCGGATAGCTGATCTGACCTTTGATCTATTCCTGATCACCCCTGGGTCAGCAAGGATCGCTCCGATCCTTTCTTCATCGAATACAGCTACCTTTTCCGGATAGAACCCTTCGAATGCAATTCTGTAGTTCTCTCTCTTTTTCAGGACAGTGGACCAGGAAAGGCCGGCCTGCGCTCCTTCAAGAACAAGCATCTCGAAGAGCCTTCTATCATCATGGAGTGGAACTCCCCATTCCTCATCATGATATCGTGTGTAGAGATCATCTTCGACGGGAACCCAATCACACCTTTTCATAAGGCGAAAGCATCCCTTTTACATAATTTCTTTTTGCCTGACTTTCCGTCGGGAAAGTATTGGCCTTTCGATCTTTGCATATGACGTTCATCTACAGATAGACCAACAAGTTGGAGGTTCATGAGGGAAAATTTTAAAAAACTATATTAATGATATCATCCTTGGATATTTTGCCTATCCATTGTGGGGGAAAGTAATTGAAAGGAACGGTCAAGTTCTTCAATATGAAGAAGGGTTTCGGCTTCATTGCCGGAGATGATGGTAATGACTACTTCGTGCATGTATCTGGGATCACCGAGGGAGTGGAGATAGCGGATAATGACGAGGTCGAGTTCGAAGCCGTTGAGGGAAATAGAGGTCCAAAGGCTGAAAAAGTTGTAAAAGCCTGAACCTGACCGTGAAGTGAGGATCGATATTCATCGACCTGGATACTTGCGGAAAACCTCTTTGTCCAGCTTTGATGCTCAAAATTCTTGAGATATTATATTCTAATGCTCTTCATCGAGCAACCAAAAATGTGGTCCATATCTTCCATTTTTTCAAATATTTCCAAGATGGTGGATGATCAACAACCAAACTTTCTATCAGTTCCCGTTATTTCGATGTTGTAGCCTGCAGGTCCATGGCTGAACTCTTTATAAAGAGTGAAATCATTGACCGTTCCATGGAAGAAGATATCTTCTCGGAAGTTGAACCTTTCAGGATCAAGATGGTCGAGCCTATTCGGATGCCTTCAAGGGAAGAAAGGGAAAAATGTCTTGATGAAGCCGGTCTGAATGTTTTTCTTATCAAGGGGAAGAATATCTTCATCGACCTTCTGACCGACTCCGGTACGGGTGCAATGTCGGATCGCCAATGGGCCGGATTGATGATGGGCGATGAGACCTATGCGGGATCGAGGAATTTCTACAACCTTGAAGAAGCTGTCCAGGATATCCTCGGTTTCAAGTATGTTCTACCCTGTCATCAGGGAAGGGGAGCTGAAAATGTCCTTCACACTTCCTTGATCAAGGACGGAGATGTGATACCCGGGAACACACATTTTGATACCACCAAGGCCCATATCGAACACAAGAAAGGAAGAGCGATCGATTGTACGATAGATGAGGCAGCTGATCCATACATCGATCTACCTTTCAAGGGAAACCTTGACCTTAAAAAGCTCGAGGAAGTGTACAAGGAGTATGGGAAGGAACATATTCCATTCACCGTTGTGACCGCAACCTGCAATAGCGGAGGAGGGCAACCCGTCTCCCTGCAGAACATGAGAGCCGTGAAGGAACTGTCTGACAGATACGGGATCCCTGTTTGCCTTGATGGTGCAAGGTATGCCGAGAACTGCCATTTCATAAAGGTGAGAGAGACCGGGATGGAAAAACATTCCATGAAAGAGATCTCCAGGATGCAGGCAGAATGTTTCGATATAATGACAATGTCAGCCAAGAAGGATGCCATCGTGAACATCGGTGGTTTCATTGCGACAAGACATGAGGAAATATATGACTCGGTCAAGAACCTGGGTATACTCTTCGAGGGATTCGTCACCTATGGCGGACTGGCCGGCAGGGACCTTGAAGCAATGGCCATAGGTCTATATGAGGGACTTGATGAGGATTATCTGAAATATCGAATTGGCCATGTCAGGTACCTTGGTGAGAGATTGAAGGAGAGGGGGATGCCTGTCCTCTGGCCTCCAGGGGGTCACGCGATATATCTTGATATGAAGGAATTCCTTCCCCACATATCACCGGACCAGTTCCCCGGAATGGCATTCTGTGCACATCTATATCTTGAATCGGCGGTCAGGGGTGTGGAGATCGGAACCTTGCTCAACGGAAGGGATCCGGATACTGGAAAGAACAGACCCGCAAAACTGGAACTCGTAAGGTTGACCATACCTAGAAGGGTATACACATTCAAACATCTGGATTATGTTGTAAAGGCAGTTTTAAAGGTCTGGGAGAAGAGAGAACAGATCAAGGGTTTCGATCTTACCGATGAACCTCCCGTTCTCAGGCACTTCACGGCCAAGTTCAAATGGGCGGAGTGATCATCCCTCATGACCCATGATCCTATCTCTGTCGGACCTTTTCAATGATCTGAATACGAGATCGTACGAGTGATCGATCATCCAGAGTATCTTATCCTTCGGAATGGAACCGTCGAGGATGACCGTGTTCCAATGGACCTTGTTCATATGATATCCGGGAAGCACCGAGCCATGCTCCTCTCTCAATGCTTCTGCGAGGTCCGGATCGCATTTCAGGTTGACCCTGAGTGGTTCTCCCTGGATATCTGTCAATGCGAAGATCTTGCCGCCGACCCTCAATGTCAATGTGGTCTCATCGAAGGGGAAGTCATCGGTCACGCCCTTCAAATTCTTGCAATATGTAACAAGTTCATCAAGCAACATTAACCTTCACTTCCTTCCTGTGGTTATCATCTCGAGCAGTTCCTTGACCTTGATCATGGTCCTATCAACCTCTTCTTCATTTCCTGTCACTCTTATGATGACCTTGCCAGGTCCCTGTGGGTATGAACCTATATCAACATCCGGATGTTGATCTTGAAGAAACTCGAGTCTGTCGGCTATGGAGCTTTCATTTCCATTGAAAATGACCTCTTTGATGGCAGTATCCGAACTCCTTCCAATTGGAAGATAATCCTGGAACTTTCGAGTTGATATGATCCCTTTGTATTCTCGGGGGACCCCTGGAAGGATGAATACCTGCGTTCTTCCCCGGTTAACCGATCCCATCAGCCCCTCGACCATGCCGCTCTCATTGTCAATGAGATCGAAATCAAGTGGGACATAGGCCATCTTATCCAGTCCCTTCTTTGCCGTCTCGGGCATATCCCTGTTCTGGTTCCTTCCTTTCCATTTGGAGACCATGCGCTCATAGCATCTCTGATGGAACCTCATTGGAATGTCAAGACCTTTTGCCACGGCCTCCACGGTAATATCATCATGGGTCGGTCCCATTCCCCCGCTAACTACAATGATCTTGTATCCATCGGAAACGAACCTTTTCAATTCCCTTGCGATCACTTCGCTATCATCGGGGATTATCAGCCATCTGGAAAGTTTGATCCCGCGTTTCAGGAGTTCTTCGGCCAGGAAAACGGTATTGGTATCCTTTGTTCTTCCGATAAGGATCTCACTTCCGACTACAAGGGCTCCCGCAAGGATGCCCTGTCTGGTCCGGTCCATATCACATCATGGGGGTTGAAAAGATAAAACCTCCGTCCTATTCTTTCTTCCTCACGACCATTTCGACATCCATGCCGTCTGAGGGAAGGACCGACATGACCTGCTCCATCTCTCCGCCAAGTTCTGCGGATATCTTCTTCACGACGTCGGATTTCTTGATGTTCCCCGGTCTGATCCTGAAATATTTCCCGTTGCACATCTTGAGAACGGCGGTCTCCGGGCCGAACATCACTTTTGGAACACCTTCGACATATATCGTTCCTGCAGCACCGACCAATGGAAGTTTGTCCACCATGTTCTTCTTTCCTCTGATGATGAAGGATCCCTTTGCCACGAACTCCCCGGATTGGGGGGTCCTCGAAACCTGATCAGGGATCACCCAGTAGGCTGGAGTGGATCCGATCTTCGCATTCCACGCCTTGGAATGGAGAACGGAGAAATGGCACCCTTGGACCTTGGTGGCATCATCTGCTATCTGATCTTTTTCCACCCTTATCACAACACTGGAAGCTCCCGAGATATCCGCATGGGCATAGAGATCAGTATCCCTCATGTATTTTTTGACAACCCTTTCATTGGACTTCGCATCCCTGCCCCCTATCATCAGGATGCCTTCGGATGAGAAACACCATCTGAAGTTCTCGAACCAGAACTTTCGAAGTTTCTTCCGATCAATATCTTCTGATGCCATCTCCTCGATCTCTTTTTCTGCTTTTTTTATCTTCTCATTTGTTATATTGATCGCCTTTTTAATACCGTCAAGTTTTCGTTTCGATCTCTTTGACATCTCGTAGAGAAGGTCTGCATTCTGATTGATGGTCCGATCCAGGCTCAAAGCGACCTCTTCCTCTCCTCTTTCACTTGATAGTCTAACCTTGATATATCCACCACCCCTTCTATCATACGTATAGGAGACCACATCAGGGAAAATGGAATTATCGGCATTATATTGTGTCCTATCGAATCCGTTCAGCAGTTCTTCTATCTTCTGATAGTTGGTATACAGTGCGTCTGCCAGGATACTGTATCCTTCCGATTCTCTCTCCCTTTCGATCTTTGCTTTTTCCTGGCTCTTCAGCATTTTCCCGAGTTTATCGATGGCTCTTTCCTTCTTTCTTTCCAATGGGGCCATGGGTTTTGACTCTTCGAACATGTATGTTTCTATGGCATCGTTCATTGACCCCATTTTCAGGTAATGATCATTTTCAACACCTATTCTTTCGGCTGATAGGCGTTCCAATCCTTTTTTTTGGTCCCTCATGCCGAAAAGAGATGATAGGAAGCAGGGTTCTATCAAAGTGGGGTCCCCCCTCTGGAAATGGACATAGGCACCTTTCTCACGTTCCATTCCAACAAGGAGATCATTGAGAGATGACCAGATGTTCTCGATCTTGTCCACTGATAGACCGGATACAGAGGATCTTTTGTCGATACCTGCTCTGAAGCATACCTCTTCTGCATGGATCGGAGGAAGGTTTACCCTTCTTATCAGGAACCTGACAAGATCATCGGTGGAAGCCTTGATCCTCACTCCGAATTCCTCCCTGGAGAGTTCGAATGTATCGATCCCTGAGGGAGGTGGGACGAAGGTCTCTCCTCGTTTCACCGTTCTTGAGGACCAGGACTTCGATGTGAAGGGTGCTTCGATGGTATCTCCCTTGACGAGTATCGCATTTCCATCCCCGAACAGCTCAAGATAGAGTTTGCTCTCTTTATCCTCGTTCGCAAAGGGATTGAACGTGAGGACCACAAGTCTATCAAGTTCCACCTGGGATATGTCATTCAATATCCTGTTCTTCAAGGACTTCCGGAGCTTCATGACAAATGATGACGGGTCCTTTGGCATCTCTGATCCTATCTGGGATGAGAAGAACAGGAATCCACCCATTTTAATATAGAGATCGAACTTGACATAATTTCCGATCCCCTCTCCAAGGGAGATGCCTTCTATCTCCTCTTTATCCCCTTCCTCTTCCTCCTTACCAAGGATAGCAGCGGCAATTCCATTGTCTTCGGCTGCATTCATCAACTGTTCCCGTCGGACAGCGAACCTGAGAACGATCGTCCCATAATCCAATTGATATGCTTTATGGAAGAAAGCACCTTTCAGGACCTGTGCCTCCTCAACGACCTTTCTAATAGCCATTGAAGAAAGGGATTTCTTAATCATACTCCCCTCGACAATTGATGCCTTATTTATAACCTGTGAATCGACCCTGTTCCATAGTGGGGTTTATTAGAAATGGGGTGTTTACCTTCTATTGGAAATGATATTTCTTGGAGGGTTCATATGGAGGAAGAACAGGTTGTCGATATTGAAAGGAAGCTCGTTGGAAGGGTCCCGTATTACTATGGTCTGAAGGAGGGAACCACCACTCTGGAAGCAGATTCTGGTTTTGGAAAGGTTGGTGCAAAGATGGATCCGAAGACAGGAGCTTTGATGTATGAGAAGTTCGAGGATTGGATAACCAAGGAGAAGACCATAAGACAGGAGGTCGAAATTTCCAACATCAGGTTCTCAAAGGATTCTGGAGCCATGATAGAGTTCCTTGAATCCGAAAAGGTTCATTTGGGGGTCGATTCCTCTGTGAGGGATCACAGTGCAAGTGGCATAATATCGGTTCACAACAGGTCCAACAAGGACAGGATCTGGGATGTGGATGTTACATTCCATGAAGAGATGGGTATTGCCAAGCTTGATACGGGTCATATCGGAGCAAAGGAGATAGAACCAGGCAAGAGTGTATCGAAGACCTATGGGATGTTCCTTCATGAACCCTCCCTTGCTCTTGAAGAGGTTATCACAACTCATCCTGACCTTCCCGAGTCCAGAGTGGTCATAGGCGGAAGGCAGTCCCATGTGGTCGTTCAACTCGGAATTAAGAACCTGGCACCCATCGAGTATGAACAGGTACTTTTCATCAAGGAGGTTCCGGTCGAAATGAAGAATATCATATTCCCGACCGAAAATCCGGAAGATGTGAAGATAGAAGATGGTAAGCTGATCTGGAAGATCCCCAGTATGGCACATGGAGAAATGAGGTTCATAAGATATGAAGGGGACCTTGAAGCTTCAATGTCAACTCCCATCCCCGCAGGGGATATCCATCTGACCGCCAGGGGAGATGAGATCATCACCAATATCGTGGTGGATTCGTTCGAGGCAATGTGCCGGAACATGTATTTCATCGAGGCGGATGAAACCGAGGAACCCGGAGAGTGGATCTGCAGGTTCGTTGTTGAGAACACTTCTGATTTCGAAGTGGATGTGATAAAGGTTGAGGTCCAGGATGCAGTAAATAGTAGAGTATACCTTGATCTGGAGGATCACCATGTTGCTGTTGCCCCGGGAGATCGATGGGAATCGGATTCCTGGCTGGTATCCGGGTCTGAGAGGCCTTCTTTCATCAAGAACCTGGTTCTGAACGTGGTTCCCGGTCTTCTGAAGAGGACCAATTTCGAGCTCATCAAAGAGGGTGGGGAGTATTTCCCTGCCGCACTTTCCTTCAAGAAATCCTTTGATAAATCGAAGGTTGAAGCAAAGAGGGATACGGATATCACTGCACAGCTGATAATCGAGAACACGGGTGGAGCGGATATAGAGCATATATTCATCAGGGACAGTCTTCCAAAATATTTCCTTCCTCCATCACAATCCATGCTCAGGGTTGAAAAGGGCGGTATCGAAATGAAGGAGAATGTCGGTGTCCATGTGGAATCAGAAGATGCAGGTCCTACCTCGGAGCAGATGTTCTTCATAAGGATCGACGATCTATCGAGGTTCGGTGGACCTCTCAAGACAGGAGAGAGGATGGTCATCAAATACATGACCACCGTTCACCGACCCGAACCCGAAGAAAGGATTGCCGCACCTGCCGAGGTGGACGCCAGATCCAGGCTTCCGGGTCCAGTTATCTCGGGTCAGGATACGGCCGGTGCTCCCATCGTTGAGACCATGCAGGTGCTGAGACGGTTCTCCGTTGGAAAATCCATTGAACAGGGTTCAATGGAGGGTGAGTATCATATTGAGCTCCTTTATCGTAATAGAGGGAACAATCCAATATCGGACCTTGTCCTCAGGGATATAATACCGGAGAACTTCATCGGTACCAAATATTCTGTTGCTCCACTTGAAGAGCCCACTCCCGAGGGGGTCACCATTCTGGAATGGAGCTTTGAAAAGATACAACCGGGGCAATCCATTGTAATATCCTACTCATTGAAAGGTGAGGGTGAGTATCACGCGAGAGATGCACAGATATTCTACAATTCACAGTAATTGAATGAAGTTGGACCACAGGACCTATGATACGATCAGTTTTTACTTGGTCGGGATAGTGACTCACTTCTCTCTTCCGGGAGGTGGCCTTCGTGATCTATAATGTCTTTCCATCTCGGCAGAGGCTCTCATGGGTCTCTGTCTGGATACGGTCCTTGGAAGATCCGGTTCAGGCTCCTCTCTCTCTTTCCCGAAAACCTTTCCAATGGAATGTATACCGAGGTCAAGAATGAATGGGAAGCTCACCAGAACGATCAATGCGATGATCAGATTCTTCATTGAATTATCATTCCAGTTGTCGTTTCCCTCGATCTTCAACTTGATGATGCCGAACCATGGCAGCTCTCCAACCGATCTGCCTATGACCCAATCTTCTTCGACCGGCTCTATCCACTTGGGATCGGTGAATCCTGATGTCTGATCAACACCGGCATTGTCGTCACCTTTGGTGATGAAACCACCATGGGGTTTGATCTTGAACTCATAGAAACTGTACAAGATGTCGCCAAGATCTATCAAGAGGCCCATATCTTTCGTCCCCTCGGGCCACTCATATCCTTCTATCGTTAATATTCCCTTGAAATTCATCTGGCCTGTCAATGGGATGTCAAACCCACCATAGAGGTTATTGTCCCAATCGAGGTCCGTATCATTGAATTCCAGATACATTACAGCCCGATGTATGATCGCAGTCCTATCTGCATCTCCATTTGGCCTGAAGATGATAACATCACCAAATGAATCGTAAGTTCGGTAGTCCTTATCGATCCCTTCAAAGTATGGAATGATGTCACTTTCTCCTTCGGTCTTCTTAACGAAAACAAGGTCCCCCGTATCGATCACTCCGACATATGACATGTCATTAGAATGCTGCATCGAACCTGACTGTACTACCACGAGCGGAGGCCAGTTATCGGTATATGTGTACAGTCCTCCGACCAGAAGGAAGAGGACTATGAATGCGGCCAGGATATCAAAGAGGAATGATCTTGCCTCTTTCTTCCACCTGGGTAATCCCACTATCTTCTCTGGTTCTTCCTCTGGCTCTTTTCTGGATATTATGGATTCCCTGTAGGTCCTTCTTTCCATCGCCCTGCCATGGGGCCTTGGTGGAGGTTGGGTTCTTTCCATGGTCTCACCAGAGATTGTCAGAGTAACGATGCACTTGTAATAAGCTTTACCCGGCTCATACTTGGATATATGGACATCATTTTATTACAGGGATCAATTGCCCATCATGGTCCTGAACAGAGGTCTCCTTGTGTGTGGGAACATGAACATCGACAGGATATATTCGGTTGAATGTCTACCATCGGAAGGAGAATCAACACCCATTTCTGCAGAACGAACGGTATTTGGGGGGTGTGGCGGAAATATCGCTATTGCAGCTGCCAGGGTCGGTGTGCGAACAAGATTATCCTCTGTCATAGGCCAGGATTTCCCTGCGGATTACTCCCGAAATATGGAAATGGCCGGTGTGGAACTGGACTTGGTCAGTATCTCTGACTCTCTCCCTTCACCGTATTGTATTATTCTCTCCGCTCCGGGCGGCAGACAGTCATATGCGTTCAATCCTGGTTCCATGATAGAACAGAAGGATCTGAAGGTCCCCCTGGATAGTAAAATAAGCCATGTTCATATTGCGACATCTGACCCATCATTCTCGATCCGAGCTGCAAAGGAACTCTCTCGAATGGGTTCATCTGTTTCTTTCGATCCGGGAATGGAGATATTCTTCAGGTGGAATGTGGATCTGCTCCGGAAGATCCTTGCACATTGTGATCGGTTCTTCGGGAATATCGGTGAATGGAAGCATCTTGGCGAGCAGCTTGGATGGGGGGGTGATGTTCATACTTTTTCGGGGATAGGCGTTCCTCACTTCATTGATGCTTTCGAGCACATTGAAGAAGCAGTGATCACTCTTGGTGCTGCCGGATCGGTCCTGATCACCAAGGATGGATCCCATTACGAAGGTCCGATAGAGGTTGGTGAGGTTGTGGATGCAACCGGTGCGGGGGATGCCTTCAGAGGTGGATTCTACGGGGCCCTTACAAGGGGGTATTCCTCCGGGGAAGCTCTAAAGTTCGGAAACGCTATGGGGGCATTGTCGATAAAGAGCGAAGGTCCACAGGATTACGAGGCAACTTGGGATAAATTGATCCACCTTACGGGTATCTGATCAGTATCTTGTTTTTCTGATGATAAGGACCAATGCGACAAGGATCACAATGCACATCAGTACCACAGACGATATGGCCAATACAAATGGGTCGAACACCGTTCTGTTATCCTCTTCGTAGTCTGGATCCAGGAGGACGATGACCTTGATGGTCCTCGATATATGGAGATCCGGATCGCCCGACCTTACCTCCAGTTCCCTGATTCCCGGGTTCCTGAACGTGTGTGTGAGATCCTCTCCTGTTGAGATCGGCTTTCCATCGACCGACCAGGAATATTCGCTATCCTCATGATAGAATTCCCATCCATCATCGATATCAGTTACGGTGATGTCGATCCTTTCTCCCTGCTTAACGAAAAGGACCTTATGATAGGCTGACCCCTTCAACCCATGCTCATCTGTTATTTCGAGTCCAATGACCTTGAAACCGGTTTTATTTAACGTTGTCTGATCGACCATTTCCTTTCCGATGCATCTCTTTTTGATCGAGGACCGGTTCCAGATATTCCATTCAAAGGAGATTATTTCGCTGTCAAGGTCGATAGAATCACTTCCATCCAGATGTAACAGGACTCCATCTTCCAATACCTCGCCGGTTAGCTTGATCGAAGGTCTTGGACCCTTGAGGATCCACATGATCCCGACATCCTTTTCAGGGGTCCAGTAGGTGTATTCCCTTTTGAGGAGTCGATATCCTTCCGTTCCATCCACCGGGGTCATTATGAACTCGGTCTGATCCAGTAAGATATCAAGATCCCACCCGGTCCGACTATCGGCCCCGAAAACATTGTTAATGAAATTACCATTCTCGTATTCGTTCGCTACAAGTGATACGTTCACATAGAACAGGAATACCGCATGGTCGATGTGATCGTTCCATATCTTTCCTGTCCTTGCGAGATATATGTAGGAGAATAATCGATCTCCATAGTAAGAGTCACGGGTGATATTCCTTCGGTAATCCACAGTAATATTAACCGATCCATGAGGATGTGCGCTCACGTTGAACACTATCGCATGGAATTCCTCTCCTTCAAAGAACCTGAGGTCCGAACTCCACATCTTCCAACTGAATTCCGTCTCAATGCCATTAACTTTCAAACCAATTTCAAAAGGTGTATTGTAGAATGGGAGGGCGATGGCCTCCGAGATCGTCTTATTTACCTTGTTGATCAGCTGATACTTTCCGATCACCCTTGCTTTTTCATCTATCCAGACCGTGACCTTCTCCGTAGCGAACCTGAATTGTGTTCCATTCTGAAGGGATGGTCCACCATCAGGTGTATCGATCGTAATTTCAGGAATAGGGGCGGGATTACCTTCTGCAACAAATACAGTATTGATGGGTATCAGAAACATCAGGATGAATATTGGTAGGGTCAATTTCCATCTCATCTTCCCACTTCAGAAAAACATGGTGGAGTGAGTATTTAGTATTATTTGTACGAGATGTTTATAAAAGGTCCCGCTCAGCTCGCCCATCATTCATCATATGTCAGCTATGTCTCTTACATCATCGCGGGAAGGGGGATATGACCTGTTGGTATAAATCTGTCACCTATTATCTTCCAACCATCGATGCAAACGGAGCTTTGTTCGGTCACTTTTATTCTGTAAGATTTAAATAATCACATACGATTGACAACTTCACTATGTCCATCCTGGGATCCTTCCACACCCTCCTGTCGAAAGGACCTGTCCATATAACATTGATAGATCCCGATAAACAGAACCCTCAAAAGGCCGCATTGATGGCAAAGGGAGCGGAAGAGGGGGGTTCCGATGTAATACTTGTTGGGGGGACCTCAGGTGTTGACATCTCGAAACAGGAAGAGACCCTAGATACTGTTAGAGATGCCACAGATCTTCCCGTTGTGATATTTCCCACTTCTGCAGATATCCTATCGATCAACGCAAATGCAGTGTTCTACATGAGCCTCCTGAACTCCAGAGATATCAGATTCGTGGTCGGCGAGGCTGTCAGATCCTCGCTGAAACTCTTCGATATGGGTATTGAAGTGATCCCTGTCGGATATCTGGTCTTCGAACCCGGCATGCTTGTTGGGAAGGTCGGTGATGTCGACCTTATCGGAAGGGATGACCTGGAGATGGGTCGTTCCTATGCAAAAGCAGTGGAGTTCCTTGGAATGGACCTTTGCTATCTGGAGGGCGGTTCGGGTGTGGACTCTCCCATCCCTTCCAGTATGGTATCTGCTATAAGTTCGATCATTGACATTCCTTTGATATTGGGAGGAGGCATCAATACTCCGGAAAGGGCTGCGGATGCCGTGAGGTCCGGAGCGGATATCATTGTGACAGGAACAATGGTGGAGAGGTCCAATGATGTTGCATCATCCATATCAGAGATGATCGCTTCCATGAAGGAAGCATGGAAGGAGAGAGGCCCTTGAAGGCATATGAATGCTCGATAACAACACCTCTTGGACCAATGAAGGTCGTTCTTTCAGAATGTGGACTGGTATCCCTTGGGGTACAGAAGGAGGGTGACTGCCCGGAATGGTCCGACCCATACCAGAACAGGGGCGATGATCGATTGGCCGCGATCAAGACCTTTGTGAACGATTACTTCTACGGAAGAGACCCTGGAACGAAGGACATACCACTGGATATGACCGGGATATCTCCCTTCAGAAAGAGAGTTTATATCGAATTGATGAAGGTTCCTTACGGTGAGGTACTTACTTATGGGGAACTGGCCGAAAGAGCGGGTTCTCCCGGTGGTGCAAGGGCGGTGGGAAACGCCATGAACTCCAACCCCTATCTTCTTATCGTTCCCTGTCACCGCGTTTTGGCTTCTCGAAGCAGGCATGGGTATTTACTTGGCGGATTCGGCATTGGCCTGGATGCAAAGAGGTTCCTGCTGAGATCCGAAGGGCATGATGAAACCGATATCACAGGGATGTGACCCTAAAATTTTCTGATGGTAAAGATAATAGCGACAAACATTTATATCCAACTAGTAGATTTAGGTGAACCTAACAAGAATAGGATGACCTGAATATGAACCCGATCACGATCCCAAGGGTGAGAAGACCGCTCTCCAATGTCAAAGAGGGAGAAAAGGTCACTGTCATGTTGATCAAAGGGGGCCGTGGGGTCAATCGAAGATTGAGCGAACTCGGTATCGGAACAGGATCCGAGATCAAGATGGTCCAGAACTCCGGTGGTCCCGTCATTGTTGTAGTTGGAGATTCCAGAATGGGTCTTGGACATGGCGTTGCCAGCAAGATCGAGGTCGAATGATCCTGCAATAATTTTTTTTATTGTTTATGGTCCAGGGATTCCAAATAGGTAGCAGATCATATCTGGTTAACAATAGCTCCCGCTATGGGAAAAAATGGGTGGTCCCTTCGGCCTCCCTGTTCTTGATTGCCTGTTTTCAGTGGTCCTTCATCTTCTTTATGATAACATTTCCGTCCATCGATGCATATGGCGATGAGTATAGATTGATGCTTCCGATAATATCATCGAGGTCCTCAACGGAGTGGATCTCGTATTCTTTTGTCGGGAACACTTTCAAAGTACCATTGACTTCATATTCCATGTCTATCAAAGATTCCAACTGACCTCTGACCCTAAGCAGATCACTGTAGCGTGTGATTTTCTCTGGGCCTTTCGGTTTCATATGATCTCTCCTTGTTTCATCCGATCTTCCCGGCATTTTCACTCATTGTCGAACTTTCAAACGTCGGAAAGGTCTCACCGAGATTCAGGTCCTTTCCCTGTTATGGTTTTTAGAACCAATTCTCGGGGAGATAATACATAGCATTCAGGGAATATCTATCTTTCTCCCTGACATGTACAAAAACACTCAACTTATCGATAAAGTGAACGACATAGGATATAATATATTGATGATCACACCCTTGGTCCTGATCTTTCGGATCGATATCATTGCCACGACAATGATCCATTGACCACTGTATTGTATGATCTTTACACTCATTGCACAAAAACAGTTCATGGATGGGAAGGTTTTATTCCTGAGTGATCCATATCCCGATGAGGGAGTGGATGAAAAGACCATCTTTATCAGCAATTGTTGTTGTTGTAGTATTACTATTTTCCATCATCTTTCTGCTCAAAGGGATAGATGATGTATCTGCTGTTGGGGAGGTGGAGTTCTCCGTAGAGTACGACATGGACTATCCAGGTTACGATCATAAGCATTCTGTTGAGCTTCCATTTTCCGAAAGCCCTGATGGAATGACCATCGAGAGTATCGGTTCTACCGAGATCTCATTGACCGGAAGAGTGAATGTCACTTCCGAATATCCTCATTATTTTCAGGTCCTTTTGGTGAAATACTACATTTCGGTCCGCGATCATGATTATGATGCTCACGACTATGATGGAGATACTATCCACCCGGAATTTACCATGGAACCTTCTCCAATGATGATCACAGGCCTGGGTCCAGGAGAAACAGAGATCATTGAATTCACACTGACAATGACACTTGATGATCAATTTCAGGGTGGCTGGAATGATATCTGGATAATTTGGTATATTGAAAGCGCAACAGGACCCTACAGAACAGATTCACAGGAAGATGAACTTGAGCTGTGGATCGATCCAATTGTTCGTCTGGATCTGATCCCGAGCGAGGACAGAGAGATATTGGTAACATATAATGGGAACGAGATGTTCGATTTTGATATCGTGAATTCGGGAAACATGATGCAACCATATGTTTGGGGTGATATTACCTGTGGGGAAGACCTTGAAGGAAATGGAATATCATCATTGGTTTGGGTTTCCATGGAATATGAGCACCAGGAATATTATGAGACAATGTCCATTCTTATCAGTGCCGATGATGCACTTATTGGTGCACAATTCGATATACGCCTTAACCTCTACGATGAAGATAACAACACTTATGATTCAGAGGAAATAGTACTGAAGATCATCGAAATAGTGGACATAGATGATAAATCTGATCCGGAGGACCCGGAACCTGAAGATCCTCCTCACGATGATAATGATCCGGAACTTGTCATCGACGTGGATGTTGAAACCTTTCACTACCGGACCTTCAGAAAGGATGGGAATATATCTGTTGAGATCATCTTAGAAGGAACAACGTCCGGTTGCAACCAGATAGTGATCATGTTCGGAAAAGAATTCAGCGATCCCATGTATGATCACTCCTGGAAGATCGATACGTTCGATTCGGAATGGGACGGTTTCAGATATGATGGAACCGGCTGCACATATCACATCAAGGAGTTCGAGGATACTTCCATATCGGGTGATTGGTCCGAATTCTCCCTTCATGTATTCTACACCATTGACCTGGAATACTTCCAGGGGTTGTGGAATAATGAGATACAAGAGGTGACTGATGATAGCTTCCCGCATATCGGAGATAAAATGATCTTCAATGTAATTGCCATGGATGAGATCAACAGTATTGAAGGAGATATCGGGGCCTGGGAAGGATACACCTATGTAACTCTCGCCGAGGATCCGAACAGTGCTGATCTTCCATACGATCCACTGACAGATGAGGAATTGGAATTTGCATCAAGAGGGTTGCTGGCAGTATTGATCACTTTGATCCTGAGTTCGATATTGGTGGCTCTGCTTCCGATCATCGCAACCATTATTGTCGTCGTCATTGTGGTATATGCGATATCAAAGAACAGCAAGAAGAAGACAAAGGACACTGCTATCACACATCAAGGTCCTGCCGGGGTCCAGGCAGGATCGCCATAAAGCACGTATTCCCACATGGCAACAGAAGCCTCGAATGCTTCGTTCGATGAGTCATCGTTCACCCATTTATCTATCATCTCGTTCCTGGAGATCATCAAAAGCTCTCCCGTGGTCATTCCGCCATTGACGAAGTTCTCCGATATTCTGTCAACCAGATACAGGGCGCCGGTATCGATCAGAAGACCCTGTTCTCCCTGCCCGACCTTGAAAAGACCGTATGCAAGTCTCGTGGATCCGATATAGCCGTTCTGACCTGCATGGATGAATGCAAGGGATATCTTGTCATCCTGGTGGTCATCGAGATTGTCCACTCTTCCTGTTAGACATGCCATGACCGCAGAGAATCCGGGTTTCATGGTCTGGGTGGTGATGAACTTAGCATCGATATTGTCAGCATAGTTGGAATACCAGGCGGACTGTAATCCATGGCCACAGTACATCATGTAGTTCATCTTGTCCATCACCATGTCCGCTGTTACATCATTGAGAAGCAAGGATTCCTCTGTTGTGACGAACATCCCGCCATCACCCAGGACATCATATTGATACTTCTTCATATGCTTCAGCGCGGCTGGCATCGGGAAAGGTTTGGTGGTTCCCACAAAAACTCCGGCATTATCCTTCCAGTCAGGTGATAGGGTGTCGTAGATCCTCTGGTCCACATCGTTGCCCCTCTCGAAATCATACTCGGAATATTCATCGAAGCCCATGGTCCTTGCATTTAAGAGAGCAGTATCTGTCAGAGACCTTCCAAGGATCCTTCCATATGCGATATCCTGATGTTCATCGCCTTCCGTGTCGGCAAAGTAGTAATCCGAGGCAATGAAATTCGTATTCGAGAAGAAAACATCATCTCCCCCATCTCCGAAATCCTCATAATGGTAGGGGACGGCAATGGGGTCCCCGACGATCCCAAGGAATTTCAGATCGAATGCCGAAGTGGAGTTCCCCTCTTCAATGGCATGCAGGACCTTGTCCTTGATGGTATCGGAGTAATTGTTGGCAATCTCGACCGATGCTCCCATCTGATTGTAATGGACCCTGTCATCGAAATTCACCCCGATCTCATCTTTCGAATATCCTTTGACAAAGAACATCAGGGCCATTCTGTATGCTGCAAGTTGAGCTGAAGTTGATGATACGCCCCGAACTGGTAGGTATCCTGGTTCTCCCCATCCATTGTCAATATCATCAGGATTTGTAACTATCATGTAGTCGGAAGAGTCCCCTTTGGATTCAAGACACCATAGGAAGAATCCATTGTGGCAGGGTTCTGTACCTCCCAGGGCCATGGTCGGGACGCTTAGGAGGGGCCCATCGTCCATGGAGATCGCAAATCTAACCCCCAGATCATCCATCAGATCCTCCAGGGGTTCTGAATTCTCTGTTGCGAATACCATGGGGATGTCATAATATGAGGACAGAGCAACTGCTTTCATTCCGCTTCTGTAGGATGAATAGATCACCAGGAGGTCGGATGCCTGATAGCAATTACGGGCAAAAGATATTGTTGCTTCTTCGGGAATGGATGGATCCACTTCAAGAGGTTCCCTTGGAGATAGTGAAAGATATCTTTCCAGAGCATCGCCGGTCTCGTCGATCATTATCAAAGGTGTGTATTCCGGCTGCCCGGAAATGAACCTGATAGATGCAGCAGATATCGCAATGGATGTCTCAAATGCGTTGTCCCTGACAGAATCGATCAGTATCACTTTATTTTCAAGGTAGCTGGTCCTGGATGATGTTCCTTCGTTCAATCTGTCCACCCAGATCTTTGATGGAAGTTCCTTATCCCTTGAAATGTCCTCTCCCTTCATTGAGATGAACAAGAGACCCGAGATCAGCAGGATGGACACTATACTCACAGCGATGGCGACCTTCCTTTTATCTATTGACATGGAAACCAACCCTTCAAGGAGCCTTAGATAGAATAATCTTTTCAAACCTAGAGTAAAATTAAAAGTAACTTACAACGTTTTCCGCCTCATGGAAAGATCCGTTCATGACGATCATGATCATAATATCAACTATGACGCGGATTATCGACCTGTTTTCCATGATTTCTACGATCTTATGAGATGGAGGGTATCTAAGATACTGCTTGTATCGAGCCTTTACGATGCTTTCACACTCGAGGAGGAAGGTCTCATTTTTGAACAGATCTCAAGCGAATATCGGGACCTCGCGCTCCCGTTCCCACCCCAGGTCATAAGGGTTTCCACTGCTGAAATGGCACTTCTGGAACTGGAAAGGACACAGTACGATCTGATCATCACCATGGCCAGACTTCCCGATATGGATCCATTTAAATTCGGTAATAAAGCAAAGGGTGTTCAGGATGATATCCCTGTTGTGATGTTGCTCACAGATGCCGGGGATATTTCGCTCTTTCACACTCCTGGTAAATATGGTGGCGTGGACAAGATATTCTTCTGGAATGGGGATTCGGCGCTGTTCCTTGCTATCGTGAAGTACGTGGAAGACCAGAAGAATATAGTGCATGATATCAAGACCGGTCTTGTCAGGGTGATCCTGGTCGTTGAGAACGATCCAAGATATTACTCGCTCTTTTTACCATTGATCCTGACCGTTATCGTCAGACAGACAAAGAACCTGATCCAGGAGGGGCTCAACGAGCAGGAGAAGATGCTTAGGAAAAGAGCCAGACCCAAGATCCTTCTGGCCGAGACATATGATGAGGCATTGGAATTGTATGAACGATACAAGGGCAACATGCTTGGCATCATTTCTGATGTGTCTTATCCAAAGAAGGGAAAGAAGTTCCAGAACGCCGGTTTTTCTCTGGCGAAGGAGGTCGATCCGGATATCCCCATGATCCTCCAGTCCAGCCAGCTTGAGAATGAAATAAAGGCCAAACGGCTGGGGATACCGTTCATCAACAAGAATTCGGAGACACTTCTGCAGGAGATCAGAGAATGGTTCCAGACCAGCCTTGGTTTCGGCCCATTCTTGTTCAGTACACCGGAGGGAAAATTCATCGGTCATGCAAATGATCTGAAGGAGTTCCTGAATGTGATCGAGGATATCTCTCCGGAATCGATGAACTTCCATGGAAGGGCCAATGCTTTTTCCAACTGGTTCTTCTCAAGAGGTGAGATAGACCTCGCCAGAAAGCTCAGGAAGAAGAAGGTCTCGGACTTCCCTTCAGGGGAGAAAATGAAGAGATATCTTGTGAAACAGATCAAGGATTCCCATCGAAGGAAGCAGCAAGGGATCATAATCGATTTCGAGAATCAAACATTCGAGTTCGAAGGGACAATAACACGTCTTGGAGGAGGTTCCCTAGGAGGAAAAGGACGGGGGATCGCATTCCTCTCAACCTTGATACATCAGTCAAATCTGGGTTCATTGATCAAAGGATGTTCGATAAAGGTTCCCGCCTCATTGATCCTCGGAACAGATATCTTTTCCAAGTTCATGGAAAACAATGGTTTCAATGAAATGTCCATGGAGAAATTGAATGATGATAATATAAGAGAACTATTCTTGAAGTCACCATTGGATTATGAGACCATGGAATCACTCGCAATATTCCTCGCTCATGTGGATTATCCGATAGCGGTAAGATCATCATCACTGCTTGAGGATTCCCAGAACCAACCCTTTGCGGGTATCTATTCCACATATATTCTGCCCAATAGATGTGAAGATGATGAACAGAGGTTGAAGGAACTTGTCGATGCGATCAAACTCGTGTACGCTTCAGCATTTTTCAAGGATGCCAGAGCATACATCCAATCAACGGTCCATGTCCAGGAAGAGGAAAAGATGGCGGTGGTCATCCAGAAACTGATCGGAACCGAACATAAGGATCACTTTTATCCTCTATTCTCCGGGGTGGCCCAGACATTCAACTTCTACCCTGTATCACCCCTGAAGAGAGACGATGGCATAGCAAGTATCGCTCTTGGTCTGGGGAGGATAGTTGTCGAAGGTGAGCAGGTCATGAGCTTCTCTCCGGAGCATCCGAAAGTGATCCCCGGATTCGCCAACGTTGATGATGTATTGAGCAATTCACAGAACCACTTTTACTCATTGGATATGTCAAAAGTTTGTTTCGATCTCAAACAAGGAGAGGATTGCACTCTCTTAAAAAGTAACATCTCCAAAGCGGAGGAAGATGGGGTCCTCGACTATCTGGCCTCCACATATGATGTGAATGATAACAGGATACGTGACGGTGCTGGAAGGACGGGACCCAAAGTGATCACATTTTCCGGGATCCTTAACTATAATATGGTTCCCCTCGACAAGATCATCAAGGCGATCCTTCAGATAGGAACAAAAGGCATGGGTAGACCTGTCGAGATAGAGTTTGCAGGAATAATCAACGAGAAGGAAAAACCGGAATTCTATGTTCTTCAGATCAGGCCCCTTGTCACATTGAAGGAAAGGACCCAGGTCAGGATCGATAAGAAAGAAGAGGAGAGTTCTATCATTCTATCGAATAAAGCCATGGGAAATGGGGTCATCCAGGATATCAGGGATATAATTCTTGTCACCCCTGATTCCTTTGATAATATTCGAACAGTGGAGATAGCAGATGAGATAGGGAGGATCAATGAGCAATTGGGTGATAAGCAGTATATCCTCGTTGGGCCAGGGAGATGGGGGACCAGGGACAGATTCTTAGGAATTCCGGTCCAGTGGAATCAGATATCCGGAGCCAGATGTATGGTGGAAATACAGCTCAAGGACTTTCGAGTAGATCCATCTCACGGTACCCATTTTTTCCATAATCTAACATCACTTGGCATTCCCTATTTTACGGTCCAATATTCTTCGAAGGATCAGAGGGTGGATTGGGATTGGTTGCTCTCAAGGGAACACGAACCTCGTGGAGATATGGTAAGGCACATCCATCTCGATGATCCGATCATGATCAAGGTGGATGGCAAGAAGGGAAAGGGTATAATTTTCCGGCAGGAGGACCCGGATGAATATTCATAATATTCGGAAGAGAACGAGAACTTAAACAGGATTGAGTTCAAAGCTCTCTATAATCTGCAGGTATCAATTTCTTGGCAATAGGATCACCATAATGCGGATTCACTTTGATCAATTCAACCTTCTTCTTAATGGAATTCAAAATGGATCTCTCAATTTTTGATTCTTCAGAATGTTCATTCAGGTGACGATATGCTTCTTCCGCTTCTTCAGAAAGAATGACCCGGACTAATTTCATAGTTCAAGCCCCTTGGAAATTGCCTTTCTTAGATTTGGATTAGGATTGAATATCCAGGTTATCCCATCAGCTGTGAAAATGATCTTGTTACTTTCTTGGAGATATCTTAAAATGATCTTGAGTTTGTTGTGATTTACCTTTCTTGGGAGTCTTCTTTTCAACTCCGCAACTTTAATCACACTTTCATCAATATTCCGAAGTACCTCTTCCACCATGATCACGGTATTCAATGTGGGTGCATGTTCAAGCATCGGAATAGCATCAGAGGATATCATGATATCACCTTTTGTTACTATGATGTATCTAAATAAGACTGTTATATGCTTAATCCTTTCTAACAGATGTTCAATAACAATATTTGATTAAGAGTTGCATATAGCATGGATAAACAATTCCCAGACCCCCTGAGGAGGCAAATCTGATAAAGAAGAAAGGTGTTGCCTAAAATGGACGGAACGTGTTATTAAAGACTATCGGCGAGGGGGGGTCGGTGTTCAGGAAACAGCATTCGCACTGAACAAGGGGGGGTATTATCATACCATTTATGCGTAAAATATCAAATCTCAATCAGATTTGAAATTCTCAGGTACTACGAAATTTTTCTGATTTTTCTCAACAGTATACACCAACATAACCAACTTACGTGAACAAGCAATAATAGATGTCCAGTGAGATTTTCCTTTACTCCTCATCTCATAGTACTTTTGCTTGATCACTGGATTATGCTTGATTGATATCATTGCTGCATTCAACAATGATGTCCTGAGATACTTGTTGCCTCGCCTGGAAATATGGCCATGCCGATACGCCATCTTGCCAGACTGGGATACTACCGGATCCAGACCAGCATAGGCAGCAACAGAATCCCTGTTCTTGAAACGGTTCACATCACCCAGCATACCAAGGATGGTTGCTCCAGTGACGTAACCAATGCCAGGGATGGACATTGCATACGGCTTATACTGATCAATCGCTTTGTGTATGTTTTTTTCAATATGTTTTCTCTGTTCAAGCAACATATCATACTGACCAAGGATATGCTTGACGTTCATCACAAGAGGTCTCTTGTAATGCTCCGGACAGGTTGAATTCTTGAATGCGTCCAATACAGATCTCATCCTGGATTGTCTGGTGTCCCTTCTATTGTTGTTCCTGATGAATATCTGTTCAAGTTCTTCCTCAGATATTTCAAACAGTTTGGTATGTTTTATGGTTTTTTTCAGTATCTGAAGAGATGTTACCGAAGTGATATCCTTGAACACCTCATCATACCCTGGACACAATACGGTTAAAGCTGTCCTCAGCTCCAATTTCAATACAGAGATCTTCTCAACAATACGATGATATGATGTTGCCAACTCCTTCATTTCCAACTTACCAGGGTCATTATTAAACCGTAAATTATTCTCTATCAGGTCCAGTTTCACAGCATCGGCTATCACTTCTGCATCTACTTTGTCTGTTTTAGTTTTCCGAATTCTTCTCTGTCTGAGAGCATAGGTCTCCAGAGGATTGTACAATCTCACATGGTATTCCTTATCAATGAGATAATGCAAAAGGTTCCTGTGGTAGACTCCAGTTGCTTCCATTGCGATCAATGGTTTTCTATCAACAGATAATGATTGAATATCGTTTATCAGGCGATCCATATCATGTTTTTTCTGTTGATATGTTCTTGCTTTGATCAGCTTCTGGCCGTTCTCATCCTTGATACATACATCGAATTTGATCTTCGATATATCTATTCC
>JAUVCN010000058.1 GCA_030595715.1 Thermoplasmatales archaeon
AACAAACCCCACTTTCCATCTCAGATAAATTGATAAAGCAGGAAGTCCAAAGATTTTTTCCACCCCCCAAAATATTTAATGGTCTCTTCTCAGGTGAACTCTCCGTTCGCTAATTGCTCACTACAGGATCGTTGCACTTTCGCCATTGGAGATCATTTGTGGATTGGCCCACCCTCAGATAGCACGCGTGTATGCGGTTCACTTCGTTGCACCCGTTCTCCCAAATTCTCCTGCGCCGCAGGTTCCAACTAAAAAAATAATATCGATTTTCGGGAATCACTACCCCTCAAATCGAAATATATCTTTGGTCTATACCGCCGTCTTGAAGAACTTCGCATATCCGCCAGACGTTGTTCCTCATTTCTTCTTGAGGGACCTTGCGAACTCACCGATCCTCTTGGCACCCTCTTCAAGATTCTCCCTTGATGCAGCGTACGACATACGAAGGAATCCATCTCCAGCAGATCCAAAGGCAGAACCGGGTGTCAAGGCAACATGGGCCTTGTAGAGAAGCATCTCGGCCAGGTCCATGGATTTGAAACCCATATCCATCTTGAAGAAAGAATAGAAAGCTCCCTTGGGGGTCTCACAGGATATTCCATCTATCTCATTCAACATCGGGATCAGAAGGTCCCTTCTGGCCTTGAACTCATCCCTCATCTTCTCGACACAATGAGTTCCATTCTGAATAGCAGCCAATGCGCCCCTTTGTACAAATGGAGGAAGACATGTAAGTGAATGCTGCTGCAGCTTGTTGACCATGATGATCGTTTCTTTGCTGGCAACCATCCAACCGATCCTCCAACCTGTCATGGCATAGCTCTTTGAGAAACCGGATACGGTTACGGTCCTGTCAGATGCCACATCCAGGGATCCGATGGAATGGTGTTCGTCATCATATACGAGATTCTCGTAAACCTCATCGGATATTATCAGAATATCCTTCTCCTCCGCGATCTCGGCGATCTCCATCTGGGTTTCCCTTGAAACAAGGGAACCTGTTGGGTTGGATGGAGTGTTCAGGATCAGGGCCTTGGTCTTATCTGTTATATGGTTCTTGATATCCCTTGGATCCCAGTTCCATCCCTCAGCATCATGTCTCATCCTGACCGGTACCGGGGTCCCCTTTGCAAGAGTGACCATTGGGCCATATGAGACCCAACCCGGATTTTGGTAGATCACATGTTCTCCGGGATTGATGAATGACTGGATCACCATGTAAAGAGCAAGTTTCGTGGGAAGGATTATCACATTCTCGTAATCACATTTTATCCCGTTCTTCTCATTGACCATCTTGGCGACAGCCTCTCTAAGGTCCGTCATTCCCAACGATGAGGTATAATGGGTCAATCCACCATCAAGGGCCTCTTTTGCCGCATCAATGATATGTGCAGGAGTTGAATAATCAGGTTCACCCAATGTGAACGAGAGGATATCCAGTCCCTGGTCCTTGAGACGTTTGACCTTGTTGGAAAGCATTACGGTACCTGATGGCTGGACATTACGGATCCTCTTTGAGAACATAATGGCACCTGTGTTCGAAATTCCGAGGACATATAAATAAACTACTCAAAGAGAGGTGAAGGGATACTTTCAGGATCATCTGATGGAGCAGGGTTCGGCCCATAACTCGATCAAGAGCATCAGACCGACCCAGTGCATGAATATTCAATAAAAATTTTATAATATCTTCCAAAATTGACGAAGGGGGAAGATACCGAAGCATCTTCCCCCTACGGCCCAGTCCTTTGACGCAATGTATGGTCCCGTGAAGGACCGCGAGGAACCATCGGAGACCGGTGGTCTGGAAGTCCACTAGGCCTTGAGGCCATCACCCTCCGTTCAAGGCCCCAGGGGGACCCGGGACCCTTAATGAAGGGTATCGAACCTTTTTCCCGAAGGATCGGGTTCGAACAAGTCCTTGATGCCTTCCCCATAATTTCAGGGTATCCACGAACCCCCGGGGGGGTATTGGGATATCCATCCCGTATGGGTTGAGGAACATCTTTCCCAGGTCGAGGTCCCTTCCGGGGAAGGGGTCTCATTTTGGGGGAGCTGTTCCCCGGGGCCATCTTATCCCTCTGTTCTCCTTCCGGGGAGGGGGAACTTCGGGATAGGATACCTCCCATGGATCGCATCTTCCTCGCCTTCCTCCCGAGGGAGAATGGTTCGTCGGATGCGGTTCCTGATGGATGCACTATCCGGTTCATTTCCAAGGAAATGACCCTTCAAGTTGCGGTTCCATTTGGATGTCCTTCTTTTGAGGAATTTCCGAGGAAAGATCTCGAAAGAGGGGCGGTTCCATCTGGACGGTCTTCTTTGGAGGTTCTTCCGAAGAAGGACCTCTGAAGAGGAGCATATCCATCAAAGGAGGTTCCAGGATTGCCTGTCCTTCCGCCATACCGGAGCATGGCAGGTCCCTCACCCCTTTTAGATCTCCGAGGAGATCCTTTCCGAAGATCCTTTCCATCCACGACCCCGAAGGGTGGTTTCTGGATCGAAGCAGCGGATCAGGATAAGGGCCAGGTCCAATGAAAGCTCAATAAAAGAATGAAAGGCACAAGGCCTCACACCCTAACCGAACTTACTTCCTATTTGGAAAGATCTTTCCGAAGAAAGGTCATTCCAAATCCCCTTTGTTGCGCCAGGGATCGCTAACCGATTCGGATAGTGTGAATCGTTGGCAAGCGACTGTTACTGGACAAAATCACCATATGCACAACGAATATTTAATAATTATGATATGTTTCCAGTGGAATATGTAACATTTTTACCATGTTGGATGATTAAAGCAGTCCGGATTATTTCCGTAGAAATGATATGATCATTGCAATATTAATTCACATATTACCAGGGAAATTTCAAGGAATCATAGAAGTTGGACATCTCCATTGGCAATGCAGGGTTTTTGGTATAAATCCGTTTCGAGGTCATGTCCCAATAAAATGATGGTGGTCGATGACATTACCGGACGTCTCAAGGGTCATTGGAGCCGTCCTCATTCTCATCCATCTGCATGGATACCGTGGATATGCTTGAAATGCCTCCTTCGATCAGATCACCGGGTTTCAAAGGGTGATCCGCTCCGTCGAGCCAGATACCTACGATGTCCCCGGGAAATAGTGTGATATTCTCCGAGACCGATTGAAGCGCATCCTCTATCTTGATCTGAATATCCCTTGTAGACATCAACAGATGTTCCTCGTCATTTATCTGCAGGTATGCTTCCAGAGAGTAGGGGTCACCGACTTTCTTGAAAGGGATGAATTCGGAGATCGTGCAGAATCCATCCCTCCCGGACATATCAGGATCGCGAAGATGATCAATGAGATCGGAACCATCTACATTCGCGAGATGATGATCGAGCATGACGCCAAGTCCCAGTATGGACCTCATCAATGACCTGGGATCTCCTCCTGTTCTCTCCCCGATCGCAATACCCAACATCATGGAGAAGGCATTGCCATTGACATGATCTATCTTGAGGGTCGATGATCCATCACGTGATATTGACCCCTGGGGTTTGATGTAGAACTCACTCTTACCATCTTTTCCATCGGGTCCAATGACGCAGATGACCTTACCCACATCGATCTTGTATCGTCCCATCACAAAATGAGGCATGCCATCCAAATGTCATCTCATGATTTACAGTTTGCTGGAGGACAAGGATAAAATATTGACTTCATTATAATGGCATGAGGCTGTTCAATGGCACCATCATCCAGATCTGAAATGAGAAAGGCAAGGACATTGGAGGTCCTTTATGGCGGAAAAGTGCCAAAGAAGGTCCCGAATGTTATGAACATCATAGCTGAATGTCTCGAGCACCCCAAGAAGATGTACCTGCATATCGAGGAGATCACTGAAGACCCTGGGATCAAGGACATGAGACTGCATCTGGTCAGGGCCCAGATGGACTCCGAACTTCATATGAGAGATGATGTGGACCGGCATACACATCGATTGTGGGTAGCCCAATCTATCGAAAGGATCATCTTTGGCGGACTTATGATAGATGGAGAGAAACTTGGGAATGATGATGAAGAGGATGATAAGGACTGATACCTGTTCACAGCCAGTAAGGCTCCATCAGATCCTCGAAGGCCGAAGTTGCAGCCGAGGCTGCCTCTCCCGCTGCAGTTACGATCTGTTTCAAACCGCCGGTGACGTCGCCAGCGGAGTAAACTCCGGGGATATTGGTCTTCATTCTACGATCGACCTTGATGAAACCTTCGTTATCCAATTCAACTCCAAGTTCAAGAGCGATCTGTGTCTGGGGAACCTCACCCACCGCAATGAAAGCTCCAGATACCGGGATCTCTGTCCGTTCATCGGTCCTCACATTCTTGACCATCAACGACCCCAGCACTTCTTCTCCTTTGAACTCCTCCACAACGGAATCCAATATGATCTGAACACCGCTCGCTTTGACCTTGTCCTGAAGTGCCTTCTCTCCCCTGAACTGATCCCTCCGGTGTATCAACTTGACATTACATTCGATGTTCTCGAGATAGATAGCATACAACAAGGCCGTTGATCCGCCTCCGATAACGGCAACGTCCTTCCCTTTGAAGAAGAACCCATCACATGTTGCACAATAGCTGATGCCTTTTCCATTGAATTCCTCTTCCCCCGTAGCACCAAGATGTCGATGTTCGGCTCCGGTGGCAAGAAGAATGGATTTTCCTTTGAATGCCCCCTCGGGGGTATCGATGATGAAGTAACCATCCTTTCTCACAGACGTCACCTCCGAGAATTCCTTGATATGGACATACTGTTCAGCGTGCTCCCTCATTTTCATTGCGAGGTCCTGACCGGGAATATCCTTCTCACCTGGCCAGTTCTCGATCGAAGGTGATATCATCACCTGTCCGCCTGCCATCTGCTTCTCCAGTATCACTGCGTTCAATCCTGATCTTCCGGCATAGATGCCTGCAGTGAACCCGGCAGGTCCACCTCCCACTATGACCAGATCATATTCCTCTTCAACCATGTTCTTTCCTCCGGGGTCAAATATGTTATCTTACGTTAAATGTTCTGAGCAAATTTAACTGAAAATCCAGAACCTTAATATATGCACCCCTAAATAGAGAGCATAATAGTGGAGTTGGTTTCAGTGATGATACCAACTCATTGAGGTGCCAATATGCGATGGATCCTTTTTGCCCTATCCGTATCTGCTCTTCTCCTTAATGTGGGATGGATCATTGTCGTCAATCCGGATGAAGAAGGGAAGATCGATAATGACAATGTCGACCCCACGGACGGAATGGAGATCGTTTCAGATATTAGATCTCTCACGGTTCCCGATATGAACATCGACGATCTTGCCCTGTATGATTACGAACTCTTCGCCCAGATGTATCAGGAGAACTATTCATCCGGAGAATGGTCGAGATACACGTTCACAGGCGAGGGAGATTTCCTCCAATATATATCCGAACTTACCACTGTTGAAGACGGATTCGGAACAAGGAGAAAAGCGGTCAAATTCGGATATGAGACCAATGCCAGATTCAAGGTCAAGATCGAATCATCGGAAAGCGATACTGTCATAATACCAGGACAACTTGATGTGGAGAGATCAGAGTTCAAGAACCTGTTCGACAAGCATGCTCTCAAGTCATTGAACTCCGGGTCCATTGCAATAGAGAACCTAGGAACAGCTTTCGGTGATGTACCAGCCAGTGTGAAATATGATGTGGACCTGAAAACATATCCAACACCCTATCTGGACCCGATCGAGACACTGGATGAATCGATATATGGAAATGGAAGGAGTTTAAGCCTTTCATCAAAAGGGTTCTTTGAGGGGGATCCGTTCTATGATTCGGACCTGCTCTACAATTGGACCGTCGAGGGGGCTTTCAAGGTACGAGATCATGATACGCTGAAGATCAATGTAACATCAAATCTTTGGAATTGGCTGTTCTTCGAGAGGATCTTCTATGTCTCCGGGGATTCCCCATTTCCCCTGAAAGGAACAACCAGGACCAATTCAAGTGCCTATTGGGATGATGGAGAGTTCTACCTGATCATGACCACCAGCAGGGTGATCAAGGAACTGGAAGGGTCGCTTAACAGGGGAAAGAATCCCATCCCCTGGGGTGATGCATCTGGAAACAAGGAGTATGATGCCGCCCACCCCGCAGGAGAATTCGAGAAATGGGAATACGGGCCAGCCGACGGAAGCGATGTCGAAAGATCATCATTCAATGGATGGACACAGGAACAGGCAATCGATTATGCGATCGAAAACTCACCTGAACTCCATCGTTTCATGGAAGAGTTCGAGGGCAAGGGAAAGGTCTTGATCGAGGATTCCGTGTATAATATCTCCAACGAATACCGCGTGGGAAATAACAGGACCCAAAGTTGGAACCTCTCATTCTCCTATGTATTCACATGGGATGAGATAGAGAATTATTATGAAATGAATGATGAATGGCCATACTGGCGATACAAGATCCTTGTTTCCAAATCTGTCAATGACGACCCGAGAGGGGCCGAGATCTCATATTATATCAATCGCGATGAAGGTGATGATCATCATGGAAAAGTGAAGGCGAGTTGGGGGAATACCGGGATCATGAAAGACGGCCTTACACTCAATTCAAGGATAGTGACCATGACACACGGAGAGAAGATCCTCAAGACCGACCCTGACATCAGAGATAAGGTATACGAGAACGGGATAATAAAGGACGATATCAAGTTCTATTACGGAATAGTCGGCATCAATCAGGAATCAAATCCCGGACTGACACTTATCCAGCAGTTGACGGGGATATCAACTCCCACCGCAGATAATGCCATAGGATTCCAGCAGGGTGGTGTTTACGAAACAGGATCAACATTCTCCGCTGCTTTGGATGCAAACAACGGTCAATTGCTGTATGTGACAAATGTTGAGGGAAGTCAACTTGCATCGATCTTTGGCGGATAATGAAGGAACAGGGTAGATCAATATGGAGATCAGAAGAAAGGCCATCTATGCTTTGATCACTTCTGCAGTGATGCTCAACGTTGGTTTTGGTCTGATCAACAACGGGATGCCATCTTCGATCCAGGATATGATCGAAAACATGGTCTCGGATCCAAATGATCAGGGCCAATTTGTTGTACCTCCTTTGAAAGAAGGAGGGATCTACAGCTCCAATTACAATATGACCCTGAACATCGAGATGGATAATGACCCGGAAGAAGGGTCCGGAACCTATTCTATCCAGGGAATAGCAACGAGGTCCATCCTCAGGGACCGGATCAAGAAGGATCTCCGGGGGGCCTATGAACTTTCATACAGGTACAATGAGACCGATGATATCTCGATCCTTGGAGACCTGAAAAGATCAAGAGAGACGATCATCTCCGAAGGTGGCATTCCCACTTCCGAGAAGGTCTCCACGATAATAACGGTTGCAGGACCGAAAGGGATTGGATCGACATCGAAGGTAGGGTCTGATCTGAGGGATGTCTCATCACTGAGGTCCGACCTTATCTGGAAAGCTCTCATCCCATCCAACGGAACCCTCAGTAGATCGATGAGAGGTTCCATCGAGACTGACCTGAACCTGCAGGAAGCTGGCCTATCGTTCAGTACACTGGCCCTGCAGTGGCGGGTGGAAGGGATCTCGAATCACATCGATGGCTCAAGAGCATTGATCAAAGCAAGTTCCAACATTGGCCAAAAAGGAGAGGTCTCGATCTCTTTGACCATGCTCGAGGACTGTGCCTGGCCGGAATCAATGTCCATCGAGATCCATGGAACTTTCATGACGGATGAGGGGGCCGCATCCATAGATATGATCATCAAAGAGGAACTTTTCGACTGGTCGATCGGTGAAGGGGCGGAACTACCCTTCACGATATACGACCCATTGGGTCCTCCCAATGATGATGTATCAAGTGGAGGTCATGTACTGGTCCCTGATGAGGGGGGTGAAACACCTTTTCGGTCAGCACCAATGGAAGCTGTTGAGTTCTGTCTTGAAGAAGGATACATTCTCTCCGAATTGAATAACGATCATTCCGGGGATCTGATTTCTACGATAGACCTTGTTTACGAGAAGAATGACACGGTTGACAGGATGTGGACCTGGAACATCACCATGGCCGCTCCACCGGTCGAGGGAATATCGGACATCGTAACTTTCGAAGTGGGTGTCGAGGGTGGAGGGATCATTGACAAGAAGAGGTTCACCCTGATATCGGAGCAGAAGGGGTCTGGATTCAGATACGTCGATCCGAACAGGGAAATGATCACACTGTACGAGAATGATGAGATCCTGAGAGGAACCGAAAGCGGTGACATCTTCTTCAGATCGGAAGACCATTCCAGCTCTTATCGATTGGACATCATAAGAAGAGGGAACACCGGTTCGGATGTGGGGTCCGTTCTCTTCATGAACATGCTTGGTGTTGAAAAAGCACAGGTGAAGGATGTTTTCATATCAAGGGTCCTTGATCGGACAAACCCATCGAAGATGTATATTGTGGTGATAGATGGTACCGAAGGAGACCTGATATCCACAACCACTCTGGAAGGGGCAGGAGTTCCCCTGTTCAATGCCTACGATTTCGATCTTGCTTGATAAGGATCATATTTCATCCAGAATTTTCTTGATATTTCCCTTGATATCTCTATTGTTCGCAGAGAAAACAGCGGACCCGGCAACGATCACTTCAGCTCCTGCCTTCACAACAGGTCCAATGGTATCAGGCCCTATACCCCCATCAACCTCGATCGGAACCGATACTCCAACCCTGTTCATCATCCCTGCAAGGTCCTCTATCCTCTTCAATGAGGATGGAATGAAGGATTGACCTCCAAATCCAGGATTGACGCTCATTATCAGGACCATGTCAACCTTGTGAAGGACCCATTCCAATGTATTCAATGACGTGGCCGGATTCAAGGTCACAGAAGGGGAAGCTCCCTCTTCCCTGATCGATTGAAGGACCCTATCCAGATGATCGGTCGCTTCTACATGGACGGTTACGATATCTGCTCCAGCTCTGGCGAACTCGGGGGCATACCTGTCCGGATCGGAGATCATGAGATGAACGTCAAGTTCAATGTTTGTCTCCTTTCTCAGCCATTTTACCAGAGGAAGGCCGAAGGATATATTCGGGACGAAATGTCCATCCATGACATCGATATGGAGCATATCGATACCGGAATCGATGGCCTGTTGGACCTCTTCATGCAGTCTGAAAAGGTTCGCGGACAGGATCGAGGGGGATAGTCTTACCATGATATCAACATCGCATATCCTATCTGATACTTGAAATCCACCGTTCAACTGTTCACTTCCAGGGTGGTTTCTCCGATCTTTTAGACCTCTCCCGAACAGGTCCCCTTACCCTTCTTTCCATAGGTCCATCCACTCTTCTGATGTGATCTCTACTTATCGGACGTCTATGTGTGTGTATATCTCCGCCCTCTTCCTGTTGCTGGTCCTTCAAATGGGAACCATATCTGAGGTAAGTGACGATGAGGATCAAGATACCTGCGACCAGAAGGAATATCAGGATGGACCATGGAAACTCTCTTTCTTCTTTCGGATGGTCATCATCCTGAATGAAGAAGCTCCCTGTCATCTCATTGAGGGATATCGGGATCCTCGACCCATTTGGTAGATCGAGGTAACCGCTTACATTTGAATCCATCACAAAGGTTCCATCGAACTCGTGGAGGGAAAGGACCCCGAAGAATGCACCAGGAGCTCCCTCGATGTCATGGACTTCTGCGATCTCATCAAGCATCATGAGCTCAGACCTGTTCATCTGATGCCTCTCCTTAAAGATCAGTTCAACATCGATCTTTCTACCCCCATTCTCCTGGGTCAGTGTGATCCGGTATTCCAATCCGGCCCCTCCGGGTGATAGTGTCTCTGGGCCATCCCAATGTGTTATGATGATAGCAGGGCCGATGTACACGTCATCTTCAATTACTGTCACGAGAACGTCTGGAAGAATGAAACCAACATCCAGGTCAAGGACCACAACCTTCCTGATCTGAAAGGTCTCGATGATCGGCCCCACCACTGTTGATGCCAGGAAGAAATGGGCCCCGGCATACTTGTTCAGGTCCAGTTCGATATCGTATAGACCTTCCCCATCAGTGATCAGGACCTGGGGCGATATTGTCCATTCATCTCCTCCCCAGGGTTCATCCTGATCCCTGGACACCCCCCAGTAGATCGTAGATGGATCTTTCCCCCCCTGGATCGATAAATGGATGCTCCATAAATTTTCATCCTCTATTCTGGTCGCTGTTATCACGTCTATCTTCGGTACGGCCCGTATAGCGGACCTCTCGATGATATCTCCATTCTCGAATGTCAGGTTGATCGTCAGGTCCACGATCCCCGCGTCTTGAAATGGAGCGATCATGATATCGAGATCGTCTCTCATGACATCATAATAGGGGAATCTTGTAACCTGGACCATGTCATCCATCTCGGCAATTATTACCAATTCGACCGGTGTGCCGCTCTCTACATCGATCTCAAGGGGAATCCTCCAGGATGAACCCACCTCAACGACGTAGCCTTCGGGAGGTGGTATGATCGTAGCATTGAAATCGGGTTCAGGCCCTTCCTCCACCTCGAAGATCGTATTCCAGGAAAGTATCAGGTTCTCCCTGGACCTTGCTATCAATGACTGGGGACCTATCATGGGAGATGGATCAACCGCCATCTCCGCCCAATCCCGATCGGGCACCGTGGAGATAGACAATTGATGTATCCCAACATCTTCAGGAGCCTTGAAGGATGCAGAGAAAGCCTTTTCCGGTAATATTGTGGATCCAACCCATTGGATCTCTGTTAGAACCTCTTCTCCATCCATGAATATCCTGGTGTCCGATAGAAAGAGGGAACCTGTTATCCTCCCTGCTAGCTCTATCGAACCGTTTTCAATAGAATATGCTGCATCCATTGTAGGTTTGACCATCTGACAGGCGCTGTAACAGATCCTGACCCCCATTGGAACCGTTCCCTGATCCGTGATCGGTTCATCAAAAAGTCCCTCCAATGTTCCAAGATTTCCAGGATAATGGCCTTTCATGGTATCCAGTTCAACTGTTGCCGTGAACGTTGACCAGGGAAGCTGCATGGATGGTGAGTACAGATGCTGTCCCAGGAAGCTGGACCCGTACAGATGATCATCGAATGCACCGGTCAGGTACGCCACATCATCAAAGGAGTTTGCCGGCCCGTGGAGAATATCCTGACCGGAGGACCTGGATAGTTCCGCTCCGATCTTGCTGAAGCTTGCGTGATCCGGTGTGAATATCCCAACATCTGTTGCTCCCCAGGTGTAGAAAACACCCTTGGACCCGGTATGGAAGGATATTGCGATGGAAAATGGATACATCGAAGAAAGCGTGTGGACGGCATGTGCTCCCGCCGTGGTCAAAGGGATGCCATCAGAATGGAGGGAAGGACCTGAAGGCTCGAAAGGATAGTCCCGGTTCGGATCCTCATTGTTCTCATCGTACCTTTCGAGAAGGTCCAATCCATGAGGGTTCACGACCGGAAGAACTGCCATGTTGACGTTGGATATTATATCCATCGATCTCATTTCATCAGAGGAATAGGAATGAAGAAGGTGTTCTGCGAATGAGAGAACAGCTTCGACAGAATCAGGTTCATCACCGTGATGCCCTCCGATCAGCATTATCCAGGGTCTATCTTCTTCCCTATCTCCAATGAAGAGTATCGGTATCTCCTTGTCATCAGGAACCTCCCTTGTTCCGAGTAATTCACTGGCTGTCGTAAATTCTGAAACATCGGGATGATCTACAGATAGATCGTTCATCACCTGAAAAACCTCATCACTGGTATGATAGATAGATACCTCTTCTCCCTGTGCAGTAAAAAATGGATATGAAAGAATTGATAATTGCGCTACCAGTACAAATGCAAATATCTGCAAATATCTCATGTACATCAATCGCTTAAAAGGTATTAAAGTGGATTGGATGGATGGAATGTTAAAAAAGACCTGCGCTGACCCTCTTTTGGCCCCTCGGAGGACCGAGGGGCCAGCGACCCCAACAGGACAATGGGCAGTTGAGGCCGGAATACGCACTCAAGAAGGAAAGAACCAACCCAATTGGTACCTTTCCCACGAAATGTCGAATATCGATCTGGTAATAATATATAATTAAAATAACTCCAGTTTTTTTCAGGGATATTTAAACTTTGCTGAGTTCACGTACCCCTATTTTTGAAAAACCGTCATGAGGCCCGCCTCACAAAATTGTATAAAAATGATTGTAAGGGTTTTTTTCGTAAGTCCCCCCGTCGCAGAGTTACACCTCGTAAGTTGCTACCGTCAATGATACAACACTGCAGTTCGGAAGCAGGAAAATCAAAACGATTTCAAATAGATGGGATCTTCATACTGACGTAGATTTGAAATCATATGTTGCGTTATTGCTTGAACAAGGGAGCTGAGATCGTGATCGAAAAAGATGACATTATCGCACTGTTCGGACCACAGCTGGGAATGATCAAGGATGATCTGATCAGAGAGAAAGTGATTAAAGCATGGTCACTGGGAATAAAAAGAGGGAAATGGGAGAGTATCGAAGAGCTTGAAAAGATGCCTTTTACCCTTCTTACCAACACCCATGGGATCAATTTCATAGAACACACTATTGCAGTTACCGAAGGAGCAATAGGATTGGCGGTAGCCCAGATGGAGACCTATCGCTCAATGCCGTACGAGATAGACATGGACCGCCTGGTCGCAGGCGGACTACTGCATGATGTTGGAAAACTGCTGGAGATAGAATTCGATGGTGAAGAATGGAGGAAATCCAGATCAGGAAAATGTGCCAGGCATCCCATCTCCGGAGCTATACTGGCTGCCGAGGTTGGTCTTCCCGAAGAATATATCAATACGATAGGATGCCATGCCAAGGAAGGAAATGGAAGGCCCCAGGTGATCGAGACGGTCTTGATCCATCAAGCGGATTTTGCCACGTTCGATCCACTTGTGATGAAGAGCAAGGACATGCTAATTGAATGAGGTGATATCCATGGGACTTACACTTCTTCAAAAGATCCTGGAAAAGAATACGGGAAAGATAGTGCGATCCGGCGAGATAGTGGATGTCAGGATCGATGCCAGAGTTGCCAGGGATTTCGGTGGAGCAAACGTTGTGAAGAACCTGCTTGACAACGGTCTGGAACTCGATGACCCGGAAAAGACCTTCTTCACCTTCGACTGCAATCCCGGTGGGTCCGATCAGAAATACGCTGCCAATCAGCAGACCTGCAGGCTCTATGCCAGGGAGAAGGGGGTGACGATATTCGATATAGATATGGGAATAGGTACTCACCTGGCAGTGGATGAAGGACTCGTGGGACCAGGTGGTGTTTTTGTCTCCACTGATTCCCATGCAAACATAATGGGTGCCATAGGGGCATTTGGCCAGGGAATGGGTGATGTCGATATTGCCAAGGCCTTTTCGGATGGAAAGGTATGGTTCAAGGTACCGAGGTCCATGAAATTGACGATCAAGGGGATGCCTTCTTCGGATGCAACCCCAAAAGATGTGGCCCTCAGGATGCTACAGGTCCTCGGAGCAAATGGTCTTCTCGGGTATGCTGCAGAGATCCGTGGTGAATACATCGATAAATTGAGATTGGCTGGAAGATTGACGATCGCCTCGATGTGTACCGAAATGGGTGGAATAATCCTCCTTTTCCCTGTAAACCTATCTATTCTGGATGAACTGCATAAATATGAAATGAACCAACCTCAACTCGACCCTGATGAGGATGCAGTCTATGATGAAGAGATGAAAATAGACATCTCGGGCACAGGTCCGATGGTAGCGAGACCGGGTCATCCGGAAGACACCATAGCTGTTGATGAGGTCAAAGGGACCAAGATCGATTCGGCATTCATCGGATCATGCACCAACGGCAGATATGAGGACCTGAAGGCCGCAGCAGATATTCTGAGGGGAAGAAAGATAGCACCGGGTGTGGTCCTCAAGATCGTTCCCTCGACCAGAAGGATCTGGGAGAAATGTCTTGAAGAGGGATTGATCAAGGATATGATGGACGCTGGTGCTCTTATTGGAAATGCGGGTTGCGCGGGATGTGCTGCCGGACAGATCGGGCAGAACGGACCGGGAGAGGTTACGATATCTACAGGCAACCGGAACTTCAAGGGTAAACAGGGAAAGGGTTCTGTCTATCTGGCTTCTCCGGAAACAGTGGCCGCATCTGCAATTGCAGGTATGATAACATCCAAGGATGCTATTCCATCTCAACCTGCTCTGTTCGTACCAGAAATGAGAAGTGATGATCTATCAGTGGAGTGCGCTTCCATCAAGGATGTCCCCACCATTATCAAAGGGAAGGTATGGTTCATACCCATCGACAATATCGATACTGATATGATCTACCATAACAGGCATCTGGCCGTCACCGATATCGATGAGATGGGACAGTATGCATTTGGAAATCTCGATGATCATGAGGACTTCCCGGATAAGGTGCAAAAAGGCGACATCATCGTTGTGGGAAAGAACTTCGGTGCCGGAAGCTCGAGACAGCAAGCGGTCGACTGCTTCAGGTCCCTGGGTGTGAGCTTGATACTTGCGGAATCCTTTGGAGCCATTTACGAGAGGAACGCGATCAATGCGGGCATGCCAATAATGAACTATCAGGCAGAAGAGGACCTGTTCACCAACGGAGATGAGATCGAACTTGATCTCGTCAAAGGTGAAGCAAGGAACGTTACCAGGAACCGCAGGTTCAACGTCGTCCCATTCTCCGATGTCCAGATGGAAATATACAGAAGAGGTGGACTGCTGATCAAAATTTGTGAGGAGTGAGAAGAATGGGAGAGACATTCGCACAGAAAGTGCTCGCGAAGAAAGCTGGAATGGACCAGGTGGTTCCGGGTCAGATCGTTACATTATCACCTGATCATCTGCTTACGCATGATAACACCGCTGCTATTATCGGCAAGATCGGAAATGAACTGGATAAATATGGAGTGATTGATCCCGAACTTCCCATCATAGTCCTTGATCATGTGATCCCGGCCGCGAATGAAAAGACGGCCACGAATCATAAGAAGATCAGGGAATTCGTAAAAAAGCAGAAGATCGTGAATTTCTTCGATATTGGAGAGGGTGTCTGTCATCAGGTTGTTGTGGAAAAAGGTCTTGCAAAACCGGGAGAGCTAATTGTGGGATCTGATTCGCATACATGCTCCTACGGAGCCGTGGGTGCATTCTCCTCGGGTGTTGACCGGACCGAAGCGGCTTCACTGATGCTCAGAGGTGAAATGTGGCTGAAGGTACCACACTCCATCAAAATGGAATTGAATGGTTCCCTTTCAAAGGGGGTTTCCGCAAAGGACCTGATCCTCCATATCATAGGGGATGTCTCCGCAAGCGGAGCATCCTACAAGGCAGTGGAATTCCATGGAGATACTGAAGACCTCACCATCGGTGATAGGTTCACAATTGCCAATATGGGAGTGGAAATGGACGGAAAGGCTGCAACATTCCAGGTCGATGACAGGACCCGCCAGTATCTCAGAAAGGCTGGTGTGAAGGATGACGAATATAAACCGATCTGGGCTGATGATGATGCAAAATATTCCTCTGAACACGAATATGATCTGACCGAGATAATTCCCGGAATCGCTGCCCCTCACAAGGTCGATAATTATCACACCGTTGAGGAGTTGAAAGGGCTCGAGTTCCATCAGTGTTTCCTCGGAACTTGTACAAATGGCAGATACGAGGATCTGAAGGTGGCTGCTTCGATCCTGGATGGGGAAATGATCTCGAAGAGGACCAGATTGGTCATTGCCCCCGCATCAAGGTCCGAAATGAGGAAAGCTTTGAGCGATGGCACCCTGGACACTCTGATAGAAGCGGGGGGAATTGTCCTTCCTCCGGGATGCGGTCCATGTCTTGGAGCTCACCAGGGGGTCATGGCCCCTGGAGAAAGGACCCTTTCAACTGCCAACAGGAACTTCAAGGGTAGAATGGGATGCAAGGAAGCGGAGATATATCTTGCCAGTCCGGCAACGGTCGCTGCAACGGCGATATATGGCGAACTGACAGACCCGAGGGAGGTGATCTGATGAAGGTCTGGAAATATGGAGATTCCATCAATACCGATATGCTGTTTCCGGGCAAGTACACGTATACTTGCGCCACGCCGGAAGAGATCAGACCGCATCTGTTAGAAGACCTTGACCCGACCTTCTCGAATAATGTAAACAGAGGGGATCTGCTCCTTGTAGGGGACAATTTCGGATGTGGATCATCCCGGGAACAACCGGTCCTCGGTCTGAGAGATGTTGGCATCAAAGCAATAATTGGAAGGTCCTTCGCAAGGATATTCTACAGAGCCTCCATCAATCAGGGATTGATCTTGATCGAATGTCCCGAAGCAGTTGAGGCTTACAGGGAAGGAGCGGAAGTGGAATTGAACGTTGAGGAAGGACTGATAAGAATAGACAAGGAAGAATTCGATTTTCCGAAACTCCCCGATCAGATCCTGGCCATAAGGGATGCCGGTGGTTTGCTGAACTATACCAGGATGAAACTGAAGGAAGGATCACCATAAGGAAGCCATGTAAAGATGGACGTTTTCCCTGTCTATCATATATGCGTCCTTGAGATGCCATGGTTTCCTCCAGGATTTCACCCCTTTTGTTATCTCGAAACCGATCTGGATCTTCCCATCCCGCAATACTACATCTGCCTCTGTACCATTCCTGAAATAGAAGGTTTCTCGTTCTCTCCCTATCAAAGAAGCAACGGTTCCTTCTGTTAGCCATTCCTCATCAACCGATTCATTGACAAAACTCGAAAGGACCCGATGGATGAAAGGGTCGGCTATGTGGATCTTCCTGTTCTTTCTGTAATTGACCCTCCCATCGGCCGAGATCAGATCAAGTATGTTCACTGCGAACATATCTCTCAGTAATTCCACATACAACCTTGTTGTGTGTGGAGAATTTATGGATGTTTCTGAGGCTATCGAATTCCAGCTTACGGGTGTCCCTCTTGCACGAAAGATGTATCTAATAACCTGTTTCATGTAGGAATCCTTCTTTCCCACCTTGACCCAGTCCCCTTGCATCCAATTGATAAAGGACCTTCTTGTTATCTCGGATACTTTTCCGTTTGAATGGTGATCGTTGATCGGCTGAGGGAATCCACCTGTCAAAAGATACCGGGTCCACAAACCCTTCAGTTTCTCGGAAAAGACCTTGTTCTTCACTGAGTTTCCAGTAAGGTTCCTCATATCTCCCCTGTTTGTCCCGATCTTTCCGACATACTGGGAATATTCCGAAAAGGACAAAGGATGCATGATATGGTCCTTTCCCGAACCCCTTCTTCCGGGGAAAGTGTCTACATGACCAAGCAGGTCCATCGATGAAGAACCGGTAACTATGATGGTATCATTCTTGAACAAACCCCGGTCTATTCTGGATTTGACAGATCTCCACCAGCCTTCCACGAATGTAATTTCATCAAGTAGGATCAGTGAATGTCCAATTCCCTTTTCCTTCCTGAACGTTAGGTAAGTGTCAATGACCTCTCCTAGCTCCCTATGATCTATCAGTTCATCACAGGAGAAGTAGAAAATGGAATATGGGTCCGACCTTTCCAACTCTTTACTGATCAACAGTTTTATCAGGGTGGTCTTCCCAACCTGCCTGGGCCCGATAAGG
>JAUVCN010000120.1 GCA_030595715.1 Thermoplasmatales archaeon
AGTACGACGGTCCATCTGGTCCCAAGGGGGTCAATTTTCCCATTAAATGCATCGACTCTTAGGTTCACCTGTCATTTCCCATTGTCTTTATTTTCGATACAGGTCCTTTGTACTTCTCCACCACCAGGAATATAAATGGAAAAAAGAGGTAACATAATCCCAATCCGGCGATCACATCAGATGGATAATGGACGCCAACATAGAGTCTGGACATTCCCATGAGCAGACTGAAAAGGACCCATGCAGTGATCGATATCCTGTAACCTCCTTTCCTCATCGATCCGAGGACAAGCAGGATCCATCCATACATCAGGTTCGATACCATTGAATGACCGGATGGGAAGCTGAAGGAGGACCCCTCTATCAATCTGAAGATCTGCTCAGGTCTTTCCCTTGCGAATGAAACCTTCAAGATGAAGTTCAAAAGAACAAGTGCGATACCGATAGGAACAACCCAAGCGGACAATCGATACCGCCCACTTATCAATAGAGCCGCGACAAATGTGAGAGTGACAGGGACAACGATCGAAACATTGCCGATCGTGGTGAAACCTATCACAATACTGTTGAGAAACGGAGATCTAATGGATACGAACCATTCAAGAATGGATATTTCAAAACCTCCGGGATCATCCAGAAGGAACCATACGAGACCTATCAGGAATAGTATCACGCCACCAATGAAGAAAGCGGTTATCATCCTCTTGCTGTTATTTTCCATATCCATGTCAATTCGAACGTAAATTCCAATGATCCGTATTTAATGCTTTTACCATCATCATTGTCAATAAACCCGAAAATATCCTTTTCAACATATTTTTCAACGAACGTTCAATTCCCAAGGAAGATCGCGAGAGTTGCATTTGCAATCACAATCCTTTTCAAAGGTTCAACCATTCAGTATCCGATGAAGATCAGGACCATCACTGCCGGTATCCATCTGGACCTAAACGACTTCAAGGCCCAACTCGTAGAAGCCGGATCCTTCCTCATGACCTCCAGGGACCTATTCCATGACAACAATGTGGAGGTCCAGACCGTTCGTCTATCAACTCAATCCTGGACCGAATACAATAGAAAACTCTCAATCGAAGGACTACTGCCAATTCTGAACGAGATCGAATCCACTGCAAGAGAGAACGGTATCGATTTCATCTCGATAGGTCCCTGTTACTCGGAAGGAACGATCGAGAAGGTACCTTACATACTCAATGACACCACCTTCCTGTGTACATCCGCATTCCTCGGAGATATCAAAACAGGCCCCCTGATCGGTAACATCCATTCAGCGGCAAGGGCGGTCAAGGACATCTCAACGATATCGCCGGACGGGTCCAGGAACTTCATGTTCGCATCCACAGCTTCGACGCCTGCGGATATTCCATTCTTCCCCGCGGGATATCACGGCCATCATAAGAATTCATTCACAATAGGATTGGAATCGGGCGACATCGTCTTTGAAGCATCTTGCAGGTCCAGGGACCTGGAGGAGCTTGGATCCCTTCTGGCACACAATTATAATGAGGAATTGAAGAAGGTAGAAAGGATCGCACTATCACAGAAAGAACAATTCGAATATCGTGGGATCGATCTCTCATACGCACCTGGACTGGAAGAGAAAGCATCCATAGCATTTGCCATCGAAAGGATCACTGGATCCCCTTTCGGATCGAATGGGACCTTATCGGCTGCTGCAGCGATCACAGGATCCCTGAAGAACATGAATGTCAAGAGATGCGGATACAGCGGACTGATGCTTCCAGTACTGGAAGATGAAGGATTGGGCAGGTCAGCAGATATCGGTTCACTGGACATTCAGAAGCTGCTTCTTTACTCATCCGTCTGCGGAACCGGCCTGGATGCTGTGCCCATACCTGGAGATACAAGCATGGAACGTATAGCGTCCATCATATCCGATGTGACATATCTGTCAATAAAATGGAATAAACCGCTCTCTGCAAGACTTCTGCCCATTCCTGAAGGGCATGCAGGTGACACGACCGATCTGAACTCGCAATACTTGAAGGATTGCTCCATCTTGCCAGTGGTTTAGATATATTCCTTCATCTTATCGAACAATACGTTTGCAGGTGTGACCCCTGTCCACTCTTCAACGGGTTTTCCATCGACTATCAGATGCATTTGTGGAATTCCCTTTACATTGAATTTATCTGCGATCTTGGGATTGACGTCGACATTGACCTTGGCAACCCTGCCTCCCGATGGAAGGTTCTTCATCTTCGACTTCAGTATCTTTCCCTGGAACTGGCAGGGCATACACCACGCAGCCCAGAAATCAACAAGGACCACTCTATTTTCCGAAATGAACTTGTCAAAATTGTTCTGATCTAGGTCTATCATCCCTTCATTGTTCTGGCTCATCTTTAAAAACCCCTTCATCGATACCATTATATCCGTTGTGTGGATACTATGAACTTACGCACATCGGAAAGGGATATTCCATTTATCCCTGACATGTAAAGCGGAGTGATCTGAATGAATGTTAAGGCGTTCCCAAGGATAGGAGCGAATTGTGAGAACGCGATCAGATGTTTCTTTGACCTCTCAACACAGGACCTCAGGGTATACCGTGAGCTTCTTGAACATGGAGCCGGGACAGCTCTTGAGATAGGGGAGAGGATAGAGAGGGATCGGTCCACGGCCTATCGCTCGGTTTCCAAACTTGTGGACAACCAGTTGGCGGTAAAGAGGACCCGCAACAGGGAAGGTGGAGGTATATTCCACGTATATGAAGCGATAGATCCCGAGAGAGTACAGCATCTTCTGAACGATGCCATCGATGAATGGTATGGCAATGTGAAGATCATAGTGGAAAGAACTGCAAATGAACTAAGAGGATAACCTGGCGGCCTTTCTCCTTGCAGCCACCCTCCCGATCCAGATGTTCAATGCCAGCATCGCAAGATAACCCATTCCTATCTCGAACACATATACGTTCAATTGGGACAGGATGGAAACGGTGACCGCTACCGAATACTTCACTCCCGTTGCAGAATATAGGAATGCCATTGTAGATTCACCGATACCCGCCATTCCCGGAAGCTGAGATATCAAACCAACTATGAAGGCTATCATCACAACGGTTGCAACGGTCATGAACGGTTGAGAATATCCAACGGATAGAAAGAACATGTATGCGGCTGCGAATCTGAATCCGTATACAAGACATCCCAAAAGAAGGTCAAGGGCCATGAATATCGGGTCCTTTGAAAGGATCTTGAAGGAGCTCTTGAACTCCATTATCCCATTCTTCACCTTATCAATGAAAAATCCCTTATCTCGATATTTTCCTCTGAGTATCACCTTGGACAATCGATATATGAAGCTCCCGATCTTCCGGGACCTGCCTTCGCCCATCCCCTTGAATAAGAAGTAGGACACCAGCCCCACACCCATCCAGAACAGGACAAATGCTCCAAGGAAATATTCGACCATCTTTGGCATATTGAAGGTATATGTCATGTAGATCGTCAGTGGAACCAGAAGGATCAACATGGCCATTGTCAGGGTCATTTTATCGACCATGGACGCTGCAAAGACGGTTGAAAACCTCTTGTGATACATCTTGGAAACTGCCCTTGCTCGAAGAGGTTCCCCGGCCATTCTTCCGGAGGGGGTGGTGATATTGACGAAATTCCCGTACATATTCGCAAGAGCGACGAACGGGAAGTATGCATTTTTAACCCTCCTCTTCACCAGGAGGAACCACTTGATGGCCCAGGATAGTTGAACTCCCAGATAACATGCCAATGCGAGGAAGAAATAACCCCATCTGAGATCCTTCAGTTCCGCCAGGACCTCACCACCAACCATGGAGAACATCACGATAAGCACTATCAACAGGAGGGCAAGGGCTATCCATGTAAGGCTACGCTTCCTCCTGGCCTTTTCCTCCATTGGAAGTGAAATGTATTCAAAATATATAACTGGGTATCAAGAAAAGGGTAAAACCAGCCATATTGCCAGCAAGGTTCCAATGATTGCTTCAGCAATATATACGCCGGTCATGATCATGTAGGAATCCAGAAGCTTGAAGGTCTTCTTGTTCTCCTCCCAACCTTCCCTCTTTGCCTTTGCATTCAGATACTTTCTCTCCCAGACCTCCCTGGCAGCTCCACCTGTGATCATCATCAGAGTGTATTGAAGCGGCAGGTACATGCCCAGACCAAAGGCGGTCCCCATGCCTATTAACATCTCCACGGTAAATCCGATGAACATCCCTAAGAAGAATATCGAGAACATTATCTTTCCACCGGCAAGGATCTGAACGAAAACCGCGAATGCATGGGCCTGGGGTGCTTCCAGTGCAAGTGCACCGCTTGCAAGCTGTGAAGAAAAGAAAGCCGCTGCAAGAGCGGCTGCAGGGGTCCCGATCAAAATTGCAACGGATTCACCCTTGATAAGATGCATCGGTCTTGTTCCCGCATACAATCCGGCCTTGAAATCCCACATGATCTCGGACGATAGGGAGATCGCAGAACCGAATACTGTGGTCCCTACAAGTGCCATCAAAATGATCTCGCTTTTTCCACCCTGGAACTTCACCACTGAATTTGTGAGTGTGAACACACCGAAGAGCAGCAGCAGTGTCAGGAATGACGTTCCGGATACGGGAGTTGTCCCGACCTCACCGGATATCTTTACCGCAATGGCTCCCAGCATGAACGTCAATAACACCAACAGTCCCGAGAATGCGAGCGATGCAAGCCAGGGAAAACCTCCGAACAGCCAGAAGGTAAGGAAGATCAGGACGAATGCTGTTCCGGCAACTATCCAGATGTGCTGGGTGGGCCATTCATACCACCCCTTTCCGGGAACCCATTCCCTCTTCTCCCCACCTGATGTCTTGGTGATATCCGTCAGGACGGTCTTGAACGTCGGAAGCATCTTGATCAGGGCTGTTGAACCACCGCCAAGAATTGCCCCGATGGCGATTATCTTTGCGATCCCCTGCGCTGCGCCGAATGCGGGTGAAGGATATGGGATATATGGTTTGAGTTCAGGACCTATGTACTCTGGAATGACAGATACTGAAATATACCCCGTTCCTGCAATACCTTCAAGAACTGGTATATAGATGGGAACATCAAGAAAATAGACCATGGGAACGATGAAGAACCATGTGACGAACGAACCGGCAGCAACGATGAAGGCCGATCTGAACTTCAGGAACCATCCAATTGCAAAACCGATACCTGTGAACTCGTAGGATATATGGGTCCACTCCGGAACGAGATAAGGAGTGTGGATCCTGCCGTGGGTGTAGATGGAAGAAAGCCCCACTGCATTCATGAACTTCGTAAGAAGCGAGGTCTTATCGGATCCTAATGGAAAATCTCTAAGGAATGCAAAAGCGAACATTCCCAAAAATGAATAGAATACCAGCTTGATGGACCTGAATGCATGCTTCACGCCTCCTTCGGATAGATTGTTGGAGATATCAAGCAGTTTTACGAATGCCTGGAAACCAGGGGCTGGTAACGGATCCTCCACCAGCCACAGCCTCCTGAAGATGATGAAGTACATCAGTCCCATCAAGGATGCAAAGAACGATGCCACGATGGCAAGTGGAACGATATTTGTGGATTCTATCATCTCATACGGTATCAGGGGATTACCGTCCGCCATCACATACTGGGAAGATTGCGCCAGAAGATAGATCGCTGGAAATGTGAAGACAAAACCTGTGATGGTCCTGTCTGTCGCGGTTGCAGAACCGGATGCGATATTCACCTGCGTTGGCTTCCATCTTCTCCACATTCCGACCAGATATGAGACATAGAATGCTCCTCCGGTCACAAGGCCGATCTTCAAAGCTATATACTGGGATATCACGGTGAATGGAAGACCGACGACCAGGACGATGAACAACAACTTGGCCCATGAAAAATGTGATTTGACGAAGCTCTCCTTCCTGTTCTTGTGATCGAGATACTCCTCCAGCATTTCGGTGTTCAGGTTGGAATACATCTCGGTATCGAACCATTCAAGGGTGCCCTTTTCAACAGCCTCGATACCCTTGGGGGTCACAGGCTGTCTGTAATTGGATCTTCTAACCCTTGCCATGTTCAACACCTTTCTATAGAGATGGATCGGCCGGAGCTTTGATCCCCTTTTCCCGGTTCTCCATCAATGCTTTGATCCTCTTTCTGCGGAAGAAATCTTCTCTTTCTCTCTCCTGAAGCTGCATGGTGATATATCTCTCGGTGTTCTCGAACCGGGGAATGAAAATGTGTTCCAATGCATTGACACGTCTCTTTGTCTTTTCTATCTCGACAGCAAGCCGCTCCATGGAACCTTCGGTCTCTGCCAGCAGGAGCAATCTATCCAGTGCATTTCTGAAACCTATCGCAGAATCGTCCAGGGATTGTGGTGTTGTCCCGATGGACCAGGGAAGCTTCTCCTCCTCCCTTATCTTCGAGTCGATGACGGGGACCTTTACCCCCATGATGTTCAGAGTTGAGATGGTTGGTGGAGTGATCTCCGGCATTCCCTTGGACAGTGCCTGGACGCCGTCATAACCCATTGTTGCCATGGCGTCATCCAGGGATATCTCGGCCTTCTTGAATGATCGGACAACCTCTCCTTTCAGCTTTTCCCTCTTCTTCAGAACAGCGAAGAACTGGACGATGAGGGCATCCCTCTTCTCTCCAAGGAGCTTGTGACCCTTCTCGGCCAGAATTCTTCTTTTTCTGATGGAGAGAAGTTCCATCCTTGTGGGATTTATACCTTCTACGATCTCACCGGCCATTTAAAAGCACCACCTGGAAAAGGTGTAAGTGTAAACGAATTAGCCTTTTACTAGATATAGATAACGGAAACCTCATTTGCCGATGGACCTTGCATTCTTCTTGACAAGAGCAATGGTATCGGGATTCTTCTTGAAATATTCCCTGAACACACGGAGGATAGCTACCATCTCATTTGCGACCGCTTTCTTGAGATCGGCCGGGTGCAGCTGCTTCTTTGCATAGATCTTCCTCAATTCCATGTAATCATCGATATCAAGGTCACCACCCCATTTCTCGGGCCTCCGGATCTCCAATCCATGCCCCATGGGGAATAGGATCATCTTGCATATCTCCAGGATCGGGTTGTCCGGAACCCCCTCCGGGCACCAGGCCTTCTTGATCTTTCTCCTGATATCATCCTCTCCGTCGTGCAGGTATATTCCAGAGTCCGGATCGGATTTCGACATCTTATTTTCGGCAGGATCGGAGGCGTCCAGGACGCCCAGATATGCGAACAGTTCCTTTCGCGCCACGTTGAGCTGCATGTCGACCCTGTGCAGATCATTAGCATCGAATGCAAGATCCTCATTATGTTCATCGTGACCTATTACCGAGAATATCGGGGTCTTCCCTCCAACCCTCCTCTTTCCTGCGATCAGAACCTCGATAGCACTGTGCCGTTTGGCTGGATCCATACTCTTTAGACCCTGAAGAAGGCTCCTGGTCTCCTCCGAGATCGTCTCATTATCTATGAGCATATCCAGGTCCTCAAGGATCTTGGACGACATTGCATCATGGTCCGCGCCTCCCGTGGACCCTGTGATCATCTCCATCCTGCCACCTTTCGAGAGGCTTGAAAGAAGTGGAGTGTGAAGAGCGGTGGGTTTCCTCCATCCCAGTTTATCAGCCGCATCCCTTGCCAGCATATGGGCATGCCTCTGGTCCATTCCTCCGACAGCAAGGTCCACTTCGAGTTCAAAGATGTCGGCTGCTTGCATCGAAGGATAGATGAACTTCGATGAATCGAGATCGCTCTCGTTCTCCTTCCGCCCCATGACGGTCATTGCTCTTTTGACCCTGGAAAGGGATGCGGATTTCGCGACCCGGAGTACCCTCTCCCAGTATTTGGCACTGTCAGCCATCTCTGATGCCCATTTGAACCTCAGATCGCCATTATCAATGGCATCTTCCAGCCCATATGCCCTGTAGCAGTGGATGAAGTATTCACCACATGCCTGGATCTTATCGAGGTCGCCCTCGAACTTGTCATTTATGAAAGCATGCCAGTCTGCAAGCAGAATATCCACCTTGAAACCGGCTTCGATCAGCTGTTCTATCTTTCTGGTGATGATCAGCCAGCCAATATGAACGAAACCTGATGGTTCGTAACCGACATAAGCAGTGGGTTCTTCAACTTCCTCCAACACCTTTCTGATCTCTTTTTCGGTGATTATCTCCTCGGCCCCCTGAAGGACCAGTCCCAGCCTCTTGTCGATATCCATCTCGGTCACCCTATCAGGTCGAAATCGGTAGGATAATATGGGGGACCCTACTTTAATTTGATGATGAAGAACCTATCCTGGAGGGGGTCATTGCCCATTATCCCGTTCAACATGCCTACGAATGACATGCTATCCCTCACAGAAGATGAGCATCATTTCCACATCTTAGGTTTTTCCTGGTCCGCCGGATTCCCGGAACTTTCGCTGCTGCCCCTGAAAAGGGATGGAGATATCCTCACCGGGGACAGGATGCCATTCAATATTGATCTGAGGGATCTGAATGAGATATCATTTCGATTCTCGGGCCCTCCTGTATGTATCGGAAGGTTCGAAGAGGGGAAACATATCCCATGCCCGGGGACAGGAGAGGTCAACAGGTTCTCACAATGCATGGAATGCATGATACATGACATCCCCGATCCGGATTGTATTTTCGAGCCTCATTGTCATACAGGTCCCTGCGGTGCGGATTTCTGTCAGGTCGAACATGTGGTTTACATAACAGCATTCAGAAGTAAAATGAAGATCGGCATGACCCAGCACAGAAGGATGAGAACAAGGGCAATGGAACAAGGTGCAGATGGAATGCTTCCCCTCCTCATCCTGAAGGACAGGTTCTCCGCAAGGTCCTATGAGGG
>JAUVCN010000170.1 GCA_030595715.1 Thermoplasmatales archaeon
CAGGAACCAAAGAGAGCCCTTATCAGATCTCATCGATCAACCAACTTCAGAATATAAGCAACAATCTTTCAGCCCATTATATTCTTATTAATGATATTGATGCAGGTGTGACAAATAACTGGAATGGAGGAATAGGATTCGTTCCCCTAGGACAGGATACTAATAGTGATGGTTGGTCCAAAGAAGGAGCGAATTTCACAGGATCATTTGATGGAAATGGTTATTGTATCAAGGATCTATTCATCAATAGACCTAATGAAGATTATATCGGTCTTTTCTCCTATGTTTGGTTTTATTCATCAATTTCCAATTTGACCCTTATAGATCCTTCGATCGAAGGGGGATATTATGTTGGATCCTTGGTTGGAGTTTCTCATGGATACATCTATAATTGTTCGACCTCGGGCTCGGTGAACGGTAATGGACAGTACACTGGTGGTCTGATAGGTCAAAACTATGGTGATGTTTATTATTGCGATTCGACAAGCAATGTCACTGCCCACAGCTCATATGGTATCATCGGTGGGTTACTGGGACACAATGGGCATATTGTCCATAACTCTACAAGTCATGCTATTGTCGATCCAGGCGGATCAAGAGCAGGGGGTTTTATTGGATCCAATTCAGGTCGTATCTTTGATTGTATATCTGATGTGACCATGGTTGGAACAGGTCAAGCTGGAGGATTTGTCGGATACAATGACCACAATCCCTACAAATGGGAGGGGCATATTGAAAGATGTTATGCGACAGGCAAGATCGATCTTGTTACCGGAGTAGGTTCCGGATTCGTAATAACAAATTATAATGGGATAATAAAGAATTGTTACACAATTATTGAGATATTGATCCAGTCCAATAATGGTGCACGTGGTTTCGTGCTCTCAAACTATGCAGAGGTCGAAAATTGTTACACTGCTTCTGATACATCCTCAGTTTACTATAGACATGGTTTTGGTGCTAATGGCGATTCAGGGACAATTACGAATTGTTTCTATGATATGGGTAAAGCAAACCACACTTATGGTTATGACCAGGGAAACCTGACCCATGAAGAAATGTCCGATTCCAGGATATATCGAGAGGCGGGGTGGGATCTTACGAATGTGTGGCAGATCCATCACAACAGGAGTTATCCATTCTTCGATCAATGGGAAAATCATCCACCGAAGATAACCACAACTCCTTTTACAGAAGCAACGGAGGATGTACTATTCACCCTCGATATGAATTCATCGGATCCGGATTACATGGATGCAACTCCTCTTTGGATGATGGAAACGGATGCTGAATGGCTTGATATCGATCACAAAACAGGGATCATTAATGGAAATGCAAGCAATTCGGAAGTTGGGGTTTGGAATGTAAGTATCAAGATCTTCGACAGTTTGGATGAGTCAGACTTGATCAATTTTACTATAACGGTTCATAATGTGAATGACGATCCGATCTGCAATACAGTTGATGTTTTGAACGTAACAGAAGATGATCTTTACAGTGTCCAATATGATATTCATGATGTGGATCCTACAGATGATACCCTTACGGTATTCTTTCGCACTGATGCGGATTGGCTGTCCTGGGATGATGAAAAACAGATAATGGAAGGTCAACCGGTCAACTCCGATGTGGGTCAATATTTCATCAATATCTCCGTAACCGATGACAATGGTGGTTTCTGGTTCACAAACTTTTCATTGGAGGTATTCAATTCCAATGATGATCCGAATATCCAGATGGATCAGGTCTATATGGGAGAAGAAGGCAAATTCTTGATCATCCTCCTGGAAGCAGAAGATATCGATCCAACAGAAGATATAGTAACGTGGGAACTCATTGATACAGATACAGATTTCCTTCTGTTCACACCATCCAATCTAAGGGTGCAGGGAATGCCTAAAAATGATGATGTAGGCACTCATTGGATGAGATTCATGGTTACGGATGGCAAGGGAGGTTCAGGTGAGATCAATTTTACTATTGAGATCGAGAATACCAATGATCCGCCTGAGATCCTGGAAATGGATATCCCCGATGTAATAGAGGATATCGAAGTTGATATCCAATTCGAAGCATTTGATATGGACCCGACAAATGATATCCTTATCTGGACAATGGAAACGGATTGTTCCTTCCTGACCATTGCTCGTGAAACAGGAAAAGTAACCGGCATTCCAGAGCAATCCGATGTTGGCCATTGGTGGTTCCACGTTCGGGTCGATGATGGGAACGGAGGATCGGATGAGATCAATATATCTTTCGAAGTGGCTCTTGTCAATGAACCTCCCGTATCAATGGATCCCCAGATGCATGTTCAGATATGGGAGGACGATCCCGGATATTTCTATGAGACGAATGGGTCATTCATCGATGAAGAGGGTGACGAGATCATCTACGATCTTTCATCTACTCCGAATATCACTGTTACAGAGATGGAAAATGGATTCAAGATCATCCCAAAGGAGAACTGGTTCGGTTATAGTGTACTAGATCTTTCAGCAAGTGATGGGGAGTTCAGTATTCTTCTGGAGATAACAGTAGAAATTGTGAGCGTGAACGATCCACCGGTGATCTCAGGGATAGGACATAACAGGTCCGATGCATCAAGGATAGTTGAAGGTGCCATGATCTCCTTATATGTCGATTTCGAAGATATCGATGATGATGGATCACATGTGATAAAATGGTCATCCAATATATCTGGACCGCTGGGAGAAGGAAAGGAAATTTCAATTCAGGTTCAAAGAGGTCATCATTTGATCAATGTGACCGTAAATGACCCATTTGGAAAGGAAGATCATTTCGAGTTCGAATTGATAGTTGAAAAAAGATATTCAGTGGACCAAATTCCCAATGATTCAACTATGGATCCGATCGATACTAGGGAGAGTAAGGGCCCTATTGCGGTCTATATTCTTATCATGGGAATTGTCTTATTCCTTCTTGTGGGTGCAATTGCAGCATTCATGTTCATCCGGAGATCAAAAAAGGATAAGGATAATGATATGAAAGGAGAAAAAATAATGGAAAAGGAATTTGGAACATATATTGGAAAGGCCGCTCCCAATACTCCTATGATGAATGCAAGTCAAACCCCAGCTCTATTACCATCAAAGGATGGGCCTCCACTTGAAATTCCATTAATAGAAGGAACAACAAATGAATGATGCTTCCTTACATGTTTTTTATTCCTCCTCACTTAGAAAACATTTATAGGTTCATCTCATTTCCCTCATGAAGGTGAGAAGTTGGAAATTGAAAGCGTGACCATTGAGAAACCCGAAGAGATCAATTTCATCCTGGGCCAGTCACATTTCATCAAGACCGTTGAGGACCTCGAAGAGGTAATGGTCAATGGCTCTCCCTCCATCAAATACGGGATAGCGTTCTGCGAAGCCTCGGGTCACTGCCTTGTCAGATGGACCGGAAATGATGATGAGATGTCGGGACTGGCCAGGAAGAATGCTCTGAGAATTGGTGCCGGCCATTCATTTATCATTTTCATGAAGGACGCATTTCCGATCAATGTATTGAATGCGGTGAAGATGACATCCGAGGTATGCAGGATCTACTGTGCAACGGCGAATCCCACTGACGTACTCATCGCCAGTAATGAAAGGGGCAGAGGTATAATAGGTGTGATAGACGGGAATAAACCGAAAGGCATCGAAGGTCCTGATGACAAGAAATGGAGGTATGATCTCCTCCGTACGATCGGATATAAATCGTCCCCTCCAAAGGAAGAATGATGATGACAGACAAACCCATGGAAGCTCCTGCCATTCCAGATGAGGAGAAGAAAGATGAGGTGAAGAGGGAACCCTTCAAGCCGGCCCAGGCCATCATGCCGATCTCCATGATGGTGATCTTGATCATCGTCACATTGGGCCTGGCCCTCTGGGTTGGACCTTACTTCGAGGCGATGGGCTTCACTTCCGGAATGTCAGAATACGCTGATAATCCACTCTATGCATTTGCCTTCCTTGGATTCGTCATTGCATTTGCCGTGGGAATCCTGATACTCAAAAAACTGTTCAAGAAGAGACGTCTCAAACTGAAATACCTTTTCGCATTCGCCGTCTTCACCTCGATGCTCTATATTCTATTCCCTCTGATCGACATTGGCGTGAACGGTACCCCGAACATCTGGGATGAAAGATACTTTGATGTGGATGATACCAGAGGTGCCTTACCTCTGGACCCCGATGATCCGGGAATGGGTATGATCGTAATAACGGACACATCGTTCCATGTCATGAAGAGCGAGAAGTACGAATACGAAACGATATGGTCGGTGGAGGACCTCACACGAACGTTCGATCCTCATTTCAATTCTGGTCTCTGGGTCCTGACCGGAAACGATGGTGATCAGAACCTCTTCTGGACATTATCAAAAGAAGGTCTATTGA
>JAUVCN010000046.1 GCA_030595715.1 Thermoplasmatales archaeon
TTAAAATATCGAAATGAGCTGGGTCGTATCAAAAAGAATTGCCCTGCCAGAGCTGCAGGATTGATCGAAAAGAAACTGACATTGCATGAGTTGCTAACTTTTCCTTATCATATTATATCAACCAGTTAGAAGGTCACTACCGAAAATCCCCGTAAATGGAACATGGTAAGAAATCATGGATATATCATTTGGATCATCATATGCTCAGAAATGTTATATACTGTAATGTTTCATTACTAAACATAATATATCATAATGGATGATAACATGGTTCAAGCGGTAGTAAATTTCAATGAACATGAAAATCGGATCATCAATATAGTCAAAGGTAAATTTGGTTTGAGAAATAAGTCTGAAGCGATAGAATATATCATTAATGAATATGAAAAAGAACATTTAGAACCCGAACTCAGGCCGGAATATATCGAGAAAATGAAGGAAAGGCAAAAAGAGGAGACTGTAAAGGTCAAGGATTCTCGGAAACATTTCGGATTGAGTTAGATGTAATCGCTTGAATACAGGAAAACTCTTGAGAAGCAGTTTCATAAAATGGCAAAGAAATATCCAGCAAAACTTGATATTATTCTTAACAAGATAGATGAAATCTCTGTGGATCCTCAACATTATAAAAACCTAAAAAAACCTCTCCAACATCTAAAAAGGGTTCATGTTGATTCAAGTTTTGGCTGTTACATGACACTTTACTATAAAATAATATCCAAAATAAGAAACAAGGAAAGAAAGTGAGTAGTTGATTTGTATTTCTTCAATTACCACCTCCAGCGCTAACCGGCAATCCAATCTATTATGAATTGACCCCTATTTTGAATATATAACCACAACAGTTATTAGCCCGCTAATAGATATCTACATGGTGTGACCATGAACGTAAGTGTAGAGGTTACCGGAAATCTACTCGAATACCTTGATCAAAAGGTTAAAAAGGGTTACTATAAAAGTAGATCTGAGGTTGTAAGAAATGCGATTAGATTAATGATCCAGAAAGATATCGAAGAACAACTCAAACTGAAAGGACTGGACCCAGAAACATTCAAAGAGATCAGAAAAGAAACCTCAGGTGAACTGCTTGAAAAGAAATTCCCAAAACTTTCCAAGAATAATAATTGACACATCAACATTGTTCTCTGCAATTTACAATAGAAAAGGGAATGAAGCGAGATTACTCGAACTTGCAGATGCTGGTACATGTGAGATTGTATTATCTGATTATGTCATTGAAGAGATCGAATCTGTTTTTCAAAGGAAAGGACTTGATATCGAACTCGTATATGATTTGCTGGACAATTATCACAACATTACAGTTTCATCATTGGAAAACATAGAAGAAGAAGAGATCTTACTTGCTAACAAAGTGATAGATGATCCTCTGGACAGACCTATCTTCATCTTTGCAAAGAGAATAATTGACTCCACTGAATTTGCATATTTCATAACTGGAGATAAAGGGTTTTTCAGGAAGGATGCATTGAATGAGATGTCCAATCGCACATTACACACCATTGAAGCGATTGATATTCTCTCTAAAGATTGAATTGATACCGACTTCCCCCCGTAAAAGGAAAAAACTAATAATGCCAGTTGTAATCCTTGAATAATGATGAAAGGAGAAGGAGCATCTAAAATTCATACAAAATATTCATTATATTTCTTAACGGTATCCGTCTCCCTAATGATCATCTCATTAATGCTCTTGGTAAATACTATTCCAATTCTGTTGATTTTTAATCCAAAATCGATAGTAACCACAATTGGAGTATTAATTTTTACCATTATCGTTGATGTTGGAATTATTTTTGGAGCATTTCTTTTTTTAAAATTTTTAAAAACTGAATATTCGAAGTTAACAAATTAATCCGTTATTAAGAAATCTACCTACTGATTGCCGACACCCCCCCCCGAAGAGGAAATCCTTATACAATCTCAAGGGTCTAATTTTTGTTACAACTGATCCAACCGATTGATGATATATGATCATAATCGTCAATTTCCTTTTCCGTTTTCTGCTAAATTTTGCACTAATGGGAAAATATTCACTTATTATTTGATTAGCACTAATAATCGAATTATTTCTAAAAATGGTGAAAACATCAGGTTTAATCTATTTTCTACCAGCGGTCATTCTTTCCTCTTTGTTTGACCAATCCTTGATTGGTCACACATACGTGAAATGCGCAGCATTTTACGAATATCCGCCACATGTTGGAAATCTTTGATTTCGAACACAGACAAGATCTCTGATATTGGCGACGAGTCGGAAAGAAAGAAAGATAAGATCTCACTCCCGCAAGAGGGATCATATCTTTCGAGACAGTGGGGGATTAGGAAGAGAGGATTGATTTAGTTGTTAAAAACAAACTATCGATACCCACTGTTGAAAATACTAAGATTTCCCTGGTATTAACTTTATTCACTGATATGTCTCATTATCATAATAAGAATAGATTGGAACGTCTCTCAAATGGGTATCTTCCTGGGTGAGAGGAAGGAAAGGCGCTCCGTTGTCTCTTTATGGCATGGGTGGCCATTTCTATTGGGGATCTACGGGATCCCATTGATCATGTTACTTGAAAAGAGGCTTGGATGTACTGAAATTTCATTGATATTAATAATGAAATGGAAAAAAATATCTGGGTTTAAAGTGAAAAAGACCCCATATCATGAATAACGATCTTATATTGTCGTTTTTCATGCAGAAGGGAGGATGAGAACAAAAAAAGTGGGACCTTCCAGTATTCCGAAAGGTCCCCTTGATCCGGTTCGGATCACTCTTCGGCTTCTTCGGTCTTCTTTCCCTTTGCGACTATGAGGACCAGACCTATTACGATCCCGATCCCGCCAAGCACAAAGAGGGCCGTTGGCAGAACGACACCGTATCTCTCGATCTTATCTTCACTCTCTATGGCCTTGTCGGCCCAATATTCCACGGAGCCGTCAACATCCTCGAAGACCTCAACATCCGTATCCACTTTCTTGTAGTAGACGTGCTGGACCATGTTGTCGTTCGCCACAAGGAGATCGTTCATCATATGGGCCCCCTGAAGGAGTGGAAGCAGTTCAAGTTGTACAAGCGTTCCCTGTGCTGTCGCAAGCATTGTGGCCTTGGTGGTCGCATTGAAAGAGAGTTCGAGTTCAAGGGCCGGTCTGACACCATCAGCGATAAGAAGGAGCTGTGAGGTGATCTTCGCCTTCATGACAGCTGCTTCTGCTTCCATGTCGTAGAGGTCCATACCGATGTCGAGAACAGGCGCATGAACGCCTGAAAGTGCCCATCCCATCACTGCATTGCTCATCGCCGTATATGCGGGATCGTTCTGAGATAGGAAGACAAGGTCCATATTGAGCCCGATGGAATTGTTCTCCACGTTCACCATGATGTTCACATCAAGGACCATTCCGGTATTCCTGTCGACCAGGAAATTGTATTCAAGGGTCATGTTCGCGCCGACTCCAGGCATGCCAAAGATCTCTGCATCGATCACTTCAGTTGAAGAGAAGTTGTAATCCACCGTGGTCTCTGTCATATCTCCTTTCATGGCTGCTCCGATGAGATCAACCCCACCGAACGAATACATCATCGGATAGGCTGTTTCATTCGGGCTCGGTGGGAAGAGCAAGTAGAGGCCCAGTCCCGTTCCGTTGGGTAGGAGCATCTCATGAGATGTTGTATTGATCAATACCTCAACGACCTCGGGGTCCATGAAGTCGGTCCCGTTGTCATATGTTACGGTCTTGGTAATATTGATGAGAGTGGTCCCCTCTCCTGCTTCCGATCCGATCATGGTCTGGGTCATCGTGATGTTCTCGCCCAATAGTTCACCCTTGACAACGGATACTGAATCCATGTTGTCATAGAGGAACTCATAGGTCGGTGGGACCATATTGATGGCAACGGACCTTGTGATGTCGATAATGGTTCCGGTGTTGATATCAACATAATATTCGTAGAGACATCCGTAGGTTCCGGTTGCTCCAGGAAGACCAGGATCCTGTCCCAAGATGGCAACGACATCAGCATATGCAAGCGGTATCTCAGAGAGGTTCATCTCGTATTTTGCTACCTGAAGTCCCTGCATATCCAATTCCTCGAACAGCACGACCGGGAATGACATTCCAAGGTCGGAGTTATACATGCTGTAGGATGGTGTGACATCACCGGTCTCGTTCAGCAGACCTATCGGGAATGTGAAGACACCGGTCCTTGTGGTATCGACATATGCCATGGTGTACGCATCAACGCTGAAGTTGGCCACCGTAGGGGGTGCCATCATCGTTCCGTTCGGAAGATACTTTGTGACCTGCTCCGTGAACATTGCTACACCGTATGTCATGTTGGTGTATCCGGTGCAGTTCACGATCTGTTCGACATATATCCCCATCGGGGTGACGCTCTGGTCGATCGGGTTGATCGCGGTGATCGTCACATTCAATGTGATGGTCTTGTTGATCAATGCCGTATCAAGAGGAAGCCTTCTTGCGTCCTGCTCCCTCCAGTTCGAGACCTTCTTGTTCACATCGAGGACTATGCCGGTCATAGGTTCGACCCAGTATGTCATGTCGAGCGTTGCCTTTCCTCCAGCCAGATATGTCTCATTCTCCACATAGATGTGATAGATATTGGCTGTAAGTGGGGTAAAAGTGGTATTGTCATTGCCAATATATTCAGCATTGACCTCCATTCCGAACCCATCGTCCCAGATGGAATAGTTCATCTCCCCCGCTCCCTGTGGCGAGAAGAGATAGTTCCCGGTCCTGCCAGGTCCCGTATGGGTCCCATCCCGTGCATCGAAAACGACCTGGATGGCCGAATCGAGCATGGAGAGAGGAGCTCCCTCTGCTGTCAGGACGGTCACCGTCTCATTTGTTGTAAGGTCATATTCATCCGCAGAGATGACCTCGATGTATCTCTCTGCCGATATCCCATCGAAGGAATTGAATGATGCAGTTGCCTGGTCGAAGAGGACCAGGTCACCATCGAAGCCTGTTGTGGAAACAAGGTCCGATGGATACTTGATCTCCGGTATCGGTGGAAGTTCAGGAAGATACAGGAAGACATCGATCTCCTTTGCATAGTCGATTATCGATCCGGTCAGCGGATGGACCCATGCTTTCTCCCAGAGGGTGAGCATCATCGTCGAATCCGGGGCCAGTGATCCAAGTGCTTCGGCTGTGGAAGCCGGGATGGGGACCTCGTAATCTACTTCCCCTCCCTTGAACACATAGCACTCCACTCCATTCACATCCTCGGTTCCAAGGTATTCCGCCGTGGAATAGTCGAGGGTGTTCATGTTGTATATGCTGTAATCCTCATCCTTGTCCACCGGATGCGGGAATATCCACTGAATACCATCGTCTTCAGAATACTCAACGATGATATCATTGCCCAGTTCCTCGTACTTGAAGAGCTGCATGGTCAATTCATCGATCTCGTATTCGTTGTGCTTGGCAAGGGCAGGGATCTCGATATCGGTCCCGTTCACAACGGCCTTGATATCCTCATCGAGCAGAAGCTTCCCATCCGGGAGCTCATCAATGACCTGGATCCGCCTGTCAATTGTAAAGTTTGTTCTTTCTACCTCACCTGTTGCCGTATTCAATTTGGTAAGATATCCGCCATACACGTTATGTTCATCAAAGTCTACCGGCAGTGTCGCGTTCTCGGCCATGTTCGGAACAATAACGAACATCAAGGATGCGCCGAATATGATGAAACCCAATGCGATCACTATGGACAGTACACCTAGGATCTTTCCCATACCACTCATCAGAAACACCTCATAAGTATCATAGAATCATAGTTCTGTGAAACCCATTACCGTTACAAGGCCTTTCTTCTATATAAATTTGGTATGATATGTATTTCTGGCAGGCCAGTGTGTGTGAGATGGCACTTCATGCGGCATTTTTCAATGGTTTTTACGATATGCGACAATTATATTAATCCTCGATTAATACTCGTAAATATGGCCATCGGATTCTATCTCCTCCCTGAGAGGGTGATCCTTTTACCCCTTCTCAGAAGGTTCCTGATAAAGGAGGAGATAGGACGGGAGAACCTGAGAAAGGATATACCATATATCTTCGCGGTCAACCACAACAGCCATCTTGATGAATTTGCGATCATGCCCGCGATCGTGATGGAGACCCATAGGAGGACCCATTTCTTTGCGGACCGGAAACATTGGTTCGAGGGGAAGTGGCTGTTCCGTTTCATCGCGCGAAGGTTCCAGGCGATCCCTATAGATAGAGGCAAGGGTTCCGCAGAGGAAGCCCTCGAAAAAGGAGCCGAGTATCTGAAGATGGGTCATAGTGTAATTATATATCCGGAAGGAACAAGGGGAAAAGGTTTCCAACTCAACAGAGGGAAGGTCGGTGTGGCCAAACTTGCCCTCATGTCAGGCGCTCCGGTTATTCCGGTTGGCGTATGGGGGACGCATCTTCTCATGCCAAAGGGAGATCATAAACCCACCTTCAAAAAGATCGTCACGATCAAGATCGGAAAACCCCTGAGATTCGACGACCTGACCGGCAACGATGACACAAAAGAGGTTCTGAGGGATATCACTGACAGGATAATGCAATCAATTGCCGATCTTGTTGGTATGGAATATGTTCACTGATCGTCACGAGCTCCTGGTTCATTCTATTCGTTCTCATCCCAATTGGGCAGTTCTTCGATCTCTCCATTTTCATTACCCTTTTCTTCGATAGATAGGATGAACTTTTCGTAACCCATCTTGACAAGCATCTTTCGGGCATTCTTGTCTTTCCGGTCCAGGAGCAGTGCCTTCTGGAAAGAATAGACTGCTCCGTCCTCATCTCCTATCTGCCTGAGGGCCATTCCTCTATTTGTCCAGGCTCTGCCATGGTCCTCATCGGCTTCGATGGCGGAATCGAAATATCCCAGCGCTTCAATGTAATCCTGATCCAGAATGGATATCAACACCCCTTTCAGGGTCAATACCTCCGAAGTCCTGGTCCCATGCTCGATGGCGAGATCGATCTGCTTCATCGCTTTTCTATAATCATTCATTCGATAGAGGATCTCTGAATAGAGAAGGTGGGGTGCGCCATCATCCCGTGATAGTCTGCAGGCCCTGTCGGCTGCCCTTTTGGCCATGTCGAGACGGCCCATTTCCATCAGGACCTTTGCTTTGGCAAGCCACAGGCTTTCATCTGACAGATGGAGGACAAGCGCCATGTCAAATCTTTTCAGCGCTTCTTTCAGATCGCCTTTTGTTTCGAGAAGAACTCCATCGAGATAGAGATATCTTTTTCTAGGCAGGTCTTCTTTCAGATCGCCAAGGATACGCTTTGCCTTTTTGTACTTGCCCCTGTTGAGCGTCTGAAAGAAAATATCTTCCTTCATTTCCCCTCCATGTTCTCGACCAGGTATCTCTCCTTTTCAACAGTGAATACATATCTCGTTGGTATCCTGTTTCGTGATCCTGACCAGTATGAACAGGTCTGACAAGCTTTTCCTGTTGCCACGGTCCAACCATACAGGGTAGAGTTCTTGATGTCCATCATCACGGTGCCGCAAACAGGGCATATTGTCCTGTTGGATGCTCTTTCACCCTCGCGGCAATGGATGATCAGATCTACATCTTCCATCTGTGCCGCAACTTTCCTCAGCCGCCCGGGGGACAGCTTGTATCCGTTCCCTTCCATCTCTTTGATCTTGGAGATCACCAATCGATGGAACAGGGTCTGAGACCTTATGGTGAATGCTTCATCCAGGATCGATCTGATGGCATTCTCTACCAGATCGACGCTAGGGATCCTGTAGGACTTCCGTTTTCTCCCGGGTCCTTCCATGATGTGAGATAGGGGTTAAATTAGAAAAAACAATCGGAGTCACCACATAGAAGAAGTGGACGGGGAAAAAGGGGATTGAAACCCCGCCCTCGGTTAGGGATGCATGCGGGAGGCCCAAGTGGGCCTATCCTCATACAAATTAAAAAGGGGCTTGATCGGTTATAAGCTGGATCGGGGGAGGTGACCGAAAGTTATCATATCTTGTTCGCCAGGACATGTCTGTACCTGGTGATGTACCCTGCCACCTTGTTCCTGAGGCTTTTTGTTTCGATCTCGGCGACCTTGTTCAGGGCTTCTTTATTATGCTCGAAATCGTCGGTGAACAGGTTAGGATACTTCTTGAGGATCTCGATCGCTGATCTTTTGATGAATGTTGGTCTGATATTTCCCATGTGCTCACCTCGTGGGAAAAGCCGATTGAAGTTATCATATATATAAATTGGGAAGATGAGGCTGTATCTTACATCTCATTATCGTCCTCTCCTTCGATCTCATCCATTTCGTCGAAGTCCATGGGATCGTAGAGGTAATCACATCTTGGACATTCCTCAACCCCGTTTGGTACTCTGGTTCCGCATTCCGGGCATGCCCATCTTCCTTCGAACGACCTCTGGATATCCGTCTGTTCTTCATGTCCTTTCTTTGAGACGACAATGAATATCACAATAGCAAGTATCAATATCCCGATCACCGAAAGGATGAGGATCCACAGACCGGTGGAAATGGGGATGGGGTCGGTATCATCGTTACCATTGTCGATCACGGTTATGCTGAGTGTCTTCGAGGTCTTGTCAACACCATCGGAGACCGTGAGAGTGATGATATAATTCCCCTCATCATAGTATATGTGATCCACCTTCCGGTCGACCTTGTCCTTCTGGATCCCATCGTTATTGTTGAAATCCCATGAGAATGATATCTCATTTCCATCCGGGTCATAGCTGCTCGATCCATCGAAGAGAATGATATCGCCCGTGTATACCACAGACGTGGGTCCGATTATATTGACCACGGGAGGAGTGTTGGAGGCCGTATAGTGGAAATGATCTGATGTGACGATGAAGTTACCATCGTCCACCTCGAAGTAATATGAATGGTCACCGGGTAACAGGTCAACATCCGTGACAGAGAAGAAAGCCCATCTCAGAACAGATGTGGCAAACCCTTCATCCACAAGGTCGTATTCGGTCCTGTTATCGATCACGAGTCTTATCGAGACAGGAATGTCATTGTCGACATCACGGTATTCCACTCTGAACTTGTAATTGTTCGAATCTATCATCTTGTACCGGTAGTTCTCGGCATCCCTGTGCCTCAGTTCGGGTAAGGAGTTGTCGAGAATTCCGATAGCATAGAATCCCGATCTGAGGGATGAGAAATTTCCGAAGACCTTCGAATCGTTGAGCATCACACCGGATACACCTGCCCCCTCCCACGTGGATGTCAGTTCATTGTAGTAGAACAATCCCAACTTTTCTTCGTTCGCCTTTACTTTGAACTCCTTGTCCTTGTATCCGATGGATACATTGGCCCATTCGAACCGATAGGATGCATAGGTAGGCCAGGGTATGAAGTCCAGATGGCATATGAACAGAGCCCCCGAAGCGTCCGGTACCTCGCCTCCGACCGTTGTGTTGACCAGTCCGATACCGGAAGCTTCCGAGATCCCATATGACATGTGGACCTCGATATCATAGAGATAATCCTTGAAATCGGGTGACGTGACCCTTTTCAGAATGGTCACATTGATCACACTTTCACCATAGGCCCTCATATCATCATATACCCTGAGCTTCAGCTTCTTTTTCCCGATCCCCTGTAACGATAGGGTTTGAACAGGATTGATCCCCTCATACACGGGGGTGTCCTCCCCTTCAAGGAACCATACATAGGTCAATGGATCATCATCAAGGTCATATGATCCTGATGCGTCCAATGTGAAGTCCTCTCCAGGGAATAGTAGAATGCCATCATAGGGGGATGAGATGATAGCCACAGGATCATTGTTCTCCGCTCCAATGGCCATGATCCTTCCGTTGCCCATTGTGATATACATATGGTTGCCCACGATAACGAGTTCACCTCTGGGTCTTGAGGGAAGATCCAGACTCCAGGTGGTTTCGAAGATACCCACCTCGGTAGGAGAATAGGCGATCACATCCCAGGGGGATGAACCAGCCACAATATAGTAGGAGTCACCACCGGACACCAGCCTGCCTGTCTGAATGCCATCGATCGAGATATTGGATATCTCCGTTCCATTGTTCAGATAATGGAAGTATATGCGATCTCCAGAGCAAATGCCTATCGTCGGTTCATCAGGTGATATCGCAGGAGGGCAGCTGATCCCATTTTTTATAAGAACCGACCAGATAAGGTCCGAGCTTGTTGAATTATCCAGTATCCCCTCATCCACACCATCCGAAGGGTCCAGATCAAATAGAGCTGTGTAATTATGGGTGGTGATCAATAGTCCCTCATCAGTGATGGAGCTGGAATTGATCACAGAGGGATCTGGAATGCCTTCCAGATCCATGGTATATCTTGTAATGCCCGTGTTGGGGTCAAGGACATTCACGGTCTTATGATAGATAACAAAAAGTGATCGTTCATCACTGGATATCTGTAAATTCGGACTATAGGGAAGATCGTAGGTCCATAGTATTGAACCAGTGTCATCATCCAGGCCCCTGATCCGACCGTCCCTTGATGTCACTATGATATTTCCTCCCGAGATGATCAAGGGTTTTACCGGTTCAGATGGGATCTCGCTCCTCCAGATAACATCACCATCAGAATTCGATGTTCCCGTCTCATCCAGGAATGGTCCGTCATTGATCCCATCCCAGAATCCGACCCAATCAAAGGCCCACATGGCTCCATCATCGCCATAACTGTAGATCCTGTTGGGCCCTCCAAAGGACCTTTCCTGGTCGACGAGTGCGATCGGCCTTCCCATAAGATCAACGGATGAATTGGAATACTTCCAGAGCAATCCAGGTACACCATTCGATTCAAGGGAGGTGTTCAAGGCCAACAGGTCGCCATATGGGTCAGTTAGATACAGTGCGGCACCTGTTGATGATATGGTCCCATTTCCACCGAACGAATTGTACCACGGGTCTTCTTCACTCCCTTTCCATTGCTCGCCTAGATCCATTTCCCAGAAGCTTCTGTTGCTTTCCAGTCGGTTCCCGGACCCTCCTGACATGCCAGGGCCGGAACCTGAAGAGGTCCAGTATCCTGATAATGGGGTCTTCAAGAACAGATCGGACGCTCCCACATTGTTCTTGACGTTCCTGTCCTTCGGTGTGGACCCGGTTAGCAGGGCTGCGAAGAAATCGAATCCTCCTTCAACCGTCCAATCGATGTGGATGGAGGTTTTCTTTCCAGCTTCTATGTAAACATCTTCCAGGGTACCAACGATAACCTGTTTGGTGAAATTGAGTGTGGACACTTTGAATTCCACATCTATCCAGCAGTCGACAGTTGCATTGTTGAGGATGTCAGCTCCAAGAAGGACAGCCTCTCCAATGTAAGGTGCCGGGTCAGAGATCCAGACCGTATCAATGGATGGGTCCGGTGCCCCTATGGCAAATATTTTCCCATAAGTTCCAAGCGGTTCGTTCGAGATGAAAACCCTTCCTTTGGCAACAGCGGGTGTTGATGTGATCGGAGATCCAGTCGATACTTTCCAGAATATCCGGTCCTCGTCTGCAATGTTCTCCTCGACGGTGGATATGAAGTATACCTTGTGATTTCTGGAACCGAATACCAGGCCACCATCAATGATGATCGGGGCTGATTCCGTGATTATCTGGCCGGAGATGTTGAATCTCCATATCTGGCCTCCCGTCGCAGAATCCAGTGAGAATACGGATGCACCTTCGAAAACACCAACGGTGTTCCTTGCTGTCAGGTAAACCCTGCCATCCTTGTAGGTTGCGGATGATTGAATGGACCTTTCTCCCTTGCCGAGGGACTTGTTCCAGATGCTGTCCCCGGTAAGCGCGTCCCTGCAAAAGAACCTCCCCACGACATTGCCATAATAGACATTGCCTTCAGCTATCATGGTATCGGTGGACAGGGCAAAAGGACCATCCACTTTCCATATGATGTCAGGAGAGGTCATGGAAGTATTGTCCTCGGATATGTGTGGTCCGTCGTTCCCATCCCAGAATCCATCTTTATCAAGGCAGAAAATGGTTCCGTTCCCGTCACCAATATAGATCCGGCCGTTCCAGTATGATGCTGTCTCTTTGTAACCGTAATAGTTCTCGAGATCGCCCATCGATAGGGTCCAGTTGATCTCTCCTGTGTCAATATCCACTGCATGGAATCGATGGTTCTTCAGGAAACTTCCAACGACACCAATGAATATCCTCTCTTCAACGATGAGGGGCGAACTTTCGATCTCGGATCCTTTAAGGTTCACATCAAGGGTCTTCACCTTGTCGGATATTCTGAATCCATAAAGATGTCCATTGTCAGCACCAAAGTAGATGGTGCCGTTATCAACGGTAGCGGCGGCCCTGATCCTGTGGTTTCCAATATGTATGTCCCAGACGATCTCACCTGTGTCGATATCAAATCCCCTCATATGTCCATTGCCGGACCCAATGTAGACGACACCATCATGGACGATCGGTGAAGCGGTTCCCATCAAACCGTCCACTCGCTGTCCCCAGAGAATGTCGGTCGTATTCTCCATTGGTATCTCAGATGCGGAATAACCCTGATGGGTATGATCGCCGAGATACATTGGCCAGGAGGACTCGTTCACTGGAATACTTCTTGAAGGTGTGGATGCTCTGCTCCCATTTTCATCATCGATCTGACCTGCACCAGTAAATGAGGCCATCATAACGGACATGAGAATGATCGCAACCATTGTAATAGAACTCAACCGCATATTGCCCACTCCATGGGTGATATGATGAGCCAAGCTTCAGGTCCTTATATAAGATTTTTGTAGACGATCATACACATGTCTCGAAATCTCAATAATTGTAGATGTCATCGTTGGTGGGCATTCTCACCTTTGCGAAACTCTCGAGGTCCTTTGCCAGGACCTCTCGATTGTCACCATGCACCAGTATGATCTCCTCCGCCCCGGTGGCCTCGGCGAACTTCACGAGGTCATTGTGATCTGCATGGGCAGAGAAGTCAAAGTGCTGCACCTCGCAATCGATCTTCTGTATCTCTCCGTCAATTTCCATGGAACCCGAATCCATCAGCATCCTTCCATTTGTGTCCTGTACCTGGTATCCGGTTAGGAGGATCGCTGTTTTCTTGTCGTTCTTGGACCTTCTGATATATTCAAGGACGGGTCCGCCATCTAGCATTCCTGATGTCGTTACCACGAGCGGCGCTTCAGCAGCATGGTTCCTCTGATAAGGGGTTCTCACGAATTTGAACTGGTTCATGGCCTTTCTGAGCTCACCTGATGATCTGATGGCATCTCCATGTCTCAGGTAGATCTGGGAAACACGCTTTCCCATACCATCCAACCATTTCTCCTCATCAACGTTCGATAGTACCTGGACTATCTCCTGGGTCCTTCCGACAGCGAAAGCAGGGATGATCACCTTGCCACCGCGGTCCAGGACCTCGTTGACCTTTTCAAGGAACGCCCTTTCAACGTCCTTTCTCTTCGGGTGCGACCTGCCAGCGTATGTGGACTCCATTATCAGAACATCGCATTTCGGAGGTTTCACTCCTTTCTGGAGTCTTGAATCTTCCACATTGATGTCACCCGTGAACACGATCTCCTTGCCATCATTCTCCTGGATCTTGTACATGGTCGATCCCGGTATATGTCCTGCGTCCATTGCACTGATCCTCAACGGTCCCATGTGTGCTTTGTCCCCGTATCGGATCAATGTGGATTCCTCCGAGAACCTTCTGACATCATGGATATCAAAGGGAATGGACCATCCCTCGTATTTTGATATCTTGATCGAATCATGTAGAAGTATCATGGCCACCTCTAGGGTCACCTCCGACCCCCAGATCGTCGAACCGTATTCTCCGCAAACATAGGGGGCCATACCCACATGGTCCAGGTGGGAATGGGTGATGAACAGTGAGTCAATGGGGGGCACCTTCATGGGGTACTTCGGTGGTTTTGATGGGGTCATACCGTAATCGAAAAGGACCCGGTTCTCGTGTGTCTCCACTACCATACCAAGGCTCCCGACCACATCGGTTCCTCCAGCAAAACTTAGCTTCATTTCCTTTCCTCCATTTCGCCTAGTAACACATGTTAGATATATTTACCCTATATAGGGAATCTTTATAAACAACATGAATATAGGGTTGCTCTAACCCAGAAGGTGATAGTATGATAATACCCGTTAAATGCTTCACTTGCGGCAAGGTAATAGGCCATCTATACGAGGAGTACTCGATGAGAGTGGCCGCAGGGGAACATCCAAAGGAAGTAATGGATGCCCTTGGCCTTGACAGGTACTGCTGTCGCAGGATGTTCCTCACTCATGTCGAACTGATCGACGAGGTCATGCCCTTCACCTGATCTGGTCTTTCTCTCGTTTCCCAGAAGCGAGAGACGTACATTTTCAGACCCATTCCCGAGTTCTGTAGATGTTATAAGGGTAGATCTCCCATTGCAAGCAATGGGAAGTATTATAGGGGTCATATTATTCCCTATACAAAACAACGATACGGGGCCGTAGGGTAGCTTGGTATCCTGGTACCTTGGGGTGGTATCGACTCGAATTCAAATTTCGACGGCCCCACCATCTTTTTAAATCAGACATTTCAATATGGTCAATAATGAAAGCAGAGAACTATTTTCCAGACGATCCATCCAATGGCCCCTCATCACAATGGATGAAAGGGATCGATCGAAAGAGAAGATGGAGAGATGGCCATGGTCGGACAGCCCTTCTTGTTCTGGATATGCAGAATTTCTTTCTTGACCCGGATGGACACGCTTTCATTCCTGCATCGATAACGGCATTGGATCGGATCATAGGTTTGTTGAAATATTTTGAAGGACCGGTGATATTCACACGTCATCGGAATTCCAGGGACGATACTGACAATCTAATGACGATCTGGTGGAGGGATGTCATCGACGGTAAATGGTCAGAGATCACATCCGATCTGGATACATCCATTGGATCGGTCATCGAAAAGGAACACTATTCAGCATTTCACCGAACCGAACTCGAGAATATTCTCAGGTCCGAAGGGGTGGACTCGGTACTGATATCGGGCGTGATGACGGACCTGTGCTGTGAGACAACGGCAAGGGATGCATTCATGAGGGGATTCAAAGTGATATTCCTCGCAGATTGCACTGCCACGGAAAATGAGAGAAGACATCTCTCAACATTGAGCGTGATAGCAAAAGCTTTCGGGGAGGTGATGACATCAAAAGAATATCTGTCATTGTGATCGGTGCCGGACCAGCAGGATTATCGGCGGCTGTCCAATTGATGAAAGAGAAGATAGAGTTCCTGATCTTCGAAAAAGGAATGCCAGGCGGATTGCTGAGGTATGCCAATCGTGTCGACAACCTTCTTGGACGTCTTGGAACAGCGGGTAAGGACCTTTCAGATGAAATGGTCTCTCATGCCCTTTCGATGGGTATCGGGATCAGGAACGAGGAGGTTGTTGGTCTGGTAAGGGTCGAAGATGGATTCCGTATAACAACAAAAGGGGGAGAGATCCGATCCGATATGGTCATCTTGGCCACCGGGTCTACCCCTGTCAGATCGGACCTGGCCGGTATCAAATATGAATTGGAACGTCCGGAAGAGATGGCAGGGACACGATTGTTGATCATAGGTGGGGGAGATCTGGCCCTTGACAATGCATTGAGGGCACGTGGCTCTTCGGTGAATGTCACAATTCTACATCGATCGGAGATCAAGGCCAACAGAGGACTGAAGGATGAGGTTGCAGCGGCAGGGATCAAATTGATCGAAGGTAAGGTCGAGGACCTCAAGTTCGTTGATGGTTCATATGTGTTGAATGGAGAAAGGAGATACGATCATCTGGCTGCATTTATCGGCAGGTCTCCCGACCGATCCCTTGTTGAAAAGATGGGGGAAGTCTCGGTTAACCATCCATCACACTCAACCTCAGTTAAAGGGTTATATTTGGTCGGTGATGCCGCCTCGGTCGAGAGTTCGCAGGCGGCTTATGCCATGTCCTCGGGTCTTTCGGCTGCAATGGATATCGGTCGGAGGTTGAAAGCAGATGGAAATGGTCCTTGAGAAAGGCCTTGACGAAGTGGCAAGGGTTTTTGCTGCCACATACAGGGGAGATAATGATCTGATCCTCGAGTTCGTCGACTCTCTCACCGGAAGCTGTTCGATCGACGAGAAATGGGTTGTGGTAGTCTCATCACAGTTCGGATGCCCGGTAGGGTGTCTGATGTGTGATACCTACGATTATTACAAGGGGAACCCAACTGCCGAGGAGCTATTATCCCAGGTGGACCATGTTATCAGAAGAAGGTTCCCCGATGGCAAGGTTCCCTCGAAGAAGTTCAAGGTCCAGTTCGCAAGGATGGGTGAACCTGCCCTGAACATGGCAGTGATCGAGGCTATAGAACTAATTCCGAAGAGGTTTGACGCCCCTGGATTCATGCCATGCATCTCCACCACCGCACCCGTCGGTAGAGACGATTTCTTTTCCGAGCTCCTGAGGTTGAACCATGAGATATTCAAGGGAAACTTCCAGCTTCAGTTCTCCATACACTCCACCAATGAGGAACAGAGGAACCGGATCATCCCAATCGAGAAATGGGACCTTGAAAGAATAGCAAGTTACGGAGATGATTTCTTTGTTGGGGGACGGAAGATCGCCCTGAATTTCGCACTTGCCCCCGAGAATGAGATCGATGTGGATAAACTGACATCTCTCTTTTCGAAGGACAGGTTCATGTTCAAGTTCACACCGGTCAACCCCACATCCCAGGCCAAACTTCACGATATCGTAAGGGAGGATCTCGTTGAAGAGGAGGTTCCGGAGATCTCCCTCCTGAGGAAGGAAGGATTCGATGTGATCCTTTCCGTTGGTGATCCGAGAGAGAATGATATCGGCTCCAATTGTGGTCAACTGGCGGCTCTCTGGCGGAAGAAAGGACCTTGAGAGGTCCTCCTGCAATATTTTTTAGCATATCCATTATTTACTTCTTCATCGATACATCAGACCGATGTCTCAGGTTCGCTTCTGTCCCATGTGTTCCGTTTATCTGGGCAGTGGTGAATTCGAAACATGTCCCAAATGCGGCAGCAATATCCGGCTTGAGCTCGATAGGAAGCAGAGATACGAGGCCACGATCAAGAGGAGGTCCGAGGTGGTCGAGGGTCCCTTCCACCCTGTATTGGGCAGGAAATGCAAGGTATGCGGAGAGGATGTTGAGATACTGTCTCCGAAGGTCGAGGAATTCACCGTCTACGGGAAGAGCTGCGGGAAAGGACCCGTTCTGGGTGATATCAAGGCCCCCATGCAGGTATTCGTTGGATTCCAGGCATGGAGATGCAGAAAGAAACACAAGCTATTCTCTACATACGAGGTGGAGAACAGGGAACTTTGCCCAACCTGTCATACTCCAAACAATCCTTATGGGAACCTGGTCAGATCATGTCCGAGATGTTCTACAATGGTTCCGGTGGATTACTATGTTGAAGGGGATCCTCTCGAGCTTCTTTCGAAGAGGGGTTATCATCACGATCCCGATCTTGAATGACGGCCCCATTTTCAGCGATCTCTTCCAGATCTTTTTCTAGGGTCTACTCGATATTGATCAGGGTTCCGTTCATAACACTCGATCTGGACAGTGTGAAAATTCTTATGATACGATCGGAACGGATCGATATCAACCGGTGTCCATGGTTTCAGGGCCGAAGGAAGCTTCCAGGAAGGTCTTGGTGTTGGTGATCCCTTCGATGGACCTGACCTCTTCGATTATCTGCTTGGCCAGATCATTCGGATCTTCCGCTTTGACCCTCATGATGAAGTCGAATTCCCCGAATAAGGGATGAACTTCCTCCACCCATCCGAAGTTCTGGAGGACCTTGTATGCATTCTGCTCGAGTCCAGTCTTGCACTGGACCATAACAAAACCGTATATCATGAGAAGCGTGATTGTAATGTGGGGCAATTAATACTTTCCACTAGAAACATTTCATTTGTTGAGGTCCCTTTCTCTGATCCCTGTTACGGTTCCAACTGGAACTGTAAAAAGATCGCTTTCGGGTCACAGGGGGGAATTATTATATTTAAGTGCGTGATAGTCCACCCGAACCAATGATATGGTTCTGTAATCCTCAGGGTATAAGGGGACACCTCATACGGAGATGATCACTTGGAACAGAAAGTAATGAACAGATGGATAATCGTTGTGGGAGCTATACTGATCCAGCTCTGTCTGGGCGCGATCTATGCCTGGTCGGTCTTCACCCCTCCTCTGGTGGCTCCTCTGCCCAATGAGGATTTCGAAAATGTTATGGGGGATGTCATAGAACTTACGGTCGAAGGCGACCTTGTGGTAGGTTCTGAAGAAATGTTCACCCTATCTTTTTCTGAAAATGGAGCTCCATTTACAGATTATGATAATGTTTCCGTTCTATTGGAACTGAAAGATAAAGACGGTAAGGTTCTCAAAAGCGACAAGATAATACCTTACATCGGTTACATCTACGAAGAAGGGGATCCGATAACCGAAGGACCTTACGATGCTGTCGTAAGCGGGAACCAATCTACCTTTGAAGCAAAGATCACAAAGAGTGGTTCCTGGCATATGGTCATAACCGCTTCGAACGAGACAATGACCGATACATACGAGGTCATGCAGAATGTCGGAACCGGAGAATTCGGTTTCACCAAGACCCAGTCTCAGATGATCTTTGCTGCCGGCCTGTTCACCTTTGCCCTGTTCACCATCATTGGGGGCAGGCTCGCCAAGAAGTTCGGCCCGAGAAAGATGGCGATCGCAGGTGGTATCGTTCTTGGTTCAGGATATATCCTTGCTTCCTTTATTGGTGGAAACTTCTACCTGATGCTCATATCAATTGGAATACTCGGTGGTGCCGGTATCGGTCTGGCCTATGTGGTCCCGATCGCAGTTGGTGTCAAGTGGTTCCCGGACAAGAAGGGAATGATATCCGGTCTTGCTGTTGCGGGATTCGGTTTTGGAGCACTTCTCTGGATGAAGCTCTGCACCGGTTTCATCTTTGGACCTGTCAAGATAACCGGAGACTGGGGCGGCTTGTATGAATACTTCAACGTTACCGAGGTTTTCCTGATCTACGGTATTGCCTTTGCAGTGGCGATCATAGCTGGCGGGTTCATTATGAGGAATCCCCCCGAGGGATGGAAGCCAGAGGGATGGGAGCCTCCGGAAACAAAGGTCGACACTGCAACCGGATCGGTTGAATTCACATCCGCACAGATGAGGAAGACCCCCCAGTACTGGATGCTCTTCTTCATGTTCATGGTAGGAGCCGGAGCCGGTCTGATGGTCATCGGTATCATCAAATTGTTCGGTATCGATGCACTGCAGGATTCCGGACATACGGCAGCCGAAGCTTCTGTCATAGCTGGAACCGCCATGGCCCTGTTCTTTTCACTTGCGAATGGAGTTGGAAGGATCGTTTGGGGTATTGTTTCGGACAAGATCGGAAGAAGGATGTCCTTTGTTGTGATGTTTGCAATCCAGGGAGTGATGATGCTCGCTTTCTTCTTCATCGGAGGGAACGAATACCTCCTGTATGCCGGAGCCGCCGTTATCGGTTTCAACTTTGGAGGCAACTTCGCCCTGTTCCCGGCAGCAACTGCTGACTTCTTCGGTAACAAGTCAGTAGGTCTGAACTATGGTTGGGTATTCTTTGCATACGGTTTTGGCGGTATTCTTGGCCCAATTGTCGGTGGTATAATGGGAGACAACCAGGCCTGGATGTGGGCATTCATCCCGGCGGGTTTCCTGCTCATCGCATGTGCCGGGATCGCTTTCATGTTGAAACCCCCGAAGCCCTTAAGTGAGTGAGAGTGACCTGAATAGGGACCTTTCGGGGTCCCTATATTTTTTTATATTCCAATTGTATTGGTAGTTTGTATATTGAAGGTTCTATTGGGCAGCCGGGCAAGAAGGACATGCTGTTCGGATAGTGATTTTTCGAGTATCACGGTAGTGTCAATGTTCGTGTTACTTAATATAGGATAATGCGTAATAATATCACATTAATGTTATATTATTTCTTTAACCAATAACATTAATATAGAAAACAACCCCTTAATGGATCGTCACGGTGTACGCATCGTGAGTTCGTTCCAAATAGAGGGCAGGAAATATTGTTTTGTTCATCACGCATTCAATCCTCTCTTCTTACCCTGCCTTCTATACTTTGGTATGAAAAAAGACCCAATCTTTTCCAATCACTTTTTTCATAGCCCCGCACAATGGTGTTTGTTATTGACGATCCATTGTTGCTGGGTGTCGAAATTGTGCTAGTTCCAGTCATCGACGTGAACAATTTACGATAATAATTATTGTTGAAAGACCCAATCTTTTCCAATCACTTTTTTCATAGCTCTGCATATATATAATTTCAATTGGACCATCAGAATATTTGACATATCATACTGTCCGGATTCAGAACTTACCGAAGAAAGGTCCATCCACAATATTTTCAGTTGGTAGTACGAGGTTCTTTGGTTTGAACAGGTGCCTCCAGGCAACTGCCGGAGGCTCTATCATCCCCTCTTGAACAGTCCTTTCCACCTTTTTTTTCTCCTTTGACAATCCATCTCTCTTTCCGCAGGACCTGCACCTCAGTCCCTGTCCCTTCCCCATGGATTCCGTGGATCCCCCGCATTCGGGACATCTTGGATTGAACTCCTCCCGGATATCAGCGAGTGTGATCAATTCCACCTTCTCGAGGTTCAATCCTCTGGAATGGGGGCCGGATCCTTCTCTGATCGAACCCCAAACCCTTACCCGGTCATCCTTGCGAAGTCCGGAAAGCCGTTTTCTGAATCCCTTCGTCGGCTCATATGCCCAGGAAGTCATTGTTCCTCCTTTTCGGTCTGTCAGGTCAAAGGATAGATGCCCTCCATCAGTGTATTCCGGGTCTGATGAAACGATGCCCTCCACAGAGATCGATGAGAAAGGCTCTACACCTTCCAGAGTATCAACATATTCGATATGAGCGTCAGTATGCTGATTTGTCCTCCAGAGGACCCATCTTTCCCTGTTCCTTGCATCGATCGAGAGAACGGCCCTTCTCGCCTCCATGGGATCAACACCCCTTATGCCAACGATCACTGGGCACGGGGAGTTCGGGATGCACAATGGAGAACCGTCATCATCGATGTTGTAGAACGTCGATCCATTTTCCTCAGAAGCTTTGACGATGGAATCGATATCAACATCCCTTTTCCTGTTCTTGATGTGTCCGGGGCGGTATAGGATGCACTCGTAAGTGAACTCCGTCAGATCGGCCCCCACGGCAGCGATCGCTCCGATCAGTCCCCTTCCGTTCTTCCATTTCCCGAAAAGGGAATCACTCTCGGAGGCAGTTAGCTCCGCTCTCTTGATATCGAGGATCCGATGAAGCGAATCATGATAGAACCCTCTGAATGAGGTGGGAACATCCCCTTTCAACACAATAAGGCCCGGATTTGTCTGCGGGTCCTGCATCACCGACAGGTCCATGATCGCTTTCTTGCAGATCTCAAAGACACTTTCTTCTAGATCATCCGGCCCCGAACAATGGAAAGCAATGGCCCCATTGCCCCTGGTCTTCCATGGAACATTCGGGTTCAATCTGATCAATGCCGGATGGTCGACCAATTCCAGGGGTAGCTCTTTTATTCTCTCGAGAAGGACCGCCCCCAGGTATGTTGTGCACATGCCCAGCTCGGCAGAATCGGTTGAATCAATTCCAATATGATAATCCGTCACTTGGATCCATCCAAATCCTGTTGC
>JAUVCN010000019.1 GCA_030595715.1 Thermoplasmatales archaeon
TGCCATATTGATAGTTTTCAATGATCCTGCTTCGAGATCCAATCCAAATAGATGCCTCTCGATAGAGCAGATATTCCACCGCAAGGATAGAGATAGGATCTTCAAGGACCTGAACATCGACCATGAAGCATTCAAATATTCCATCGTGGACAGGGCAACTCTCGACATGATCCGATCTGACAGGAGATCCATTGGCTGGGTCCAGATCTGATCAAGGTCTGACCGATCGATCACTCCACGGTGTAGATACGATGCTCGCTGAGATGATCGAACACAAGTTTCTTCTTGTCCTCCGAACCTGAATGGATCAACATCAACAGATCGTTCTTCCTTATCATCTCTCCTGACTTCTTGTATAAATCTATACCGCATTCCTTGTTGGATGGGGCTCCGGCCAACCTGGCGACCTTGGCGATCACCCTGTTGTCATAATCCACAAGCTGACCATCCTTCAACGACCTGACCTCTATTGTATAAGATGAACCTTTGAACTTTGAAGGGTCCATGTTGACATCGCCCTTCTGGGCCTCGATTATCCTCTGGAACTGCCTGAACGCCTTACCTGAATCCAGACATTCAAGGGCGATATCCAACCCATCTCCGTTCCGGTGATCGGGGCCGAACTTCTCGGGACCGAAAAGGTCGATCAACTTTCCAGCTATTCTGACGGATTTTTCCTTCAGGTCCCCCGGTGCATCCGCTCTATTGAGCATGACCTTCAAAACGTCCCTGGCCTCGAGGTTGGGACCGATGCCATTCCCGATAGGTTCATCCCCGAAAGTGATCTCGACATTTGCCCTCATTCCGAGCCGAGCGGCCACCTTCTTCACCTTCTGGGCCATATGACGGACCTCTCCAAGGGAATGGTATCTGGTTTCGAGTCCAACTGGCATGTCCACGAGAAGGTATTTGGAACCCATGGCATATTTTTTTGCCAGAATGGATGATATCAACAATCCCTCGGGATTCGAGCTTATCATCTTCCTGATCTTTATCAACCTTGAATCCGCAGGGGCCACATTCAACCCACCTCCCCAGATCAAACAGCCGTTGGTCCGTTCAACTATCTCCTTTATGGAGTCCTTGTCGAATGCGACCAGACACATCGATTCCATCACATCAGCAGTCCCAGCCGGGGATGTGATGGCCCTGGAGGATGCTTTTGGTATCTTCACACCGAGAGAGGATATTATGGACACGACGATCGGTGATGTGCGGTTCCCGGGAACACCACCGGTACAGTGCTTGTCGGCTACCAGCTGATCGCCCCAATCGAATGTATCCCCTGATTCTGCAAGGTACTTCGTGAGATTGAACAACTCTGCCATTGACAGGTCCTTGATGGTGGTTGAGGTGATGAAACATGTCATCTCCACCTGTGAAAGGGAATCCGATGATATATCGGAAACAATGGAGGATATCTTTTTCCCTGTCAACTCCAACCCGTTCATCCTCTCGATGATATGGGATACGGAAGAAGGCTTGTCAACAGCATGAAGAACAACAAAACCGATATCGCGGACATCGATCTCATCTGCAAGTTCCTGGCAGAGTCCGATCCTCTTTTCGGGGTCGGACCAGAACTGAACGGATGCCATGCACTTCTTTTTCGGATCGGAGACATTGATCACCTCTATCCGATCCATCGGATGAAGGTCAAGCTCCTTTGAAATGTTCCTTGGGACATAGGCCACTCTGTGGCCTCCGGTCGATATATCGACCCTCAGACATTTACCTTCCATGGGAAATACCAAGAAGGATAAGACCGAGGGTCTACAAATCGATTGTCTTTCTATGCCTGACAGACCACGTTCTTTTCCCAATCCTGGAAAGCTTTCTCACCGAGTTCGAAGGCCTTTATGTTGGAGTCTATCATCAATGGCGGGACCCTGGATTTGATAGCATCGATCAGGGAATCCCTGCTGATCGGGAGCTCCTTGGAAGCTGATAGACATCCGAGCATGACCACATTGGTCATGATCACACTACCGGATTCGATCGCTAGCCGGCTGGCTGGAACATCAACGATGTCCTGGGCTGCTTCGATCTTTTCAAGGATATCACATACCTCGGGATATTTGGAAAGCCCCAGATGGGCATCCACTCCGACGTAGGTCTGGTTGTTCAGGATAACCTTGGCTCCCCTTTTAAGGAACCTCATCTGTCTGAGAGCCTCAAGAGGCTCGAATGCAAGGAGTATGTCCGCTTTTCTCAAAGGAACGAGAACTCCCTTCGCATCGGATCCCAGTCTGAGGTGGGATACCACGGTTCCTCCCCTCATTGCCAATCCGTGTACCTCCCCGACCCTTACCTTGATACCATCTCGAAGGGCTGCTTCTGCAATGATCCTGGTCGTCAGTACCACACCGTTCCCTCCTACACCGCAAAGGATCACGTTCATTTCGTCACCTCCTTCTTTATGCTGATCCCAAGGACCCCATCCGGTCTATCTGGGATCGAGATAGCACCGAAAGGACACATTTCAACACATAGACCGCATCCATTGCAATGCGAAAGGATCTCCAGGTGTGGTTTCGGGTCGTTGGACCATGAGAAGGCAGGACAACCTATCTTCTTCATGCATATCTTGCATCCGACACACTTGTCAAGTTCAACAACAGCACTGTGCATCTTGAGCTTCTTCTTCCTGATGTTCCTCTCCACCACAAGGGCGCAGGGTGCCCTCGAGATAATGACGGAGACGCCATCATGGTCGATCTCTTCCATCACCGTTTCCACAAGCTTCTCAACATCGAAAGCGTTGATGACATGGACATGTTCCACACCACATGCCTCCACGATCTTCTTCAGGTTGGCAAACCCGGTATGCTGTCCCATCAGGTTGACACCCGACCCGGGATTCAGCTGATGACCTGTCATTGCAGTGATAGAATTATCGAATATCAGAGAGACTATGTTCGACCTGTTGTGAACAGCATTCAGGAGTGATGGGATACCAGCATGGTAGAAGGTCCCATCACCTATGACGGAAAGCACAGGTTCCTTTGTCCCGGAATGTGAAAGACCTGATGCCATTGCAATGGAAGCTCCCATGCATATACATGTGTCCATGCCCTCAAGGGGTTCGTATGCACCCTGATTGTAACATCCCCTGTCCCCCATGATAGCTCCACCCTTGCCCTTTCTTCTGAGGGCTTCCCTGAGAGCATAGAATGAAGACCGGTGGGGGCATCCGGCACAAAGTGACGGAACCCTCTGGGATACAAGCTCCTGCGCTTCAAGATAGGGTTCAGTGAGATCTTCTTGGAACTTCACACCGAATAGCTTCTCGAAGGCCGCTCCGACGATGTCGGGGTTCAACTCACCGGACAGCGGTATCAATCCGTCATCCTTACCCATGATCCTCACATTGAGCCTCTTCCTCTGGGCCAGGGCCCTTGATTGAAGTTCGGTGACACCATCGTTCTCCTCGATGATCAGGACCTGGTCGAGATCACTCATGAAATCCACCATGTAATCCTCGGGAAGAGGATATGTGGTTGCAAGCTTCATGACCCTGGCATTTATCTTCGTCGCTTCAAGGACCTCTTCCACATACGGATAGGTCAGTCCGGAAGCTATCACACCGAACGTGTTGTAGACCGATCCCTTCTCAAAGACCTTGCCGTTCTGATGATCATATATCCGGTTCCAGGTATTGGTGTTGAATATCTTCTTTGCCCTTGCTATCTTCTCATGAAGAATGGGCTGTCTCGGCCTGGAGTATGTCGAGATGGTGACGAATCTCTTGGGATCCCTTATGAACTTTCCATCCCTCTTGGGTTTCCTGATCTCGCCAAGCTCCACGGCAAAGGATGAATGGCATATCCTTGGAGTGATCCTGAAGAACACTGGAAGTTCAAGTTCCTCCGACAGTTCAAAGGCATACTTCATCATATCCTTGGCTTCCTGGCCATCGCCAGGTTCCAGGACAGGAACCTTTGCCAGCATCCCGAAGAACCTGGTATCCTCGGCGTTCTGAGAGGAGAACTGCTGCGGATCATCTGCCGTGATAATGACAAGACCACCCCTGACCCCGGTCACCGAAATGACGGTCAGGGCGTCCGCGATCAGGTTCACACCCAGCATCTTGGTGGACATCAGTGACCTTACACCCGCAAGGGACGAACCTGCAGCAACCTCAAAAGCCACCGCTTCGTTCACCGAGAATTCAGCCCAGAAACCGAGTTCGTTCGCAACCTCACCCAGCTTCTCCATTATGGTCGATGCGGGTGTTCCCGGATAACCAGCCCCGACAGCCATACCTGCCTCGAGACATCCTCTAGCAACCGCTTCGTTCCCGGTGAGCAGAACGGTTTCGCCTGCACCTCCAAGTATTTTGCTCTTTTTCTTCATGTCCGTTCACATCCGATGTGTTTGGTACCTTTGATCCTCATTTCGAGCATACTGTCAATACATAGGCCGAGGCAACATGCGCCTCCACCTTGCTATCGATATCATCATGGGTTATCATCAATTCGAATCCGAGTCCGGTCCTTGCCGGTATCTTGATCACCTCGCCGGTGATCACCTCTTTCAGGTCCACCTTCAGTCCCACGCCCTTCATCTTTAGGTATGCCTCCTTGGCAGAGAACAGAAGGGTCTGGGCAAGGGGTTCCCCGATATCCATCTGCCCCTGGATCCTCTTGAGAAGGTCCATTTCCGAGGGATGGAACGCTTCCTCGGCGAATGACAGGTCCCTGGGTTCCGCAAGTTCTATGTCAACTCCGTGTTCTTTACTGGACACCGAGCAAACAGCCCACCTGTGACTGTGAGAGATCGATATCTCGATCCTCTCATCACCGACCTTTGCAAATGGCTTTCCTCCGTCTTCGATATGTATCCTTATCTCCGAGATCGGGATGGAGACGGACCTTTCAACCGTTATCGACCAGGAGACCGCAAGTTTGGATATGACCCTTCCAAGGGCATGTTCCCTCTTTCTCTTGTCTGTCATCCTGTCCGTGAACAGCTCATCCCATTCCTCATCTGAAAAGGCAGGTCTCAATTTCTCGAGGTCCGGATCGAAATCATCCGAGTCGAGTCTGAAGACCCTGACCTCCTTCAACGGAGAAGATACCTCTTCGAATGTGAATGCATGGTCTCCAATGAGGTCCACCTTGTTCGCCATCAATCCCTTGAGGCAGAAATCTGTGTAATGGAACCTCACGTTACCGCTGGTGTCTATCACGTCTATATCGTAACTGAAAACGTTCTCTTTCCTTCCATTGAACCTGACCCATGCAAAAGCCGGTTCATCTGTTCTCATCATGGATGAGTAGTTCATCTCACCGATCTTTACAGGAAGAGCCATCATATCGAACCTATCGAGTGTGTAAGCTCCAGCGATCTGGAAACCAAGTTCAGTTTGCATCGGGGTCGTTATCAGATCCCCGTCCTTCCAGGGAGTGGAAGTGGAGAACTGACCGCCTTCGGGGATCCTGTAAACGCCAAGAAGCTGATCCTCGGAAAGGATCTCCATCGCAGCGGTCACCTGAAAGAGCTGACCGTGGAACAGATGATCGTATATCTCTCCCCTGAGGACCCTGGCCATTACGGAATTCGGTTGGAAGGGATGTCCTTCCTGGATCCTGCAGGCGTCATCTCCCCTGCCAAGTATGACCTTTCCCGTATAATGCGTGATCTCTGTGCCCTTCTTCGGGTCAATTGACGTGAACTTCATGTTCACTGTCTTCTCCTGATCATCATCATCCTCTATCTCGGCCGAAACTGTAACCTCGTACGTGTCAGGGACGTTCACTGCCTTGTGGAAGCCAATATCCTTCAGTCCAATAACATCGAGTTCGGGTCTGAGAAGCTTCGCGGTCTCTGCGAATATCTCGAGCCCCATTACCCCCGGAAGGACCGGTGTTCCCATTATCGAATGATCGAGCAAGAACAGCTCGTTCCTGACATCCAATCTCTTCTTGATCACCAATCTTCGATCGTCCTTTTCAACGATCATGTCCACAAGTGGAGCTATTCTCTCACCGGATCCTTCATCGCTGAATTCCTCGAGAGGCGGTGTTTCGGAGAGTGTTGCCCCATCCACCTTTTCAACTGCCTTCTCTTCTACTGCCTCAGGGGTCTCCTCTAATTTTTCTCCGGAACCTTGCTCCTCTACGATCTCCGTAGCCTCCTCTTCCACCTCGGAAACGGGATCGGGAGCCATGATCCCTTCCTCCCATCTCATCGAACCCTCGGCATCGAGAGGACCCATGGAACCGGAATAGAACACTTCCTTCTCGTTTCCCGATGTGATCTCATCCAGAGCGAACCTGACCCCATCCTTCACCTGTATGAATGTCACTCCGCCTATCTCCAGGATCGTCTTTACGGATCCCTTGCTTGCCATTCCTACATCGGCCCACGCGGACCATCCAACAGCCTTCACATGGCAGTCGGGGTGTATGGACCTGATCGCTCCGGGAAGCTTGTCAAGGAGATCATTGGCAGCCGAATAGTCCACCTGGCCGCTGTTCCCGAACCTTCCCGCAACGGATGAGAACGAGATGAACGCCTTCAACGGATGGTCCCTGGTCGCATCGAGGAGAGCCTTGAATCCTTTGACCTTGGTGTTGAAGACCATATCGAACTCTGCGATCTTCTTGTTGGACATCGATCTGGAGACCTCTATCCCGGCCGCATGGATTATGATATCGAATGGTCCTTCCCTTTCTGCAAGTTCCCCCAGACCTTCACTATCTGTCACATCCAGTGAGTGATAGTGACCTTTTGATCCGGCCTGCTCGATATCCTTGAGAAGCCCATGGATACCAACGGATCTGGTTATCTTGGAGAACTCCTTATCGATCTTGACCGGGGTGACCTTGACCCCTTCATCTTTCATCTTCTGCTTGATCCCATCTCTTACCTCATCTAGCGCTTCTTTATCCATGGAGGCATACTTCTCAACATCCTCCATGATCTTCGTCCTTCCTAGGATATGGAGGTCCAGGGATGCTTTCCCGGCCAACCCTCTCACGATCTCGGCGGTGATCCCTGCGCCTCCTCCCGAGATCAGGATGTTCATTCCATCCTTGATATCTACCATGGAAGGTGATGCGGGTTCAATTATCCTGAGCACAGGCCTGTATCTGTTCTGTCCATCCCATCCGATCTCCGGGATCCGGTGATCGGCCACTATCTCCATGGCCAATCTCTCTATCACCGTCTTCAGATCGGACCCGTGGGGTACGTCCAGTACCATTGCCCTCGTCTTCGGAAGCTCCCGGTGAACGGCCTTTGTGAAACCGGACACAGCACCGTTCATCGGGTTCACATCACGATCGATACCAAACTTCCCTCCCATTGCGGTTATCGAAAAGAAGAAACCTCCTTCCTTCAGTTTCTTGTAGAGCCCCTGACCGATCTTGAAGAGCGTCCTTACTGCCCTATCAGATAGCTTATCCCAGTCATCCGGCATGACCTTTTCCGACATTTCAAGTGGATAGAGGTTGATCATGCCGTCGTATTGTTCCATATCAACAGAAGAGGCAAGGATCTGATCAGGTGAGTACTGGTCCACTGCACAACCGAGATCGGATATCAGCAGGTCGACCGCCTCATCCCCTCCGCCGAGCAGTAGCATCTTCTTGTCCGAAAGCGGAAGGATATCGGTCTGTTCCAGATCCTCCATTTGATCGGCCTGGAGGACCCATCTGTTGATCCTCTCCTTCAGATCCTCCACGGAAAGATCGGGTTTTTTCTCCTCGGCCGGTGTCACCTCGACCTCTGCGAGCTCCTTGGTCCGGTCCGTAACGTAATCTATGATATGTCTGAGTGTCGGGAATTTGGAAAGATCGATGGAGTCGTCCCTCGGTATTCCGAACTCGCTCCTTGCCATACCGAAAAGCTCCACCTGCTTCACGGTGTCGACTCCAAGGTCCGCTTCAAGGTCGAGATCGAGTTCAAGCATATCTTCGGGATAACCTGTTTTTTCGGCAACGATCGTTAATACCTTGTCCTTCACGGTATCCCAGTGTTCCACATCATCCGGAACCTCCTCCGAATCCTCATCTGATACTGCCTCTTCAACCGGCGCTTCCATCTCACCGGCCTTGCCGGCAACATAATCGATTATATGTCTCAGGGTGGGGAACTCGGATAGATTGACGGAATCGTCCTTTGGCAGGTTGAACTCGCTCCTTGCCATACCGAAAAGCTCCACCTGCTTCACGGTGTCAATACCGAGGTCCGCTTCAAGGTCAAGGTCAAGTTCAAGCATATCTTCCGGATAACCTGTTTTTTCGGCAACGATAGGGATCACCTTGTTCCTTACAAGGTCCCAACTCGATATTGACGATGGAGCCGGTTCTTCCTCTGTCACGACTTCGGCCGACATCTCCTCCCTTACCTCTTCCACCTGTGTATCGACCTCACCGGCCTTGCCGGACACATAGTCGATTATATGTCTAAGGGTGGGGAACTCGGAAAGATTGACGGAGTCGTCCCTGGGAAGATCGAACTCTCCCCTTGCCATACCGAAAAGCTCCACCTGTTTCACGGTGTCAATACCGAGGTCCGCTTCAAGGTCAAGGTCAAGTTCAAGCATATCTTCCGGATAACCTGTTTTTTCGGCAACGATCGTTATTACCTTGTCCTTGACAATATCCCAGCTTACTCCCGGGGTGGTTCCTTCGATCGGATCGATCTTTTCTTCTTCTTCCACCGCCTTTGAAGGTTGCGCCTCCGGTTCCTTTTCTTCCAAATTATCCTTCATCCGACCCGGGGACCTCTCGTAGATGAAATCGATCATCTTCCTCAATGTGTTGAGTTCTTGCAGATTGATGGAATCGTCCCTGGGGAGATCGAACTCATCCCTGGCCATACCGAAGAGCTCCACCTGCTTCACGGTATCAATACCGAGGTCCGCTTCAAGGTCAAGGTCAAGTTCAAGCATATCTTCCGGATAACCTGTTTTTTCGGCAACGATGATTATGACCTGGTCCTTTACGGCATCCCATCCTCCTGCGGTGGCAGGTTCCTCATCTTCCTTTTCTATCGTTGCAGCGGTCTCTTCGACCTGGACCTCATCTTCTCCGGAACCCTGCAGTACATAATCTATTATCTTTCTCAGAGTGTTGAAATCCTGCAGATTGATGGAATCGTCCCTGGGGAGGTCGAACTCGTTCCGGGCCATACCGAAGAGCTCTACCTGCTTCACTGTGTCAATGCCGAGGTCGGATTCCAGATCGAGGTCGATATCGAGCATGTCCGATGGATACCCTGTTTTCTCGGAAACGATAGCGATCACGCGATCCCTTGCTGACTCCCATTTCCCATCGGAAGCTGCAGACGCCTCATCTACATCCGCAGGCCCCTTCTCCTTTCTCTTATCTTCCTGGGATGTCTTGATCTCTTCAGATACTCTCTCTCCCTCCTTCTTTAGGATCACGTAATGGATAACATCCCTGAGCGTCGGATAATCCCTGAGGTTCACACCTTCATCCTTCGGCAGACCGAAAGCGACCCTTGCCGCTCCGAACAGTTCGACCTGTTTCACTGTGTCTATCCCGAGGTCCATTTCCATATCGGAGTCAATGTCAATGGTGTTCAACGGGAATCCGGTCTTATCGGAGAATATCTCAAGCACCCCGGCCCTGTAATCATCGAATATATTGCTCTCAACATCCTTCACGGTGTCCTTCTTGTATCCGATGGCCGAGGATCCTCTTCGGACAGCCCTGTGCTTTATCAGGTTGTCCCTTCCATTGTCCTTCAGCACGAGAACATTGTTCACGGTCTCGAGTTCGACCGGTTCTGTGGTTGCGATGGAACCAAGCCAATTTTTGTACTTCTCCTCGTCCATGTACCTGCCAGTTGCATCCGTTCTCCTTATGAGAATGAACACAAGCTGTGATCCGAACCCGGCAGCGAGTCTCAGTCCATAATGTCTTGTGTGTTTTCCACCACTTGAAAGCTGAAGACCCTCGAACTGTGGATCTATCTGATCCGGTGTGAGATTTGCAAGCGGTATTGCAACTCCCTCTTGCAGACTTTTCACCAGGACTGGGTCCTCGATACAGGCACCGAAGGCGTGCCCTGTGTAACCTTTGGTGTTCATTATGAGGATCTTGCTGAAATTATCACCGAACGTCCGTCTCAGGGACTCGACCTCCGCAGCGGAGGAACCTCCTCTTGCGGGAGTGTATGTCTCGTGGGACATGAATATCAGGTCATGGGCAAAAACATTCCTATCTATCCCCCACTCCCGTTCCATCTTTGTGATGAATGAATCCATGGACCTCGAGATATGGGCGATATCCAGTCTGGATCCATGGAACGCTGAGTTCCCAAGGTGTGTTCCAAGGACCTCAACGATCGGATTCATTCCCCTCCTTTTCGGTTCTTCCTCTGCCTCAACGATCAATGCGGCCACGCCCGAGCCAATGATCATACCCTTCCTTCTCCGATCGAAGGGAAGGGCCGCCTTGGTGATATCCTCTTCAGGGGTCAATGCACCGAGCGCAAGCAGTGATGAGCCGTACCATTCGATGTTGTTATCTGAAGCCGGATCATCAGCTCCGATGACGATGACCCTCTTGCATCGTCCTGCCTGTATCCAATCCTGCGCTATTGAAATGGCAAGGGATGATGAAGCGCATGCGGAATTGACCTGCGTATTGGGTCCCTTCGCCTTGATGTACTGTGCGAACTGGGAATGTCCCATTGCCAGGGTCTTGAACATGAACATGCGGGGAAAATGATATTCCTTTGTCTCGTCATCGGACACCCCCTCGTACCAGGCATCGAGCGCTGCCTCCTCCTCCGTTCCCTTGATCCTTTCCTTCAACACCTCGTATGCGATCCTTCTCTCCTCTCCCACTGCCTTTGACATCTTGGCATCGAAATAAGATGAGATCTCCTCCAGCAGATTATCGAGTCCCGGAAATGCGGAGGCGAACACTATTCCAGTGTCCTCCTGCATCTCGAGAGGAAGCTCCCAGTTCTCTGGCAGGAACGACCCTGTGGAGGTCTGTGAATATCTCCTGACGAGTGGTATTCCGGAATCCTTTATCGCAAGCAGACCCGCCGCAAAGGCGAGTTTGGATGTGATATCGAGAACCTCGACAAGGTTCTCCGGAACACCGAACTCCGATGCAAGGTCGAACTCACCCAGTTTTCCTGTCAGATGAAGGACCTTGGATGGATCGTCGAGGTTCACCATCTCGGCGCTTCCATCGGGTTTCTTGTCAAGTCTGACTATGTTCTTGTCAATGAACTTCTCCAGGTATTCCGTGTCCACATTGGAGATCAGGTTCCTTCCCTCGACCAGGTAACCCAGATTGTTTGGATCGAACACTTTCTTGAACGTTCCCGGAAGTCCGATAGCAGAACCCGAGATCACGACATTGACACCTTTCCTCGTGGGCACAGTTGCTCCGGTCCCGGAAAGGTCGACATCTTCCCGTTCCTTCTCCTTTTTCGGTCCGCCTGCCGGGACCCTCTCGTACACATTCTTGAGGAAATCGGAAATGAGATCGGAATTGGAATCCAGGAATGACCGGAAGCCAGGATCATCGGTCTTCATCATAGGTTCCGTTTCCTGCTTTGGAGCGGGGGTTATAGGGAGAGGTTCTACTGCAACCTCTCTATGTGTAACCTCTTCCCTGACGAACGGATCGAAAGCCTCGATGAATTCCTTCTCGTAACATGAGGCGTCATCCTTTTCAGGTATATTCAGATCGAAACCCAATGACCAGAGCGAGGCGACCAGCTCGTTATAGGTCCTGACCCCACCCTTCTTGGGATGATTCGAGGTGATAGGGAACACCTTGCCCTTCTTCACATCCTCTTCCATCAGGTTGTATGCGAATGATGAGAGGGCCCTCTTCGGACCGACCTCGATGAATGTCCTTGCGCCGTCCTTGTATGCCCTGTCCACCTCTCCGATCCATTCCACGGAATGGGCGACCTGCTCCTTGAGAAGGTCCAGGACCTGCTCCTTTATTTCCTCGTCAGTTCCTTCTGACGGATAGTAATCCGCAGTGACGTTAGATAGGACAGGGATCTTCGGTCTGCTGAAATCGAGCTTGGAAAGATAGTTCCTGAGAGGTACCTTTGCCGGAGCCACCACCTCACTGTGGAATGCGTGGGACACCGGGATATGTCCAGCTTCTATCCCCCTCTCCTGGAATTTTGCCAATGCCTCGTCCACGGATCCGCTTTCACCGGCGATCACAGTCTGGACATGGCAGTTCTTGTTGGCAGGGATCACATATCCTTCGATGCCTGAAAGGACCTCTTCGACCTCCTTCAGGCCTGCCATGACCGATGCCATCTTCCCGGGATCGTCGACCTGGAGGTCCCTCATCTCCTTTCCTCTGGCGGACACTGCTTTCAGCGCATCCTCGAACTTCATTATCCCGGACGCGATCAATGCGCCATACTCCCCGAGTGAATGGCCCATCACCAGGTCGGCCTCGATCCCGAGATTTGTAATAAGCTTGTACATTGCCGTATCGACCGTCAGCATCGATGGTTGATTGAACTCTGTCTGGCGGAGCGTCTCCGACGCTTTCTTGAAATCGGGTGAGCTTCGGTCCAGATCTTTGAAAACATATGATGACAGGGGTTCGTCGATCAGGTCCTTCATCACGTTATCTGCCTCTTCGAAGGTCTCCCTTACAACAGTGTATTTCTCCTTCAGGTCCCTGAACATGTTGATATACTGCGACCCCTGACCGGGGAACATCAGACAGACCTTGCCGTGGTCTATCCTTTCCCTGTCCCCGACGAAGATACCTTTTGCCGCCAGGGCCATCAATGCCTTCTCGTTGAGCCCTATCTTCTTGAGCATCCCGAGCTGTTTTTCGAAGTTCTCGATATCGTTTGCGACCAAACCAAGTCTGTATCTCCCGTTATATGATGGCATCCTCCAGGCATCCTTGAGCCTTCCTCCGTCAGCCACGATCTTCTTTGCATCTTCAAAGGCGGCCGTGGCCTGTTTCAGAAGGTCCAGCGGATTATCGGAGGAGAATATGAAGGCCTCTCCTTCCTTGTGTCCATGTTCCTCGAGATAGGATACGATCCCATCCGTGTCCACTGTCCTCTTGACATCATCAACAGGGATCTGCTCGGCTGGTGCTGGAATGGCAGTTACCTCTTCTGTTTTGGCAACCTTCCATGCATCGTAGATATCCGTATCGAACTCTTCGAGAATGACATGGAAGTTGGTCCCTCCGAAGCCGAATGCAGAGACACCGCACCTCCTGGGAATGTCAGGAGAGATCCTGTTCCACTCCTTGCTCTCTGTAATCACATAGAATGGGGTCTTCTCCCAGTCGATGTAGTGGTTGGGCTTGTCGAAATTGATCTGCGGTGGGAGGATCTTGTTATCAATTGCTAGCGCTGACTTGATCATCCCGGCAGCTCCGGCTGCGGATTTCAGATGTCCGATCTGTGATTTTACGGATGTCAGGCCAATGGATGCAGGAGGCAGATCCGTGAAGACCTGCGCCAGAGCATTCATCTCGGCCACATCGCCTACAGCTGTCGAGGTTCCGTGGGCCTCTATGAACGATATCGTTTCCGGTCCGACCCTTGCATCCTCGAGGCCCCTCTTGACCGACAACATCTGTCCTTCCGGATTCGGGGCAGTGATGCCCTTTCCTTTTCCATCCGATGAACCGCCGATGCCTCTGATCACTGCATAGATATGGTCCCCGGCATCAACTGCATCCTCGAGCCTTTTCAGGATAACGATACCGCCACCCTCCCCCATGAGGAACCCGTTCGCCCCATCCGAGAATGGACGTGAACCATCCGGTGTCAGTGCGCCTATCTTGCAGAATTCCACAAAGCCATGTGAGGCCATAAGTGAGTCCAGACCACCGGATACCGCCGCATCGATCTGTCTGAGATTAAGGCTGTTCCTTGCCACAAAGACCGCAGCGAGAGCGGAAGCACAGGCAGCGTCAGTTATGAAATTGGGCCCCCTGAAGTTGAAGATGTTGGCGATCCTTCCTGATGCAACATTGGGAAGGGACCCGGGCATGGTATCCTCGTTGATATCTATGGTGTTATCATTCACGGCCTTCCGGGTCTGAAGATAGAGCTTCTTCCTCGCATCCTCGGGGATATCCTTCCAGATATCTGTCTGCTTCATCCAATCATGGATCTCCTCGAAGTTCACCCGTGTTGAGACCCAGTCCCTGTTCTCACCTCCACCCGAGTTCGAAACGATGACACCAACATTGTTCCTGTCGATATCGCCACCTTCGTACAGGTTTGCATCTATCAGGGCCTCCTTCGTTGCCACTATTCCATATTTCTGGTATAGATCTATGAATTCCGCAACCTTCGGAGGGATCTTGTAATCGAACGGGTTGAACTCGAGTTCGGTGATGAATGCACCGATCTTGCTATATGTTTTGTTCGGAACCGATGGGTCCGGATCATAATGGAGCTTCCAATCCCATCTCTCCTTTGGTATCTCGCAGGTGGCATCGACACCGTCAAGGACCATCTGCCAGAAATTATCCTTACCGATACCCTTTGGGAATACTGTGCCCATTCCGATGATCGCAATGGAGCTATCGTGATAGTTTTTAGGAACCGGTTTTCCGTCCACCATGACGTCGGCTGAAGCTTTTTTCGGTTCTATGGGTCCAGACACAGGTGGTAAAACATCATCAAAGCTTTTCTTACCGATCTCCATGGCGTCATCACCAGCCGGATATAACATGGCATCTCCCTTCATTGTAATGGAGATCATTTCCGTGATCTCGGATTTCATCGATTTGTAGATCGCCTTGGGATCATCCTCATTTTCCAACCCTATAGAGGATAATCTTCTGGCCTCCTCATCTCCGGAGATGAACCTCATGGTCCTTCCGATATCCTTCATTACAGTTATGACGCTGCTGCCGTCCATTCTGTCCTTCACAGCCTTCGGAAGATATGAGCTTCCCAGTGATTCCTGGTCCATCACATAACCCTGGAATCGGTCCTTTCCCATATCATCGATATCGAATCCTCCCCTTGCCACGATCGGGGTGTCCTTGACCAACCCCTCGATCCCGGACCTGAACTTCGAAAGCTCCATGTCCGAAACCCTCCCACCGCCTTCGAAGGACCTCAGTATCAAGGCATCTGCTCCGCTGGACGCGGAATCATTGGCCTCTTCCAGAGAACATACCTCCTGAAAGATCTTCATCCCCATTTCATGGGCTGTATCGTAAACACCCGATCTGACCATGTCCGGAAGGCCTTCCTTGGATATGGATACGATCAATTTGAGACCCTGCGGAATATCTCCGGCCATCAGGATCATCAACTTGTCGCTCATCGGATCCAACCTGACACCGAACTTCACACCGGATCCGTTCAGGACAGGCATTGCTTCCAGTATAGCATCGTTATCGAGATATTCAAGATCAAGGACCCCGAAGGCCCCCCTCTTCGATGCCTCGATCACAATATCAGTATCTGTTTCCGCCGGTGGGCCATACACAATGATATCTTTGTTCGTTCCTAGGATTTTGCTGATAGTATCCGGGCTCATTGGGGTTGTCCCTCCGGGGAAATTCTCAAGTCGACTTCACTTGATCGATAAGACGCAAATTCCTTTAATGATATTAGGTTTATAAAATTAATGTTTTAAAAAGATCATAAATTACCCCATTTGTTACTTATTGACGTAAGAAAGGTTGATAATATGTATGGTTGATATTGTCATACTCTTAACAATATTTTCAACACGAAGTGAATTAATGATAATAAAGTAAGGGGAGGCAATATTTCGGCGCATATTGTACACACAAGTATATTCAACCATAGACGAACGTTATCCCCTATGAAATTCATGTTCTGTTGAAGTTTATAGAGGAGCTTGATATTCAGTGTCCTGGGATCGTCGCCCCATCCGATGATATTCTCGTTGACATTGATGAGGAATAATATCAGGGATATCCTTTGACCATCTTCCTGACCCCCTCCAGGAACCATTCCATCTCATTCTCGGGCCGGTTGAAAGGACACACCGAGATACAGACACCGCATCCATCATATTTGGCGAACTCGGTTAGACATTTGTAAGGGTCTATCGTATATTTCATGTGACCCCGTTCGAGCGATTTCTCCATCGGAATGGCTTCCCCCACACATTCATCTGCACAGATTGTGCAATGTGAACAGAACTCATCCACCCCAAATGGCCTCTCTCCATTGTCCGGAAGCTCGAGTTCCGTTGTGATGGTGCCCAACCGGACCCTCGGTCCGAACCTTGGTGTGATGAGAAGGCCCAGGCGTCCAACCTCGCCAAGGCCGGCGTTGACAGCGGCAAGAGAGTTAAGGACGGTCGGAGGGTCCTTGATAAAGGTCCTGACCTGATGTCCCTGCGCCTGATATCCCATGGATCTGATGAACTGAGAGACCTTCAGGATGATCGACCCGAGCCTCCAGTAGGCCCTGAGCGCTTCGATGCCTGTCGGTGGGCCCGGTGCTTTCGAGATAGCTTCGATGTTCATCTGGAAACCGATCGATATGGCATATTTTCCATTGACGGTCGCACCTTTGAATATGATCTCATCTGTAACCTCGGTGAAGCCGATCATATCTGCACCTGCCGCAATGGCGAATTCTTCAATGGTCCTTGCAGCTTCTTCGGGTGACCCGAAATGAACCTTCTCTTCAGATACCGGCCCTTCCAATCGAGGATACTGGCCCTCTTCCAGGTCGTTGACCCAGAACTTCTCCATTTCCGTCCCTTTCCCGGGGTCTTCATAGTTCTTGATCAGGTACTGGAATATATCTTTGTACTCTGGAGGCTCCTTCTGGATCACCAACTTCAATCCGGGAACTGTCATTTAGAACCTTTGGAAGTTTCGGTGTTATCCCAGTATGTTTTTAATATTACACGTTGATTTGGTTTTTGAATAATATGAGGTATACATATGAATAGGACCCTTCCGATCGTTTCCGTTCTTGTCCTGATCGCAATAGCCATAGCTCCCCTTGTGCAGATGGGATCGGCCGAAGACCTTGAGGAAAGTCCGGATATCATCTGGACCATTGTGAATTCATATGATATCGAGCTCCAGATCATGCCCGGTGAGGAAGAAGTGATGATCATCGATCCGCAGGACGGAGTGGTCCTTTCACCACAAACCCATCTGGGTCTTCCAAGGGAATGCTTCGCGGCCCTGGAGATCGTCCCGGACTGGATCCGGGAGGACCTTCAGTTGAAATTCAGGGTGCTTCCGGGAGATCTTGCAAGGGAACTGGCGATCATCATTCTGAATGCACAGGATAACAGGACATTGGATGAGATCGCCTTCGTCGTGGCTCACCTGTCCGTCCAGACCATAAGGAACGAGTATTTCTTCCCCGAGATAATCGAACATAACGCCGAACTCGTATATGCCCATGATGAACTGGTCCCATATGCGAAGATCGTTGAGCGGGAGAACTATACCACGATAGTGTATCAGACAGAAGAAGGTGAACTCGAACTCCCCAGGGATATCTACTACTGGTACGTCGTTCACCCGGATATCGGAGACGAACTTCCCACATACGTGGACCCGGACTACAACTACAACGAGGAAGGATCGAGGGACAGGGACGCCGGAGTCCCTCCGCCGGATGGGAAGTTCTGGAGGGATTGGTTCTTCGTGAACAACAAGACAGGTCAACCCCTATTGCCGGACCTTCTCAACGATACCGTTACCTTCATGGATGGTATCAGGACAGTGAACCAGTGGATAAGCAGATCCATGACCTTCACATCGGATAACGAGAGGCCGAACCAACCTGTAAGGATCTACGAGAAGGGGATCGGTCGATGCGGCGAATATCAGGACATGAGGTCGTCTGCCGGCAGGGCCGCACTTCTTCCCATCGTTCCCACCTCCAATTCAGCCGAGGACCACGTTTGGAACGAGTTCTGGCTTGGAAGATGGGTACACTGGGACGGAACATATGACAGACCCCACATCTATGAAAGCGGATGGGGGAAGACACTATCAACCGTATGGAATCAGAGAGGAGATGGTTATACATGGGACGTTACCGACACCTACACCGAGACTAGCACCATAGAGGTCGATGTGGTTGACCTGAACGGCGACCGGGTGGATGGTGCACAGGTGGAGATAATCACCGAGATGTTCTATGTGGAGGAATTGAAGACAACGACTAACTTCGGTACCACCGATCATACAGGGAAGCTTTCGTTCATGGTCGGGGATGAGAGGAATTACTGGGGTTCCGCAGATGGCGGAGATCTCGGGAAGGACCCATTGACCCCGAACCTAGCACCAAAGGAAATTCAGATGAACACATCCGTAGGCGAGGAATACGAGGTCACATTCAGACTTCCCCAGGCCGCTGAAAGACCATTGATACAGGAACCAATAAGTGGAGAACCCACATCCGGAGACCTCAGGGTGGAATATGAGTTCAATGTTGACCACGAGGTGACAAGAGGAAGAAACTCTTTCACCGGTGATACGTTCGAGGACAGGCATGCGGGCGGAGATATCTCGTTCTTCTTTACAGATGGCCAGAACAGTCAATCCTACAATCTTGGCGGGGTTTTCCAGGGTTCTGACTATATGGAACGTGTGGAGAATGGAAGCGGTGAGACCTTCATTGTTGGTGACGAGTGGCATTATCTTCATTTTTACAATAAATATTCTCAAAAGACCGTAAAGACGGTCAATGTTACAATCACTATATGGGGTATCGGTATCTCATCATATATCGAAGATATTGAAGACACAGAGGTTGGAGACTATCTGCCTATTGACGCCTACGCATTCAGCCGAGAACCTCTCACCCAGGCAATGATGATGATCGAGGGCCTGACAGATTGGAGCTCGATGGTCATCCGCCCAATTGATGATGGCTGGAGCTCCCTCATATGGTTAACCGAAACAAATGGTTTCGAACCTGGCACATATAACGTCTGGTCCATGGTATCAAATGAGAACTTGACCCATTACGAAAAAATCAATCTCACGTTAATAGATACAAAAGGACCTGAAGTCAAGATCAGTGATGTACCATCCGGACCTTACAAGGAGAATGAGCTTCTTACAATTGGAGGATCCGTTTCCGATGGACATCGTGTTGATACTCTACTGTATATTATCGATGATGACAGCTCCACTGCATCCGATATGCCGATCCAGGATGATGGTAAATGGACCTTGACCCTTGAACTCGATCGTATTGGATACGGAGACCATACGATCTCTGTCAGGGCCAAGGACCCTTCCGGGAATATTGGCTCCGATGAACTGACCATCAACATAGTGGAGGGGGAATCGCCCTATATCCGATTGGACTCTCCAAATAGCGGCCTCCTGGTAAAGAGAGGTTCCACCATCACCTTCGAGGGAAAGGCCACTGACAATATCGAGATAGAGAAGCTCGAGCTCTTTGTCGACGGAAGGTTGAAGGAGGATATGTTCGCGTCCCTTTCAAGGGATGGTACATTCTCCCATGATTGGAACACCGGTTCCACTTCCCATGGGATCCACGAAATAGAGATAATTGCCAGGGATCCATCCGGGAACGAACACGGATCGACCATCGAGATCGAGCTTGATGGAATGGCACCCGACCTCGAGGTTTACGCGGCCGGAACCGGACTTATAGGACCCAATATGCCCATGACCATAACGGGAGTATCAGATGATCCGAATGGCGTTTCACTCCTCGAATATTCCATAGATGGAAGGGATTGGGAGGATATCACAACGGAACTTTCCGGTGGTGATCTCGAGTTCGATCTTATCTTGGATGCCAGGATAGAGGAAGGGGATATCGAGGTCCTTGTCAGGTCCACCGATTCCGTGGGCAATATTGCCGAGGTGGAACTGGACCTTTTCTTCGATCCGAACGGCCCCGATATCGATATGGAGGAACTACCTGTCCTTGTCATTCAGGGAGATGAATTCGACCTTGAGGGATATGTTGATGATCCGAGCGAACTGAAAGAGATCATCATCTCCGCCGACGGGATAGGAGAGATCGAAACCTACCTCGGGGACGACGCACAGGAGATCGATATCAGTGTATCCTCGGAGTTCATGAGGGTGGGGGATGTGGCGATAACCGTCACTGCCATGGACTCACTTGAAAACACCAACATATGGACAGGAGCCATAAGGGTAGTTACACTTGCAACCGACACAGATGGCGACGGGATCCCTGATTGGTGGGAATTCAAATACGATCTCGATATGAACGATCCGCTGGATGCCGATGCTGATCCGGATAATGACGGATATACCAACCTGCGGGAATATCTGGGTAATGACGGACAGGCCGGGAACAATGATGACACGGACCCGAACGACAATTTCTCTTTCCCGACCGGAGATATCGAAAGCTTCTTTGCAAAATTGGGGATGGGCCTGCTGTTGATCATGATCTTCGGAGTGCTTCTCTTTTCAGGTCTCGTGGTCATCATCCTGACAAAGGTCTTAAAGAAGGGGTAACGGATACAGGTCCGGCAACGAAATGAGATATCTGAATTTCAGAGCGATCGCCCTTTTAATGGCCCTTTCGTTTTCCATTCTTCTTATTTCATATGATGCGGAAGGATACGAGGACGGCCTGAATTCCCCTGTTGTCGAAAAGATCGATGAGGGATGCTCATATGTTTCCTTTTCATGGTCCCTTCCGAATGGGACGGACGTATCGAACCTCTCGGGTTACAGAATATACAGAGGTTCAAAGGTTGAGAACCTGTCCGCCATTGATCTGCTGGCCCCCTCTCGAACGTGGTACAACGACACAGATGTCGTGAACGGGAACATATTGGACTATGTGGTGGCAGCTCTGTATGGGGAGGACCTTGTCGAGAGAAGGTCCGAACAGTTCAGGGCCGTTCCCGGTGGACCCCCGGGTGCTCCGGTATTGAGATCATTGATCGACATGAGGGGAGGGGTCAGATTGGAATGGGGGTTCAATTCGATCGATGGGGGATTCTCCGAGGAGAGGTCAATAGTTCAGAGAGCGTCCGGAAATGGTTCGTTCGAATTCATTGGAACCGTTCCAGGTCCTGATCTGGATTTTATCGACCGCTCGGCCCTCCAGTATGAACTCTACAGATACAGGATCATCGTGACGAACGAAAGAGGACCTTCACCCCCCAGCAATGAGCTGTCCATCGATCTTGTGGAATACCTGACCGTTCCGACAGAACCTCTTAACCTCACACTTGTGAACGATACGGGATATATTCAGCTTTCCTGGGATCCTCCACTGGATGATGGGGGCAGACCCGTGCTCAAATATATCCTGAAGCGGTCGGAAGAAGGCGGACCTTTTGAAGTGATCTACGTGACATCAGGAGATGATGAGCGAGCAATCGATGTCAATCTGACCTCGGGTGTGAGCTATGCCTACATGGTAATTGCAACAAATGAGATCGGAGAATCTGATCCAAGTCAACCATTGATAGTTCGATACACCTATTCACAACCTCATGGAACAGACATGGGAAATGTTACCGACGACACGAACGACGGGGTTGAAAACGGGTTCGCAACGAGGAATGCGATAATTGCCGGAGGTATAATCGGTGGGTTCCTTATCATGATAGCGATCCTTGTCTATTTGAAAATGACAGGGGATGTCGACTCGGAAGAAATGATCTATGAGGTCCCTCGGATCCTTGTCGATGAAACTCCGATACGGGAAGATCCTTAACTATCCATAATAATGGATTAGTAAGTGCATCTCAATTGCAATGTATTTTATGCTAACGGGTTAGCATTAGCGACAGACCATAATATCACCAACATCTCCTGTGATGTGAATGAGCAATATCCAATTTGAGAAATGCCCCGGACACTCATAATGATTAAATAATTTGCACATGATTGAAAAGCAATGGAAACCGTTCCGGGATGGCTCGCTCTTTCCGCATTAATGTCCCTGGCACTGATAGGTATCCTTCTCATTCTCCCACTTTTCGATAGAAGGAACAGAGCGATGTTCATGATGGGGATCAGATATTCCCTTAGCCGAAGGAATGAATCGATCGGAAAGATACTTCCCATCACCCTTCTGGTCGCTATCATCCTTTCATCCCTTTCCGTGGGTGACGGTCTTTTCGAGATGGTGGCATCCAATACGGATAAGAACCTTTCTGGAGTCGATGTGGTCCTCGAAGCTCCGGGTTTCGTCCCAATGGATATCCTTCCGGATGACGGAAGATGGACCCATGCCCCGATCATAATGATAGATGGTGTTTCAAGGAGGGTGAATGGTCCTTCAAGCGGGGTTACCGTGATCGGTTTCGACGATCGGTTCCTGGACATGGGAGAATTGATCTCTATCGACAGTTCCGATATCATTTCCATACCGGGACCTTATGATATTTTCATGAACCGGAAGGCCGCAGATGGCATCGGCTCAGCGGTCGGTGATCCTGTATTGATCACACTCGACCGTCATTCCAAGACGGATGATATCCTCCTTTCATCGGGTGGGAATGAGAGAACTGTTCTCAACATGACCCTCGAGATAATAGTGAAGAACAATGGACTCGGAAGATACAGGGAGGATTCCCTTGACAAGATCGAACCCATGATATTCATGTCCCTTACCAGATTGCAGGAGAGGTTCGGTGTCGGATCGAATGTCAACAGATTCCTCATCGATACCGATGAAGATACGGGTTCGATCGTCCGGAGTATCGAGGAAGGACTTGAATTCTCCGATATCGGGATCACGGTCGTTGATGCCAGAAATGCTGGTGGGACCTTCATCAGGTCGGATGAGTTCTTCTTCGGTCAGGAGAGGATGGACCCTGGAATGACAGGCGATCCTTCCCTATCCTATTTCGTCGATGATATCTCGACAGATGAGGGATCGATCGGTTATTCCGTTGTGTCCGGTCTGGAAACGGCATTCCCCGAATATGGAAGATCGCTCCGACCAGGGGAGATGATAATAAACAACTGGACAGCAAAGGAGCTTGATCTGAAAGTTGGAGACAACGTCAGGTTGGGCTACCGGACACTTACCGGTTACGGAGTTCTGGAAGAGGGGAATAGAGAGTTCGATATTGTCAGGATCGTCCCCATTTCGGGGTTCTATGCAGAAAGAGAGCTTATCCCCCCTATCCAGGGAGTGACGTCAGAGCTTTCCTGTTCCGACTGGGACCCTTCCTTCGAAGTGGATATAGATTCACTGGAAGATCGGGACCTCGATTACTGGGAGATGTACACCACAACTCCCAAGGCATTCATCTCACTCGAAGAGGCCAGAGAGATATGGTCTACCCCCTGGGGGAATACCACGGCGATCCACTTCCCACAAGGAAGCCCGATCTCTCCTGATGATATCGAAGATGGTCTCTTGCTATCGTCCGTTGATATCACACTGATCCCGGTCAGGGATAACGCACTCGGCTCATCAAGGGCCGTCGCTATATTCCCCGGTATGTTCCTGACGTTCGGTATGGCCGTCATCTTCTCCTCCGGATTGGTCCTGTTCGCTGTTCTCGGAGAGATGACGGGCCGAAGGACCAAGGACTGGGGGACATTGAGATCGATCGGTGTCGGTCGTGGAAGGATCTTCCTGTTCGGCATATACGAGAATGTCAGATCGATCCTGATGGGGTCCCTGCTGGGAGTATTTCTGGGATACATGATCTCCTTTGCGATAGGAAGAGCACTTGAAGGTGTCTGGTCGGAAACGGTGGAAGGTTCATCCGTTCCACTTTTGATCTCCCCATCTTCCGTCTACGTTTCTTTCGCTTCGGGTATCATCCTGTCCCTATTCATCGTGGTCTTTGTCGTCTTCAAGGCTGTCAGGAAGGTCCCGGCAGTCAATTCCAGAGGCGAAGGTTCTGAAATTGTACCCGGCAACGGAAGGATATTCATGATCGCGGGGGTCGGTTCCATCATCCTGATGTCCATACTTCTCTGGGCCCTGAGCATCAATGGGGTGGAGGGAACGTTCGGCCTTGCAGGGCCCTTCGTCCTGGGCTCTCTCGTATATACGATCGGTATCGTCTGGATCATTCTGTCCTTGACAGGCAAGGTATATCACGGGTCCGACAGGTCATTGATGGTCACGGCAAACCTTTCAAGGAGGCCGGGTCAGACAAGGACTGGAATGATCTTCCTCGCATGTGTGCTGGCCCTTGCCCTTTCTCTCTCCGGCATCGGAGCGATCCTTCAGGGGAACCTTTCGAACGAGATGGAAAATTACGGTGGAGGATATGACCTTGTCATGGAGACATATTCCGGGATCGAGGGAACCTCCATTCTACCGGAAGTCAAGGGGAATGATATCGTCCCTATCCTCACCTACGGAAAGGAGGGAGGAAAATGCTCCAACATAAATGCCGTATATCCTCCGAGGTTGGTAGGATTGCCGGATGTTATCATGGATGGTTTCAACACAAAGGATGATGATACGGTAAGGAATTTTCAGGACCTTGGATCGAAAGAAGATGATAGGATACCGATCATGGTCGATGAGAATACGTTGAAATGGATCTATTTCGGCGATGTGGGAACGGTGTTCGAGATCGAACCCAATCCCGGGACCGTCGTGGAACTCGTTGTCATTGCCATCCTGCAGCCATCCATACTGGCAGGGACATTCGTGATGAGCGAAGGGTTCCTGAAAGAGATATATCCCTCACCATCCTCCTATGATCTGTTCCTGATAAGAGGAGATACATCGGATCGGAATATCCAACTGATCAGGGAACATTTCGATGAACTTGGTCCCGAGGTTAGAAAGGTAAAGGACCTTGCAAAAGAGAACATGGAGTTCGAACTCTCGTACCTCGGTCTGTTCAGGGATTTCCTGATGTTCGGTGCGCTCACATCCATGGCAGCACTCGTTGTGTTCAATCATTCAAGGGCTGTCAGGTTCAAAAATGAGATGGTCATCCACCGCGCCATAGGTGTGACGAAGGGCAGAGCGAGATCCTATATCCTTTTCGAGAACCTTATGGTACTTGGTCTGTCATTGATCGCGTCCATGATCGGCGCTGTTATCACGATCGCTTTCAGCTGGAAACTGTTCGGTGACGATATTGACATCCTGGACCTATCATCGGGGATATTGCCCATCCTTTTCATCCTGGCCTTTATCTCGGTCGTTTCATCCATGGCATCCGCATACTGGTCGGTAAAGGGATATGATCGACAGGTTCCAAGATATGATGCTTAAGAGAGGGAAGGTTTCATATCCCCCTATCCGGATTCCATTTCATGAAGGGTGTAAGGGCCCGTTATCCGGCGATCATCATCCTGTTGATCCTGATATCAGTACCGGTCAGCGGAGGCTGGACATCTTTCAGAGCTGATGACAGGAATTCCGGAACATCGGACCTCTACATCGATGACCTATCATCTTTGGAGGTCAGATGGGAGTACCGGGGAGATTCGGCGATCCAGATGGCGATCGTCGGGAATGAGGACAGAGTTATTTTCAATACCATGAACGGGTCCATCTATATCCTGGATACGGACACAGGTGCTTTCGTGTACAAGAGACAGGTCTCAGGACCTTTGTACAATTCTCCACTGATCGATGGAGATCGGTTCATCGTCGCCACGGGGTCCGGGGAGGTCATCTCATATCTGTTGGAGAACGGAGTGAAGTTGTGGAATGTCACCCTCGGCGATGGAGGTCAGATAAGATCATCCCCCAAGATCATGGATGGATCCGTTCTCGTCTCCTCCTATGACTCGAACGTATACTCCTTAAACGCGGAGAATGGAGAGATCGAATGGACCTTTACCGGATGCGGAGGCCAGATCCATACTACCGTGACATTCTATCAGGGTAATGATCTGGACCTTGTGATCTTCGGGTCCTGTGATGGGAACCTGTATGCTATCGACCGGACCTCCGGTGCACTTGTCTGGAACTTCACGGCGGAATACATTCCATCCTCACCTGTGGTAGTTGATGATCTGGTCTATTTCGGGTCATTCGACGGATCGATCACCTGCCTTGATGTGGTGAACGGTCTATCGAAATGGTCCACACCGCTATCGTCCTCTATCTACTCATCAGCCTCTGTTGACGGGGAGGTTCTCTGTGTCGGGACCGATGAAGGCAAGTTCTATCTACTGGACAGTTTGAACGGGGATATCATCTGGGAAATGAGGATCTCGGAGGGATCGATCGAAACTTCACCTGTTCTTATGAAAGAACATGTCCTGGTAACCTCCGGTGACGGTCTGCAGATATTGTCCCGGAAGAATGGATCGATCGTCAGGGGTTTCGAACATGGGGATTCATCTGATAGTTCTCCATCTGTGATCGATGGTCTGATATTCTCTGGCGACAGCAATGGTTATGTCAGGGCCGTTGGGATCGATGAAAAGGAAACGATCGAACCTCTGGACATCGGCATCGAGGACGATCCTGGCAGGGACCTTCTGACCTTGATCATAGGTTCCTTCCTGATCATCGGGATCGGTATCATCCTCTACATAGGATACCTGAAGATCAGGAGATCGGAATGAGATATTCGGGGTTGCCCCCATAATATTTATCTAGTTTGTTTATGGATTTACTTTCGTATTGTGTTTGGTACCTGGGGGAAACCGATGAGAACGATAAAAAAGATTTCTCTGATATCAGTTGTAACCCTGGTTTTCCTCCTTTCTTTTTCATCGGTTGCGGATAAAGGATCATCATCCTGGGTCCAGTGGAGGGGTGATCCTCTCCATCATGCGGTCACAGTTGGTCCAGGTCCCGAGAATGGTGATATCATCTGGGCTTACCAGACGAACGGGCAGGTCTATTCTTCTCCTGTTTTCTATCATGGGGGAATGTTGATCGGGTCAGATGATGGGAACCTCTACTGTTTCGACCCGGGAACGGGAGATGTCAGATGGAAGTACAGGACCAATGGTCCGGTCCAGGCTACAGCATACATTGATGGGAACAGGGCATATTTCGGTTCATTTGACAGGAGTATGACCTGTATAGAACTTCCGGAAAATGTCGATGGTAGACCGACCAAGTTATGGAATATAACGGTCGAGGGAAAGATAATCGGTTCATGCCATCCCTATCAGGATTCCGTGATCGTTGCCGATAATGAAGGTTATGTGTACCGGTTCACGAAAGATGGAGACCTTGTCTGGAAAGAGAAGGTATCGGAGAGTGAGTTCTGGGCATCACCCGTGATCGATGAAGGTTCTGGCACAGGGATCATCGGAGATGTGGGGAACAGACTCTTCACTTTCCGATTGGACGATGGATCCGTCAGATCAATAACAGGATTCGGACCGGATTCAGAAATATATTCCTCCGGTCTCCTTTATGAAGGGAGATTCTACATTACCGACGGAGAGGGAAGGAAACTGACCTCCATGGATATTGACTCTTCCGAAGATACGTGGATCTTCGATGTTGGATATCCATGCTATTCCACTCCCATCGTTGATGGGGACAGATTGTACTTCAGCTCCTTCGAGTATCTCTGGTGCATACCGAAAGATGACCCGAATGGAGATGGCAACATCTCGGATGATGAGGTCATCTGGTCTTCTCCGACACATGATTTCCAGGGAGGATCATCTCCCATCGTTTCCGGTGACAGGGTCTATGTCGGATCCGATGATTACGATCTCTACTGCTTCGATAAGATGACGGGAGAGGAGATATGGAAAGCAGGAACCAAAGGATACATCTATTCATCTCCCGTGTTGTATAACGGTTCCATCTACTTCGGGTCCCTTGACCGGTCCGTCTATTGTGTCGGCGATAGACCTCCGGGACTGGTCATTTCAGCCACCCTGTCACCATTGGAGATCACTGCAGATGATACAGCTCGGCTCCTGATCAATATCACCGATGAGGAAGATAACATTGTGAGGGATACGGTGATTACACTGGACACATCAGCCGGCCACATGGCGATGCCAGGGTCACAGGCCCCATTGAGCGTTGTCCATCTGGATGGCGGATCCCTGATCCTGGAAGTGATCCCGATCCAGGTCTCATCAAGATCAACAATGGATATCAGTATCAAAGCTGAAAAGGAAGGTTTGAGAGATACTTCCGCGACCATACAGCTGATAATCGAACCCGGAGAAGGTTCCGGAGATGATGAGATCGAACTGGATGAGACGGAAGATAGGATACCTTACATCATCGGAGTTGTCATTCTCATCATCCTGAACATGGCTCTTCTTTCGATCCTGGTCCTCTTCAAGATCAGGGACCTCAACACTACAAAGGAGATGGACCAATGAAGATCGTTCCGACCTCGACCGCTCTAATTATCCTGTCGCTGCTCCTTCTTCCATCGTTCACCGGAGGCCAGGAAACGGACCCTACCTCCCTCGCTGCTGTGTGGTCCTATACAAGAGAGGACAATGAAGCCACTTTCTGGAAACTGGATTGGTCCCCGGACGGCGAGATGGTAGCAGCCACATTCTTCGATAACACCTGTGTGATCCTCGACGCAGATGACGGGACAGTGATCAGGGAGATCGATATGGGTGATCTCATTACGAGATGTGATGGTTTCTCCCCTGCAGGGACCTTGCCGCTTAGAGCCTGTGCCTTCTCTCCCGATGGCACCATGCTCGCAACGGGCGGAGATGACCTGATGGTAAGGATATTCGATGTGGGAACGTGGGAGCTCAAAAGGACGTTCCTAGGACATACCGGATCGATACTGTGCCTTGACTGGTCCTCCGATTCCCGATATCTTGCCAGTGGATCGGGGACCGACAAGGTGATCCCACAGAACAAGGGGGAGAACCTGACAAGGATATGGGACCTCGAGATCGGAAGACAGGTCTTGGTCCTTGAAGGACACAAGGATGGTGTCCTTGCCATCGATTGGAACAATGAAGCATCAAAGATCGTGACCGCGTCAGATGATCGGACCATTCGGGTCTGGAGTTTCCCGGAAGGGGAGGAGATCCTCCGGATGAAATCACACACATCCGGTGTTCTGGATGTGGACTGGTCACCGGATGAGAGTAGATTGATCACGGGTTCAAGGGATTACAAGATCAAGGTATGGGATTCCGTTTCCGGAGAGGAGCTGATGTCATGGTCCGACCATAACTGTGTCAGGTCGGTCGATATCCATCCTAACGGAGAGATCGTGGCAACCTCCGGAGTGGACCTGACCCTGAAGATCCGTGACATGGGATCCGGCCTGGAATTGAAGATATTCAAGGACGGGCTGGAGCAGAAGGCGATGGTCATGCATTCCAGATGGTCCCCGGATGGAACATCCCTTGTATCGGGACTTGGTAAGAGCCATACCGTGATCATGTATTCGTTCGGAGAAGCGACCGAGGTCGAAAATGGCGCGATAGACGTTTCCGTGCTGATAGTTATCGGCCTGGTCATCGTGGGTATAATAGGAACATGGATCATTATCCACCCGGCCATAAGGGAGATAAGGAGGAAAAGGGATTGAAAAGACCATATCTTGCCCTCATCTTCGGCTTCTTGCTTCTTCCCTTCATCGGTCCTGTTGATGCCGAGGTAAGTCCGGATGATCTGACATCAGGGATAGGGAGGTTCTCCTCGATCATCTGCGAGGATATTGACTCAGACGGGATCAAGGAGATCGTATTCGGTTCCTACGACGGATACGTCACTTCCGTGGAGTACAGAGGCGGAGATTACAGGGTTGACTGGATATCGGATAAGTATGGAACGAGGGTGTGGGGTGTGGCAGCAGGTCAATTCGATGATGACGAAGGTATCGAGCTGGTCATCGGAGATGGTGACGGCAACGTCAGGGTCCTTGATGGTGAAACGAAGAAAGAGGAATGGAGGTCCGTGACCCTTGACAGGGACGCTCATGGACTGCTCCTCCATGATCTTGATGGTGATGGGATCAACGAGCTGCTGGTCGGAACGGGATTCAAGACCGATCAGGGATGGGGACAGATATATTTCTTCCACAGGAACTCGTCGGAACCTTACAGGACACTTCCCGAAGCATGGAATTCCAGATTGAGAGAACTCGACATAGCGGACCTGGATAACGATGGGGAGGAGGAACTGATCGTGACCTCCGGTGCAGCTCTGGGTGATGTCAAGGGTGAAGGCTATTTCAGGGTATACGACCTGGAGACACTGGAGGTGGAATTCGAGAGCGAGGACCTTCAGGGCTGTGTGGAGGGAATGAGGGTAGTTGACCTTGATGGCGATGATACTCTGGACATCATCGTATCCAACGGTTATCGTTACAGAGAGGGATGGTGCTTCATCTATACCTGGAACGGCGAGACATACGAGAGAGTGTGGAAAAGCGCCAACCTCGGCCCGAAGATCTATGGAATGGATGTGGCCGATATCGATGGTGACGGTGTCCTGGAGATCGTCCTTTCCAACATGGGAGGAAGCATATTCGTCTACGATGGTACGACCCATTCCCTTGAATGGAGAAAGGATGATCTGGGAAGGGACATTCTGGGACTGGTCATCGAGGATGTCGATAACGATGGCCAGCTCGAGATAATTGCAGGACAGGGTGGATATATCGGAAAAGGGGACTATACATCCGGATATGTGACCCCCCATATCTACATCATCGACGGGAAGACCAAGAACATGGAAGAGGTCATCGGTCAGATCGATGAGGTCAAACAGTGGCTGACGGTTGTCATCATCGCCGGTATCGTTATCGCATTCATTCAGATCGCGCTCATATCCAGACAGTTGCTGAAAAAGAGGAGGTTATGGAGTTGATGGAGATGTTCAAGGGAAGGAACATCCGCCCCTGGAGATTCCTCGTCCAGATAGGTGCGGTCCTCTTCATCATCGGCCAATCCTACGGTCTCCCGCCATTCGGGACCTACCCGATATTCAGAAGGATATTCCTTCCGAACGCTTCCTGCAGATACATCAACGATGCACCCACATCTTGCTATTATTACCAGGTCCAGGACGGTTTCACCACAGGCTTCGCCACCAACTATGTCGATGTTGCGATAATGCTTGCAGTGGTGGTCCTTCTCATCATACTCCTCGGAAGGTTCTGGTGTTCATGGCTCTGTCCTTTCGGATTGGTCCAGGAGGGATTCGAGAAGCTAAGGGAACTTCTCGGCATTCCCAGATATCGTCTTAAATGGAAACAGAGGATCCTCCTTCGAAGGGTGAAATACACGATCATCTTCCTGACCGTCCTGATCTCGATCCCCATTGGGATATCGGCACTGGGTCTGACATCATGCCAATCGACGTTCGCTCTTCCCTTCTGCCAGGTATGCCCCGCAAAGGGGTTCTTCTTGATAACCCAACAGATCTTCGGAGCTGAACCCTGGTCCAACAAACTTCCACTCATCGCGATCGCTTCACTTGTCGTCTTTTCCGTATCGGCATTCTTCCTCCCAATGGCATTCTGCAGGATATGCCCTATGGGGGGTTTGATGGCACTGTTCGGCAGGACCTCTCTTCCGTTGCTGAAGAAGGATCCGGATAAATGTACAAAATGCAGGATCTGCGCCAGGGTATGTCCACTTGACCATGATAGGGTATACGAGGATATGGAGAAGGACGATGTAGGTGGTGAGGACTGCACCTTGTGTGGAAAATGCGTGGAATACTGTCCCGAAGAGGGATGCCTTTCCATCAATTACGGTCCGTTCACATTGACAAGTTCGAAGAGACCCAGGACAAGGAATACCTTCCTGGGACGTTTCCGGAAAGGGGGCGGTGATACTTGAAAGAAAAGAGAACCTCCAGATATCTGAAGGATAAGGACGGGTACTTCTCCGAAGAACAGATCGATCGGACCAAGAAGAGATCAAGGGAGATGGAAGAAGCATCCAGGACCAGATTGACATCGCAGAAGGTCAGGGCAAAGACACTGACCTATTTCGACGAGATCATGAAATATGACGGCGCCAGGTCACAGGAGCTTTCCGATTTTCAGGGGAAAGGGGGCAAGATAATCGGCACGATGTGCGTGATGGTCCCTCTGGAATTGATCAATGCTTCGGGTGCAAAGAACGTACGGTTATGTTCCGGTTACTACGAGCCTGTCCACCCTGCGAACGAGCTTCTGGGTGATGCTGGTCTATGCCCCATGGTAAAATCCACCCTTGGTTCCAAGATGGTGAATGCGAATCCGATAACGAACAACATCAACATGGTGGTCGGACCTGCAACATGCGATGGAAAGATGAAGCTGGCCGAGATCCTGGAAGATTGGGTCCCTGTTGTCATGATGAACATCCCGAGAGTGAAGATCGGTGAGACCTCATCCGATATCTGGGTAAAGGAGATAGAATACCTTTCAAGGAAATTGGAAGAAGTGACGGGAAAGAGGATCTCGAAGAGAGCTCTGGTGAACGAGATCAAGAAGTGGAACAGGGGTCACGAGCTCTGGTCCAAGATGCTCGATATCAGGAGGTCAAAGAGACCGACCATATCCGGCCAGGATGCCATGCTCGTGGTCCAGGCGTCTCAGATGGACGATATCGAAAGATGGAACAAGAAGACATCTCAGCTTATTTCGGAACTGCAGGATATGCAGAAGAAGGGAATGATCGCAGGCGAGGACGGAGCTGCAAGGATCCTGCTTGCCGGGTCGCCCATGATGTATCCCAATTTCAAGATACCTGCCATCGTGGAAGAGAGCGGTGGGACCATCGTTCACGATGAACTCTGTTCCGGATTCAGATTGATGTCGGATCCTGTTATGCTCGATGGGATCACAAGGAAAGGTATCATGAGGGGATTGGCTGAAAGATACTTCTTTCCATGCACCTGTCCATGTTTCTCCCCGAACGATGAGAGGATACGAAGGATCAAGGAATCCATCGAAGCGTTCGGGATCGAGGGTGTCGTGTTCCATACGCTCCGTGGATGTCACCTCAGCAACATAGAAGCCACCAAGATAGAGCTGGAATTACGCGACATCGGAATACCTATGGTCAAACTGGAGTCGGAATATGACGAAGGTGACATCGAACAGGTCAGGACCAGGGTCGAAGCCTTCATCGAGATGATCAAGGCAAGAAGAGAGAATGAGGGGATCTGACATTGGTCGATATCGACCTTTCAGGAAAACCCTATGACGTGGGCATTGACGTAGGCGCGATCGCAACCAAGGTGATCGTTCTGAAGGAAGGGGAGATCGTCGGATCGCTCGTGAAGAACACCTCGATGGAGCCGGGAAAATTGTCGGATTCGATGCTTTCGGAGATACTGGAAGGAATTGGTGTCAGGAAAGAGGAAGTTGGTTACATCGTATCCACTGGTCAGGGGAGAAGGTCCATCGGGATAGCCGATATGGCAAGGACCGAGATCACCTGTTTTGCCAAGGGGGCCCATCATCTCGTCCCCGATAGCGAGATCGTTGTGGATATCGGAGGTCACGGCATCAGGGTAATGAGAATGGGGGAAATGGGGGTGATCGCCGATTTCAGGACCAACGATAAATGCTCCACCGGGACCGGATGTTTCATGGACACCATGGCAATGGCCCTCGAGGTCAATATCGAGGATGTCGGTGATCGGTCCCTCCATTCGAAGATGGCCGAGCATGTGAATGCCTCCTGCACTGTATTTGCGGAATCTGAGGTCGTGTCTCTCATCGCAAAGGGGAAGATCACCGATGATATCCTGGCAGGACTGCATAACATGGTAGCAAGGAAGATACTGGCCCTGGTGAATTCAACACGGTCCAAGGGAAAGGTATTCATCTGTGGTGGCGTGGGCAGGAACACGGGCGTTGTAAAGGAGCTCCGGGAGATCATCAACAGGGAAATGGTGGTCCCCGAGGATCCACATCTCGTGGGGGCCCTCGGAGCAGCACTGATGGCACCTAGGCCGAAGGTGTCTGTTAAAAAGGAAGTTGATACCGTTCAGAAAGAAGAGGTTCCATTCATGAAGAGATTCCTGAGGTGGTCAACATGATAACCGCCGGGATAGACCTGGGATCCACATATGTGAAGGCAGCCGTGGTGAAAGATGGAGTGAGGATCGGACATGGTGTTGCACCTACCGGACATGATCACGATCTATCTTCTAAGCGGGTACTCGATTCTGCCCTGAAGATGGCTGGGATCGAGATGAAGGATATTGTGCACATCACATCCACCGGATACGGAAGGAGGGTGACGACCCTGGCGCACGATAACATCTCCGAGATCTCTGCGAATGCCAGGGGTGTTCAATGGCTTGGAGCCGAACTCGGAGTTCGAACTATCATTGACATCGGGGGGCAGGATACCAAGGTAATTGCAATGGATGATAACCTCAAGATGATCAATTTCTCCATGAACGACAAATGCGCAGCCGGGACAGGGAGGTTCCTCGAGGTGCTGGCCAAGGTCCTGGATGTTCCGCTATCGGAGATGGGACCTCTATCGTTGACCAGCAAGGACCCTGTTGACATCACAACAACCTGTCTGGTCTTTGCGAAATCTGAAGTGGCGAACCTCATCTTCCAGGGTGTTCCCAAGGAAGATATCATAATGGGCATCCACAAGGCCGTTGCCAGGAGGCTTGTTGCAATGGCGAAGAAGGTGGGGGTTCATGATGTTGTTTTCTTCGATGGAGGTCCTGCCAAGAACACCGGCATGATATTTGCCATGGAACGGGAGCTTGGAAGGAAGATGTATGTCCCCGATAATCCTCAAATAGTGACCGCAACGGGAGCTGCATTACTGGCTGTTGAAAGGCATGGATAATGTGAGCTCCGGTTGGGAACCTTAGGTTCCATGGATTAGCCTGAAAAAGAAAGAATGAAAATTATTTGTTAACATGGTGCGGATTTTTAAAAAGGAATGATGAGGGTCTTCTCACTCGCTCACGAGGGAAGTGCCCCCATCTAAACGGAGGGTTATCAAGAAGATAGGATCGAATGTGTGATTAAAATCATTCTTCCTCCGCAATTGTTCATTGGTTGTGGCCATATTTAATATTTGCATTCTAAAAGATTAATAAGAATAAACATAGGTCCATTGCTGAATATCAGACATAAGGAAGGAGTGAAAAAGCGTGAGAACATTACCCAAAATGGCGCCAGTAGGCAGACAGATAAGGAAGAAGAGTGTTGCCAAAAATGGCCGCAATTGGGAAAAAGGAATAATGTGAAGAATATTCCTGAAATGGATATTTATGGCATTTTTATTTACAATAATTTTCCATCAATCTTTCAAAATTTTCAGTAGGTTTAAACTTAAATAGTTTTCCTAATTGGTATTTTTCTAGGAATCCCAATTCCATCAAGCCCAATAAATCAGTCCGGGCAGTTTGATGAACAACACTAAATATATTCTTAATTTCCTTTATAGTAAATTCAACGCCTGG